>CANFMK010000030.1 GCA_947448325.1 Comamonadaceae bacterium
TACGATGTGGTCTTTCAAGAGGCCGTCTACATCAATCCCAAGCACGACATCACTGAAAAAGTGATCAAGGCGCTTAACGCTTCCGTGCCTAAATAAATCGCTTGCGCGGTTCGATTGATTCACGTGGTGTTGCGGCTTGGACAGATCGTTGAATCATTGGGCGGGGTGCTGCACGGCAACCCTGAAGCTGTCATTGAAGGTTTGGCGCCGCTAGAAGCAGCCACGCTGCAGCAGATCAGTTTTCTCAGCCATCCGAAATACCAACCCCAACTCGCGGCGAGTCAGGCCGGCTGCGTGATTGTTTCCCCCACTTTTGAGGCGCAAGCCTTAGAGCATGGGATGTGCATTGTGACGCCTGATCCCTATCTGTACTTTGCCCGATTGACCCGTTTGTGGAAACGCAGTTTGCCTAGTGCTGCAATGAAAGGTATTCATCCAAGCGCTGTGGTTGATCCTACTGCGGTGATTGATGCGAGCGCCATCATCGGACCCCTTTGCGTTGTGGAGCGTGGTGCGCGCATCGGTGCCCATTCACAGTTGAAATCGCGTGTCACTGTGGGCGAAGATTGCGTTGTGGGTGATCGCTGCATCCTGCACTCTGGTGTTGTCATTGGCGCTGACGGTTTCGGTTTTGCGCAGCACCAGGGTGTTTGGGAAAAGATTGAGCAACTCGGGGCAGTGCGTATAGGCAATGATGTGGAAATCGGTGCCAACAGTTGCATCGACCGGGGCGCATTGGAAGATACGGTTCTGGAGGACGGGGTCAAGCTCGACAATCTGGTGCAAATTGGTCATAACGTTCACGTCGGTGCGCATACGGCGATGGCCGGTTGCGCTGGTGTGGCAGGCAGTGCGCGCATTGGGGCGCATTGCACTGTGGGCGGCGGTGCCGTTGTCTTGGGTCACTTGACCTTGGTCGATGGTGTGCACATTTCAGCGGCCTCTGTCGTGACCCGCTCGATTCTCAAGCCGGGCCAATACACCGGTTTGTTCCCCATCGATGAAAACGCGCAATGGGAAAAAAATGCAGCCAGTGTCAAACAGTTGTATCGCTTGCGCGAAAGGCTCAAGGCCTTGGAACAGTCAAATCAAAAGGAACAACCCATATGATGGATATTCACGAAATACTCAAGCAACTGCCGCATCGTTATCCATTTTTGCTGGTTGACCGTGTGCTGGAAATCGAAAAGGGCGTTCGCATCCGTGCGTTGAAAAACGTCACGATGAACGAGCCATTTTTCACCGGTCATTTCCCCCACCGCCCAGTGATGCCGGGTGTTCTGATGTTGGAGGCGCTGGCCCAAGCTGCTGCTTTATTGGCTTTCGATACCTTGGGTGAAACACCCGATGATAAAACGGTGTACTACTTTGCCGGTATCGATGGTGCGCGTTTCAAGCGACCCGTGGAGCCTGGTGATCAACTCACTTTGGAAGTGGAATTGGACCGGATGAAGGCCGGTATTTTCAAATTCAAAGCGCGCGCCAAAGTGGGCACCGAGTTGGCTGTGGAAGCTGAATTGATGTGCACCATGCGCAAAATCGCCTAAGGCCAATGCCCATGTCGCGGATCCATTCCACCGCCATCATTGATCCTGGTGCTGAGATTGACAGCACCGTGACGATTGGTCCCTACAGCCTGATTGGTCCGCATGTGAAGATTGGTCCAGGCACCACTGTGGCGGGCCACTGCGTGATCGAAGGTCACACCACGATTGGCGCTGACAACCGTATTTTCCAGTTCAGCTCATTGGGTGCCATTCCCCAGGACAAAAAATATGCGGGCGAACCCTGCGAATTGGTGATCGGTGATCGCAACACCATTCGCGAATTTTGTACTTTCAACATCGGCTCCCCGGGCGATTTGGGGGTGACACGGGTAGGCGATGACAACTGGATCATGGCCTATGTTCACTTGGCCCATGACTGCCAAGTGGGCAACCACACTATTTTCGCCAACAACACCCAGCTGGCCGGGCACGTGGTGGTCGGTGACTGGGTGATTTTGGGTGGATTTACCGTGGTGCACCAGTTTTGCCGTTTAGGTGCGCACAGTTTCACCGCCATGAATTCGCTTTTATTTGCGGACCTCCCACCCTTTGTCATGGCCCAAGGCCAGCCTGCCAAGGCACGCTCCATGAATTTTGAAGGGTTGCGTCGTCGCGGTTTTTCGACTTCGCGAATTGCGGCTGTGAAAGCCATGCACAAAGCCTTGTATCGGCAAGACTTGACCTTGGATGCCGCCCAGGAGGTGATTGCCGGTTTGACTGACTCGCATCCTGACGCCAAGCCCGATGTTGACTTGATGCTGGATTTTTTGGCGCACACATCAGCGCAACGCGGTATTGTGCGTTGAGTGCCTTGTGACGGAAGCAACAATCTCCTCTCCGCAAGCCCCTTCGGGGGCTTTGTCCTTTGCCATGGTGGCCGGTGAACCCTCCGGTGATTTACTGGGCGGTCTGCTGCTGCAAGGCCTGAGGGCACATTGGCCGCAATCGCAATCTATGGGGATTGGCGGGCCCCACATGGCCAGCCAAGGGTTTGAAGCCTGGTGGCCCTGTGAGAAATTGGCTGTCCGAGGCTATGTTGAGGTGCTGCGCCATTACCGTGAAATCGTGGGTATTCGCCGGCAGTTGCGCGATCGTCTATGGGCCCAAAAGCCGGATGTGTTTATAGGCGTGGATGCACCTGATTTCAATTTGGATTTGGAGCGGGATTTGAAATCGGCAGGCGTGCGTACGGTGCACTTTGTTTGCCCTTCGGTGTGGGCCTGGCGGGCAGATCGCATGGCCAAAATTCGCCAAAGTGTGGACCATGTGTTGTGTATTTTTCCTTTTGAAGAGGCATTGCTGGCTTCACACGGCATCGAGGCAACCTACGTGGGCCATCCGATCGCGCAAGCCATCCCCATGCAGGTGGATACTGCTGCAGCCAAAGTGGCCTTGGGGCTTGACCCTGACAGACCTGTTGTGGCGTTGCTGCCTGGCAGTCGTGCTTCAGAAATCACTTATTTAGCGCAGCGTTTTATCCATGCCAGTCGCTTGTTATCAACCGAGAATCCTCACCTGCAGTTTGTGCTGCCCACATTGCCTGCGCTGAAAGAGCGTGTCCAGGCCTTGGTGGCTTCGCAGCAGATGACGTCGATAATCAAAGTCTTGAACGGGCAGTCGCATTTGGCTTTGGCTGCATGTGATGTGACTTTGATTGCCAGCGGCACGGCCACCTTGGAGGCGGCCTTGTTCAAAAAACCCATGGTCATTGCTTACAACATGAACTGGCTGAGTTGGCAAATCATGCGCAGACAGAAGCTGCAGCCCTGGGTGGGACTGCCTAACATTTTGTGCCAAGACTTTGTGGTGCCCGAACTGCTTCAGGAGGCAGCCACGCCGCAGCGATTGGCCGGTGCCGTTTTAAATTGGCTCAGTTCTCCTGCGAAAATAGACCATCTTCAACACCGTTTCACGCAACTGCACCACGCCTTGCTGCGTGACACCCCCCAACTTGCGGCCGATGCCATCCAAAAAGTACTTTCCCGTTGATCAGCCCTCCTTGGTTTGGGACACGCCTGGCTTGGTGGCCGGTGTCGATGAGGCCGGACGCGGCCCTCTGGCCGGCCCCGTCATCGCTGCAGCGGTGATCTTGGATGATTTAAAGCCTATTCAAGGCTTGGCTGACTCCAAAAAACTCAGCGCCAAGCGGCGTGAAAAATTATTTGACGAAATTCGAGCGAAATCGCTTTGTTTTTCAATTGCCGAGGCATCGGTGCAAGAAATTGATGCGCTCAATATTTTGCAGGCGACCCTGCTTGCCATGCAGCGTGCTGTCGAAGGGCTGCGTCTCAAACCGAACAAAGTGTTGGTTGATGGCAATCGCTTGCCGCGTTTGGATATTTTGGCTGAAGCGATTGTGCAGGGCGATGCCAAAGTCAGTGCTATTTCGGCCGCTTCGATCCTGGCCAAGGTGCACCGTGACCGACTGTGCGCAGACATGCACCAGGCCTATCCTGAGTATGGTTTTGACCAGCACAAGGGGTATGGCACGCAGGCGCATTTGAATGCGTTGAATGCGCATGGTGCAACACCACTGCATCGTCGCTCATTTGCACCCCTGGCCAAGGTTTTGCGATGATTGAAATCACATCTAAAAACAACGCATTGTTGAAAGCCATCCGCAGGCTATCGCAAGATCCTTCTGGCTATCGCAAGCAAGGTCGCATATGGTGCGAGGGTGATCATTTGTGCCGTGCTGCGCTTGACCGAGGAGTCAAGCCTTTGCAGGTAGTGATGACACAAGCCATTTGGCAAAGTGCGCCCTTGGCTTGGCAAGACGTTTGCGATCAGGTGTTTGTCTTGCCGCCAGACCTTTTTGCGGGCTTGAGCGGTTTGGAGTCGCCTGCTCAAATGGGGTTTGTTTTGGCCTGTGCTTCAGAACAGGCGATTCACCCTAAGCAACCGACAGTGGTTTTGGACCGTGTGCAAGACGCCGGCAATGTCGGCGCCATTTTGCGCAGTGCCTCGGCTTTCGGCTTCAAACAGGTGATCGCGCTGCGCGGCACCGCGGCTCTGTGGTCCCCCAAGGTGTTGCGGGCGGGGATGGGTGCGCATTTCGGAATGCATTTGATTGAAAGCGCGCCAACTGAGTGTCTGGCTCAGCTGCAAATACCCTTGTTGACCACGAGTTCTCACCTGGGCCCGTTTGTGCATGAACTCCTGACCCAAAAGCGTTTGCCCGCAGCTTGTGCCTGGGTCATGGGGCATGAAGGGCAGGGGGTTTCAGAGGAAATCATGGCCTTGGCCCACATGCAGGTGCGCATTGCCCAGCCCGGTGGGGAAGAGTCGCTGAACGTGGCCAGCGCAGCCGCAATTTGCCTGCATGCCAGTGCCTCCGCGGCCTTGTCCTGACCGGGTAAATTGCCGATTTTGGCGCGCCAAGACTGCCTAGATCATGCTGACACGGCTATAATGAGAGGCTTTCCCGCATCAACCCGTACGCACCAGCTCGTCCAAGCCAACACCCTACTGAAGCAGTCGCTCTGAGAGTCTCACTTTCTGGCGTCTGGGGCGTACCCGAAACTATTCCGGAGAACCCAGTGCTTTTGTCTCTTCAGGGAACCTTCCCGCCCGCCATCTTGGCGCTCGCAGACGGCACGGTCTTTATCGGCAACTCGATCGGAGCCACTGGCTCCACAGTCGGCGAAGTGGTTTTCAATACCTCGCTTACCGGCTACCAAGAAATCCTCACCGACCCCAGTTATTGCCAGCAGATCGTCACTTTGACGTATCCGCACATTGGCAACTACGGCGTCAACGTGGAAGACATCGAAGCTGACAAGGTCCATGCCGCAGGACTGATCATCAAGGACCTGCCCTTGATTGCCAGCAACTTCCGCTCTGAGCAAACTTTATCGGCCTATTTGATCGCTTCGGCTACGGTGGCGATTGCCAACATCGATACCCGTCAACTCACTCGCCATTTGCGAACCCAGGGCGCGCAAAACGGCGCCATCGTGGGTTTGGCCAAAGGCCAAGAAGTCACTCAGGCGGTGATCGATCAAGCCGTGGCTGCCGCCAAGGGCGCCCCCAGCATGGCGGGTCTTGATTTGGCACAGAAAGTCACTGTTCCCCAAACGTATCCATGGACACAAACTGAGTGGACATTGGGTGCCGGCTATGGCCAATTGACTGCCCCCAAGTTCCATGTCGTCGCCTATGACTTTGGCGTCAAGAAAAACATCTTGCGCATGTTGGCCCAGCGCGGCTGTCAAGTCACTGTGGTGCCCGCCAAGACCAGCGCCTCCGAAGTGCTCAAGCACAAGCCCGATGGCATCTTTTTGTCCAACGGCCCCGGCGACCCTCAGCCTTGCGACTATGCGATCGCTGCGGCTGCTGAGCTGATCGAAACCGGTATCCCGACCTTCGGCATTTGCCTGGGGCACCAGATCATGGCCTTGGCCAGTGGTGCCAAAACATTCAAGATGAAGTTTGGCCACCATGGTGCCAACCACCCTGTGAAAGATCTCGACTCGGGTCGCGTGTCCATCACGAGCCAGAACCACGGTTTTGCTGTAGACGAAAAAACATTGCCCGCCAATTTGCGCGCCACACACATCTCGTTGTTTGACGGCACTTTGCAGGGTTTGGCCCGCACCGACAAGCCCGCGTTTTGCTTTCAAGGTCACCCTGAGGCATCACCTGGCCCCCACGACATTGCTTACCTCTTTGACCGCTTCATCACTTTGATGGAGGCGAAGTAAATCTCATGCCTAAGCGTACCGACCTCAAAAGCATTCTCATCATTGGCGCAGGCCCGATCATCATTGGTCAGGCTTGCGAATTCGATTATTCTGGCGTGCAGGCCTGCAAGGCATTGCGTGAAGAGGGTTACAAGGTCATCCTGATCAACAGCAACCCTGCCACGATCATGACCGATCCTGCGACAGCCGATGTGACCTACATCGAACCCATCACTTGGCAAACGGTCGAAAAAATCATTGCCAAAGAACGCCCGGATGCGATTTTGCCCACCATGGGTGGCCAAACAGCATTGAACTGCGCCTTGGACCTGTGGCACAACGGCGTGCTTGAAAAATACAAAGTCGAGCTGATTGGCGCGACCCCCGAAGCCATCGACAAAGCCGAAGACCGTTTGAAGTTCAAAGACGCCATGACCAAGATTGGTCTGGGTTCGGCGCGTTCTGGTATCGCCCACAGCATGGAAGAGGCTTGGGATGTGCAAAAGACTTTGGGTTTCCCGACAGTCATTCGCCCCAGCTTCACGCTGGGTGGCACAGGCGGCGGCATTGCCTACAACCCCGAAGAATTCGAAGTCATTTGCAAACGCGGTTTGGAGGCTTCGCCTACCACCGAATTGCTCATTGAAGAGTCACTCTTGGGCTGGAAAGAATATGAGATGGAAGTGGTGCGCGACAAGGCGGACAACTGCATCATCATCTGCTCGATCGAAAACTTGGATCCGATGGGCGTGCACACCGGTGATTCGATCACCGTGGCCCCTGCACAAACCTTGACCGACAAGGAATACCAAATTTTGCGCAATGCCTCTTTGGCCGTGTTGCGCGAAATCGGTGTGGACACCGGCGGATCTAACGTTCAGTTCTCGATCAATCCCAAAGACGGCCGTATGGTGGTGATTGAGATGAACCCTCGGGTTTCTCGCTCTTCGGCGCTGGCCTCCAAAGCCACGGGCTTTCCGATTGCGAAAGTGGCAGCCAAATTGGCCGTGGGTTACACCCTGGATGAGTTGCGTAACGAGATCACCGGGGGTGCTACACCGGCGTCCTTTGAGCCTTCGATCGACTATGTCGTGACCAAAATTCCCCGTTTTGCTTTCGAAAAATTCCCCACAGCCGACAGCCGTTTGACCACCCAGATGAAATCGGTGGGCGAGGTGATGGCCATGGGGCGTACCTTCCAAGAGTCCTTCCAAAAAGCCTTGCGCGGTTTGGAAGTGGGCGTGGACGGGATGAACGAAAAAACCCAAGACCGTGAAGTTTTGGAAAAAGAACTGGGCGAACCAGGTCCTGAGCGCATTTGGTACGTCGGCGATGCGTTTGCCATGGGCTTGAGCGTGGACGAGGTGTTTGCTTTGACCAAGATCGATCCCTGGTTCTTGGTGCAAATTGAAGAGATCGTGAAGATCGAACTGGAACTGGAACTGGAAACCACCACACTCGAAGCCATCACAGCCGCCGAGTTGCGTGGCCTGAAGAAGAAAGGTTTTTCCGACCGTCGTTTGGCCAAACTGCTGAAAACCACCGAGCACGTGGTGCGCGCACGCCGCCATGAACTGAACATTCGCCCGGTCTACAAACGCGTGGACACTTGTGCGGCCGAGTTTTCGACCGACACCGCGTACATGTACTCCTGCTACGAAGGTAACGGAAACACCTTCGGCGTGGGCGAGGCCGAGTGCGAGGCTGAACCCACGAACAACAAAAAAATCATGGTGCTCGGTGGCGGTCCCAACCGCATTGGCCAAGGCATTGAATTTGACTACTGCTGCGTCCATGCTGCCTTGGCCATGCGTGAAGACGGCTATGAAACCATCATGGTCAACTGCAACCCTGAGACCGTCTCGACCGACTACGACACTTCGGACCGCTTGTATTTTGAGCCCGTGACTTTGGAAGATGTGCTCGAAATTGTGGACAAAGAAAAACCCACGGGCGTCATTGTTCAATACGGCGGTCAGACGCCTTTGAAATTGGCTCTCGATCTGGAGGCGGCTGGCGTGCCCATCATCGGTACCAGCCCAGACATGATCGATGCGGCCGAAGACCGTGAGCGTTTCCAAAAGTTGCTGCAGAACTTGGGATTGCGTCAGCCGCCCAATGCCACAGCGCGTACCGAACCTGAGGCGCTGGAAAAAGCAGCTGCGCTGGGCTACCCCTTAGTGGTTCGTCCCAGTTACGTGCTGGGCGGCCGTGCCATGGAAATTGTTCACGAACAACGCGACTTGGAGCGCTACATGCGCGAAGCGGTCAAGGTTTCCCATGACTCTCCTGTTTTATTGGACCGTTTCCTGAACGACGCCATTGAATGCGATGTGGACTGTCTGCGGGACCCCGAAGGCAAAACCTTCATCGGTGGCGTGATGGAACACATTGAACAGGCCGGCGTGCACAGTGGTGACTCTGCCTGTTCATTGCCTCCTTATTCCTTGTCGGCTCAAACCGTCGCAGAACTCAAACGCCAATCGGCCGCCATGGCCGGCGCCTTGAATGTGGTGGGCTTGATGAACGTGCAGTTTGCCATTCAGCATGTGGATGGCAAAGACGTGATTTATGTGTTGGAAGTCAACCCGCGTGCTTCTCGCACCGTGCCTTATGTCTCTAAAGCCACGGGCATTCAGTTGGCCAAAGTGGCGGCGCGTTGCATGGCAGGCCAAAGCTTGGCGTCACAAGGCATTACCCATGAAGTGACGCCGCCTTATTTCAGCGTCAAAGAAGCGGTCTTCCCCTTTGTCAAATTCCCGGGCGTGGACACCATTCTGGGTCCTGAGATGAAGTCCACCGGTGAAGTCATGGGTGTGGGCAAAACCTTTGGAGAAGCTTTTGTCAAAAGCCAAATGGGTGCGGGCACCAAGTTGCCTCGTGCGACCCAGCCGGACGGCAGTCCTTCGGGCAAAGTGTTCATCTCTGTGAAGAACAACGACAAGCCACGCGCCATCGAGGTGGCACGTCAGTTGGTGGCCCAAGGATTTGCCTTGATCGCCACCAAAGGCACGGCCAGCGCCATCAATGCCGCCGGTGTGGAGTGTGCGACGGTCAATAAAGTCACCGAAGGTCGCCCCCATATTGTGGACATGATCAAGAACAACGAAGTGGTCTTGGTGATCAATACGGTGGAAGAGCGGCGCAATGCGATTGCCGACTCCCGCCATATCCGCACCTCTGCTTTGCTCAATCGCGTCACCACCTTCACCACCATTGCCGGCGCAGAGGCCGCAGTAGAAGGGATGAAGTACATGGACCAGTTGGATGTCATTTCTGTGCAGGAAATGCACGCGCAATTGACGGCTTGAGGGCACCAGGCGTTGTAGACGCGCTGTGATTTGACAATTTGAGTTTCTACCGCCGAGGCCTCATGCCCGGCGGTTTGTTTTTGGAGAAATAACCATGGCTACCATTCCAATCACCAAGCGTGGTTCCGAGCTTCTCAAAGCGGAATTGCACCGTTTGAAAACAGTCGACCGCCCATCGGTCATTGCCGCGATTGCCGAAGCGCGCGCTCAGGGCGACCTGAGTGAGAACGCGGAATATGAAGCCGCCAAAGACCGCCAGGGCTTCATTGAAGGTCGCATCCAAGAGGTGGAGGGCAAACTGTCTGCTGCGCAAGTGATCGACCCTGCGGCGGTCGATGCAGGCGGTCGTGTGGTGTTTGGCTCCACCGTCGATTTGGAGGAAGAAAGTTCAGGCGAAAAGGTGACTTACCAAATCGTGGGAGAGGACGAGGCCGATTTGAAATTGGGTTTGGTCAACATCAGCAGCCCCATCGCCCGTGCTTTGATCGGCAAAGAAGAAGGCGATATTGCCGTGGTTCAAGCGCCAGGTGGTGCCAAGAGTTACGAGATTTTGGCCATTCGCTACGAATAAACCCAGTGCTGAGGAGTCTGAGCCTGATCTGGCGGCATGGACTGCCGAATCTTGGGGTTTGGCTTATTCGCGCCAGTGATCAGCCACCCACTGTGCGGGCTGGATGTAGCGAAATCGACGGTTGCGCTTGCCGGCCAAAGCATCGGGTGGATTGCATTCGCCATGGAAAATCACGATGCGTGCACCCTCTGGAATGAAGGGTGCTTTCCAGTAGTTGCTGGGCCAGGTGGGAATGCCGTGGTATTTGAAACTCGGGCACCAGGCAGCGTGCCAGTAACTGAGCTTGCCCTGCTTGTGCAAAAAGTCTGATAAGTAGGCTTGCTCATTGCGGAATTGATGGCGGATTTCTTGAACATGTGAGCGAAAGTTCTCCAGCACATCCGGGTGAGCACCCAGCTCAAAGCGATAGACCGATGAGTTGCCTGTGATGCGCCAAGGCCGTTTGTAATCGTGAATGATGACAAACTCACCGGGCTGTTCAAAGAAGACGTCCAAGCTGCCGACAATCACCACATCCACATCCAAAAAAAGCGCGGTACCTTTTAAGCCGTGCAAATCTGCTGCAAAGCTGACCAGTTTGGTCCAACCGCGCTCGGGAATTCCAGGGGGCAAATCCAAGGCTGGAATGGACAGGCAACTGACTTCCGATCGAATGCCCCGGGCATCGTCTGTCAAGCAGACCATGTGAAAGTCGCCCGTCAAATGACGTTTGACCATGGCATACAAACGGTTGACGTACTCGGGGCCGTACTTGGTCCCCCACTTCATGCAAATGATGTGGCGTTGCTGAGTGGCTCCAGCGTGTTGCATTTCAGGCGCCTTGATTGCGCTTTTTCACTGATTTTTGTTTGACTTTGGCTCGTTTGACTTGGCCGCCCGAGGTCAGGCGTTGGTTGCCCAAAACGCGCAGGGTTTTCACTTCGGGGCGCTGACCGCCACGCGAGCTGTATTTCAAAACCTTGAAATCACGAGGGCCGGCCATGCGGTCTTCGTCCACGGCTTTGGTCTTCTCGGGTTGTGGGCGCCAGAGCACAAACAGTTTGCCAATGTGCTGAATCGGCGCGGCGCTGAGTTGGTTGGCCAGGTCCAGGTACATGGCTTCGCGAGCGGCGCGGTCATCACCCAAAACTCTGATTTTGATCAGGCCATGGGCGTTCAGGGCCGCGTCGGCTTCTTTGATCACGGCGGCAGTGAGGCCGCCGTTACCGATCATGACGACGGGGGATAAGTGGTGCGCCTCAGCGCGATGAACCTTGCGCTCGGCAATGGTGAGTTGAATTTGGGCCATGGCGCTATTATCCCCGCATGGAAGAGAGAATATGAAAGTCAAAACTAAAAGTAAAAAAGTCAATAAATCTTGGCTGAATGACCACGTGAACGACACCTACGTCAAGTTGGCGCAGAGAGAGGGCTTTCGGGCGCGTGCGGCTTACAAACTCAAGGAGATCGACGAGACGCTGGGCTTGATCAAGCCTGGGCATTTGGTGGTGGATTTGGGCTCCACGCCCGGCGCATGGAGCCAGTACGTTCGGCGCCGTTTGTCGCCACAGGGTGCGGCTTCAGGCACTTTGAATGGCACCATCATTGCCTTGGATCTTTTGCCGATGGAGCCCATTGAGGGGGTGCAGTTTCTGTTGGGCGATTTCCGCGAAGGTGAGGTCTTGGACGAACTCGAAGCCCTGATGGCAGGTCGCAAGGCCGATGTGGTGGTGTCTGACATGGCGCCCAACTTGTCCGGAATCGCCTCGGCAGACGCCGCCCGGATCACCCATTTGGTGGAATTGGCGGTGGAATTTTCCAAAGTGCACATGAAGCCTCAAGGGGCCCTGGTGGTGAAGTTGTTCCATGGCGGCAGTTACAGCCCCTTGGTGCAGCTGTTCAAGGAGACCTTCAAAGTGGTCAAACCGATCAAACCCAAGGCCTCGCGCGACAAGTCCTCGGAGACTTTTTTGGTGGGGATGGAGCTCAAACTGACCGATCCTCAATGATGGCGAGGCGTGAATTCCCAACATTTCCCTGTGTTTTTAAGGCTTAGCGTGCATTTTGTGCCCCGGTCGGCGGGCGTGACGCCTAAAATGACAAATCTATTTGAAGTTTTTGTGACTGGAGTCCTGCTTGAATAACCAGTGGTTTTCTAAGATTGCTGTTTGGCTGGTGATTGCCATGGTGCTTTTCACCGTGTTTAAACAGTTCGACACCCGCTCAGCCTCCGGCACAGGTTATGTGGGTTACTCCGACTTTTTGGAAGAAGTTCGCGCGAACCACATCAAGACCGCGACCATTCAAGAAGGACAGGGCGGCACTGAAATTGTGGCAATCACCAACGACGATCGCCGATTGCGCACGACTGCGACCTATCTGGACCGCGGCTTGGTGGGTGATTTGATCGCCAACGGCGTGAAGTTCGATGTCAAACCCCGCGAAGAAGGCTCCTTGCTCATGACCTTGCTGGTCAGTTGGGGTCCCATGTTGCTGTTGATTGGCGTATGGGTTTACTTCATGCGGCAAATGCAGGGCGGCGGTAAAGGCGGTGCCTTCAGCTTTGGCAAGAGCAAGGCCCGTTTGCTGGACGAAAATACCAACCCCGTGACTTTTGCCGATGTGGCGGGTTGCGATGAAGCCAAAGAAGAGGTGAAAGAAGTCGTTGACTTCTTGAAGGACCCCTCCAAATTTCAAAAGCTGGGCGGACGCATTCCGCGCGGACTGTTGTTGGTGGGCCCCCCCGGAACCGGTAAAACCTTGCTCGCCAAGAGCATCGCAGGTGAAGCCAAGGTGCCTTTTTTCAGCATTTCTGGCTCTGATTTTGTCGAAATGTTCGTCGGTGTCGGCGCCTCGCGGGTGCGCGACATGTTTGACAACGCCAAGAAAAATGCGCCTTGTATCATTTTTATCGATGAAATCGATGCTGTCGGTCGCCAGCGCGGCGCTGGTTTGGGCGGTGGCAATGATGAACGAGAGCAAACGCTGAACCAGATGCTGGTGGAGATGGACGGTTTCGAAACCAATGTGGGCGTGATTGTGGTGGCTGCCACCAACCGCCCCGACATTTTGGATGCCGCTTTGTTGCGCCCAGGCCGTTTTGACCGTCAGGTCTATGTGACCTTGCCCGATATCCGCGGCCGTGAGCAGATTTTGGCCGTGCACATGCGCAAAATCCCAATTGGTCAGGACATGAACCCAGGCGTGATCGCCCGTGGTACCCCCGGCATGAGCGGCGCTGATTTGGCCAATTTGTGCAATGAAGCTGCTTTGATGGCCGCACGTCGCAACGCCCGCGTGGTGGAAATGCAGGATTTTGAGAAAGCCAAAGACAAAATCTTGATGGGTCCTGAGCGCAAAAGCATGGTCATGCCGGAAGAAGAGCGCCGCAATACGGCTTACCACGAAGCTGGCCATGCCTTGATTGGCAAGTTGCTTCCGAAGTGCGACCCGGTGCACAAAGTCACCATCATTCCGCGCGGACGCGCATTGGGCGTGACCATGAGCCTGCCGGAAAAAGACCGCTACAGCTATGACAGTGAATACATGCTCAACCAAATTAGCATGCTGTTCGGAGGCCGTATCGCGGAAGAAGTGTTTATGCACCAAATGACCACTGGCGCGAGCAATGACTTTGAGCGCGCGACCTCCATTGCCCGTGACATGGTCATGCGCTATGGCATGACCACAGCCTTGGGGCCAATGGTCTACGCTGAAAATGAAGGTGAAGTATTCCTCGGTCGTTCTGTGACCAAGACCACCAACATGAGTGAGTCCACCATGCAAAAAGTGGACAGCGAAGTGCGCCGCATCATTGATGAGCAGTACAGTTTGGCTCGCCGTCTGATTGAAGAAAACAGCGACAAAATGCACGCCATGGCCAAGGCCTTGCTTGAATGGGAAACCATCGACATGGAGCAGTTGAATGCGATCATGGAAGGTCGCGAGCCTCAGGCCTCCAAAGATTGGTCACCCCGTACACCCCCTTCGGGCGGCGGCGGCGGGGGGACGCCCCCGGCGGTTCAACCTGATCCGGCACCGACGGCAGCCTAATCATTAGGCTAACTTGACAGTGCACAGATGACGGGGCTTCGGCCCCGTTTTCACGTGGTTTTTCTAACTTGGAGTGGGTGATGTTTTGGCAGACCACGCGTTTTCAGCTGGACTTGTCCACCCCTAAGGTGATGGGCATTTTGAACCTCACGCCAGATTCATTTTCTGATGGTGGCCGGCTGAGCAATGTGCAATCCGCGATGGCGCATGCGGAGCAAATGTTGCAAGACGGTGCGCATATCCTTGATGTGGGTGGCGAGTCCACCCGTCCTGGCGCTGCGGTGGTGCCTGCAGATGTTGAATTGTCCCGTGTGTTGCCCGTGTTGCAGGCTTTGGTCAAGCTGGGTGTTCCCCTCTCGATCGACACCTACAAACCCGCTGTGATGCAGGTTGCACTCGATGTGGGGGTGGACATAATCAACGACATTTGGGCGCTCAGGCAAGCCGGAGCGCAGGCCTTGGTGGCAGCCCATCCGACTTGTGGCCTGTGTTTGATGCACATGCACCGCGAGCCACAAACCATGCAAAGTCAAACGATGGAGGGCGATGTATTGCCTGCTGTGACTGCCTTTATGCAAGAGCGTGTTCAGTCCTTGATGTCTCTGGGTGTCAACCGCCATCGCATCATGCTGGATCCAGGCATTGGTTTTGGCAAAACAGTGGCGCAAAACTTCAGCTTATTGTCCCGGCAGTCAGAGATTTTGGATTTGGGTTTTCCGCTACTGGCGGGATGGTCGCGCAAATCTGTTTTAGGGCGCGTGTTGGATGCTGATCACTCGCAAACAGATCCTGATCAGCGTGTGGTTGCTAGCGTGGCCGCCGCAGTGTTGGCTGTCGAACGAGGTGCCAGCGTGGTTCGCGTGCATGATGTGAAAGAAACGGTGCAGGCGCTGAAAGTGGTGCAATCGGTTCGTTCGCCACTGAATGAGTGATCTTGAGCCCTAAAATACAGTCATAAAAACAATCAACAAGGACTTTCATGGCGCGTCAATTTTTCGGTACCGACGGCATTCGCGGTACAGTGGGCCAAAGCCCCATCACCCCTGACTTTGTCTTGCGTCTGGCCCATGCCGTGGGACGGGTACTGAAGGCGAATGAGGCGCACCCCGTTGTTTTGATTGGCAAAGACACCCGCATTTCGGGTTACATGCTGGAAAGCGCATTGGAGTCGGGGTTCAATTCTGCGGGTGTCGATGTGGTTTTGCTGGGTCCAGTGCCTACGCCGGCCGTGGCGTACCTGACCCGCGCCCAAAGAGCATCGCTTGGCGTCGTCATCAGTGCCAGTCACAACCCTTTCGCAGACAACGGCATCAAGTTTTTCAATGCCCAAGGCAGCAAGCTGCCTGACGCTTGGGAAATCGAAGTGGAATCTGCCTTGACTCAAGATCCTGTCTGGGTCACTTCAGCCGAGTTGGGTAAAACTCGGCGCCTGAATGACGCAGCTGGGCGCTATATTGAATTTTGCAAAAGCACATTCTCCAATGAATTGTCTTTGAAAGGCATGAAAATTGTGGTCGACGCCGCGCATGGCGCCGCCTACCAAATTGCGCCAAAGGTGCTTCATGAACTGGGCGCAGAAGTGATCGCCATCGGTTGCAGTCCTGATGGCTTGAACATCAACCACAACGTCGGTGCGACTCATCCAGACGCTTTGATCCAGACTGTGCTGACGCAGGGGGCTGATCTCGGAATTGCGCTGGATGGGGATGCCGACCGTCTTTTGATGGTGGACGGTCAAGGACGCTTGTACAACGGCGACGAATTGCTTTACCTGATGGTGGTTGACAGACTGTCACGCGATGAAGTGGTGCCAGGTGTGGTGGGCACCTTGATGACCAATATCGCGGTGGAGCTGGCCCTGAAAGACAAAGGGGTTGAGTTCGTCCGGGCCAAAGTGGGTGACCGCTATGTTCTTGAGGTCTTGGCTCAAAAAGGGTGGCTGTTGGGAGGGGAAGGTTCTGGGCATTTACTGGCTCTAGACAAGCACAGCACGGGCGATGGTTTGGTCAGCGCTTTGCAGGTGTTACAGGCTTGTGCGGCCAGCGGCAAAACCATGAGCCAATTGATGCAAGGCGTGACCCTGTTCCCCCAAACCCTGATCAACGTGCGCCTGCAACCTGGCCAAGATTGGACGGGCAATGCAGTGTTGAAAGCGACCACCGAAGCTGTGCAAGCCGAGTTGGGTGAGACGGGACGGGTGTTGATTCGTGCCAGCGGTACGGAACCGTTGGTCAGGGTGATGGTTGAGGCGCGTGATGCGTCTCAAGCCCTTGCGTGCGCGCAGCGTCTGGCAGATACCTTACGTCTGTGAATACGCCTCAGTAAATCAGGCGCTCTGGCTTGATCTCTTGCAAGATGGTGGTGGCGATTTCTTCAATCGATTTGGTGGTGGTTGACAACCAACGGATTCCTGAGCGACGCATCATGGTCTCTGCTTCAGCCACTTCCATGCGGCAGTTGTCCAGGCTGGCATAGCGGGAGTTTGGCCGCCGCTCTGCCCGAATTTCGGCCAACCGATCGGGCAAGATGGACAGACCGAAAATCTTTTTGCAATGCGGCAGCAATGCGGGTGGCAATTGCTTGCGTTCAAAGTCTTCGGGTATCAAGGGGTAGTTGGCCGCTTTCAGTCCATGCTGCATGGCCAGGTACAGACTGGTGGGCGTTTTGCCGCTGCGGCTCACACCGACCAAAATCACATCCGCCGTTTCCAGATTTTTGTTGGACTGACCGTCGTCGTGCGCCAGTGAGTAATTGATGGCTTCGATGCGATCGTGGTACTGCTGACTTTTGCTGACATCGGAAAAACGGCCCACACGGTGGTGCGATTTGATACCCAGCTCTTTTTCCAACGGTTGAACAAAGGTACCAAACATGTCCAGCAGCATGCCCTTGCAGCCATCGCGAATCACTTGAAGGACTTCCATATTCACCAAGGTGGTGAACACAATCGGTTTGATGCCTTCAATTTCTGCGGTGTGGTTGATTTGACGAACGGCTTGGTGCGCTTTGTCGACCGTGTCCAAAAAGGGCAGGCGAACATGGCGGGTTTTCATTTCAAATTGCGCCAAGATCGCATTGCCGAAGGTCTCGGCGGTGATCCCCGTGCCGTCAGAAATAAAAAAAACAGTGCGGTTGGGCATGGGGTTATGAATAAAAGGATGGAATTGGTCGTGCGGGGCTTGGACCCCCCCTAAAATAGACTTCATTATGTATGGACTCGCTGCGTCAGGGTGCTATCAAAAGAATAAAACTGCCCGCGCATCCCCTCTGCACATCACCGGTTTTTAACTTTGGAGCTTTTCATGAACCCTCTTTTTGCGAAAGATGCCCTCGTTGTGCCTTTTGAGCTGCTTCGCATGACCGATGTGGATGCGGTGGGCGGCAAGAACGCCAGTTTGGGCGAAATGATTTCACAGCTGCCATCGGGTGTTCGCGTACCCACGGGTTTTGCCACCACAGCCCATGCGTTTCGGCAATTCTTGGCTTTTGAAGGTTTGAGCCACCGCATCAATGCTTTGCTGGATGCTTTAGATACCGATGATGTCAGGGCGCTGGCCACGGCTGGCGCTCAAATTCGCGTCATGGTGGAGGCACAACCGTTTCCAGCCGATCTGGAAAAAGCCATTCGCGAAGAATTTGCGCGCTTTTCAGCTGGCAATCCCCAGGCGTCGTTTGCGGTGCGTTCGTCCGCCACGGCCGAGGATTTACCGGATGCTTCCTTTGCCGGTCAACAAGAGACGTTCTTGAACGTGGTGGGGATTGAGGATGTGCTGCACAAGATGAAAGAAGTGTTTGCCTCGCTTTACAACGACCGGGCCATCAGCTATCGCGTGCACAAAGGTTTTGCCCATGCCGATGTGGCGCTGTCCGCTGGCGTGCAGCGCATGGTGCGCTCTGACTTGGGCGCCGCAGGCGTGATGTTCACCATCGACACGGAGTCAGGTTTTGAAGATGTGGTTTTCATCACCTCCAGCTATGGCTTGGGGGAGACCGTGGTGCAGGGTGCCGTCAATCCGGATGAGTTTTATGTGCACAAGCCCATGTTGGCGGCAGGCAAAAAAGCCGTCATTCGCCGCAATCTGGGCTCCAAACTGATTCAAATGGTGTTTGCCACGCCAGAGGCTAAGGCCGCGAGTGGCCGCTTGGTGGAGACCATCGATGTGCCAACCGAGCAACGTAACCGTTACTCTTTATCGGATGCCGATGTGGAGCAACTCGCGCAATATGCGATGGTGATTGAAAAGCACTATGGTCGTCCCATGGACATCGAGTGGGGCAAAGACGGAACCGATGGCCTTCTTTACATTCTGCAGGCCCGTCCTGAAACTGTGAAAAGCCAGGCCAAAGGCACAGCCGAGTTACGCTACAAGCTGAAAGGAAAAGGGACGGTCCTGGCCGAAGGCCGCGCCATTGGTCAAAAAATCGGTACCGGACCGGTGCGTTTGGTGCACCACATCAGCGAGATGGATCAGGTTCAAGCCGGTGATGTTTTGGTCACGGACATGACCGATCCCAACTGGGAGCCTGTGATGAAGCGGGCCAGTGCCATTGTCACCAACCGGGGTGGACGCACATGCCATGCAGCCATCATTGCCCGGGAGTTGGGTATTCCTGCCGTCGTCGGTTGCGGTGATGCCACTGAACTGCTCAAAGACGGTACCTTGGTGACGGTCAGTTGCGCCGAGGGTGATACCGGCCATATTTACGATGGTTTGATCGAAACTGAGGTGACTGAAGTGGTGCGCGGCACGATGCCGGAAATTTCGACCAAGATCATGATGAATGTGGGCAATCCCCAACTGGCTTTTGATTTTGCGCAGCTGCCTAACGCCGGCGTGGGCTTGGCGCGTTTGGAGTTCATCATCAACAACAACATTGGTGTGCACCCCAAGGCCATTTTGGATTATCCCAACATCGATGCGGACTTGAAGAAGGCGGTGGAGTCGGTGGCCCGTGGCCATGCTTCACCGCGTGCTTTTTACGTCGATAAAGTGACCGAAGGCGTGGCCAGTATTGCTGCGGCTTTTTGGCCCAAACCGGTGATTGTTCGCTTGTCGGATTTCAAGAGCAATGAATACCGCAAATTGATTGGTGGCAGCCGTTATGAACCTGAGGAAGAAAACCCGATGCTCGGTTTCCGTGGTGCGGCGCGCTACATCAGTGCTGATTTTGGTGAGGCTTTCGCTATGGAGTGTGAGGCCATCAAGCGTGTGCGCGGAGAAATGGGTTTGACCAATGTGCAAGTCATGGTTCCTTTTGTCCGTACTTTGGGGCAAGCAGAGAAGGTGACTCAACTCTTGGCTGCGCATGGTTTAAAGCGCGGTCAAGACGGGCTGAAGCTGATCATGATGTGTGAGGTGCCGAGCAATGCTATTTTGGCGGACCGGTTCTTGGAGTTCTTTGACGGTTTCTCTATCGGATCGAACGACTTGACCCAGCTGACTTTGGGCTTGGATCGAGATTCGGGTTTGGAGCTGTTGGCCGTGGATTTTGATGAGCGAGATCCTGCGGTCACGGCCTTGATCAGTCAGGCGATCCAAGCTTGTTTGGCGCAGGGCAAATACATTGGCATCTGCGGCCAAGGCCCCAGCGACCACCCTGACTTTGCGAAGTGGCTCATGAGTCAAGGCATCAGTTCCATCTCACTCAATCCCGATACGGTGGTGGAAACTTGGACGCAGTTGGGAAAGTGAACGACTAAATCCTGGCCATGACCCTTCCCGATACAGCCTCGCTCTATGCGGCCTACCGCTGGCGTTTGCATCGCAATGTGGCCTTGTATGTGGTGGCCTTGCTCGCGCTGTTGGCGTTGATGGCTTGGGCTGAAGGGCAGGGTCTGTCGCGCAATTGGATCGGACCGATCTTTTTGTTTTCCACGGTCATGATGTACGCCATGATCGGGATTTCAGGCCGTACGACCGATTCACAAGAGTACTTTGTGGCCGGTCGCCGCATACCGGCCATGTACAACGGCATGGCGACAGCAGCCGATTGGATGAGCGCTGCATCTTTCATCAGTTTGTCTGGAGCTTTGTACTTGCAGGGATTTTCAGGGGCCGGAACTCAACCTGGCGGCTTGGCCTACGTGATGGGGTGGACGGGGGGGTTTTGTCTGGTTGCCCTTTTGATTGCGCCACGTTTGCGTGAAATGCGTTTGTACACCTTGCCAGATTTTTTTGGTGTGCGCTATGGAGGCCGGTGGCCCCGTTTGCTGGCTGCATGGGCCGCGGTGCTGTGTTCCTTTACCTACGTTGTTGCCCAAATTTATGGCATCGGATTGATCGCGTCACGCCTCACAGGCGTGCAATTTGAAATCGGTATTTTGTTGGGCTTAGGCGGCGTATTGTTGTGCTCCTTTTTGGGAGGCATGCGCGCCATCACCTGGACCCAAGTGGCCCAATACATTATTTTGTTGTTGGCCTTCTTGTTGCCGGTTTCATGGCTGGCTTACAAGCAATTGGGCACGCCATTGGCCATGGGTGCGTACGGCGCGCAGTTGCCCAAAATTGCAGCGCTGGAACAGAAATTGATTTTTGATCCTGCAGAAATAGAAGTCCGCGATGCCTTTTATTACCGCGCTAAAAACTATGAATACAAACTTTTGCATATCGAGTCGTCGTTGCGCAAAGATCAACAGGAGTTAGAGGCCAAGTTGCGTGCGCTGAAAGCGCAAGCTGCTGATTTTGCGTTGATTGCACAAACGCGTCGCGAGTTACAGGCTTTGCCCAAAGATGT
This sequence comes from Comamonadaceae bacterium, assembly GCA_947448325.1. Lineage (GTDB taxonomy): Bacteria > Pseudomonadota > Gammaproteobacteria > Burkholderiales > Burkholderiaceae_C > Limnohabitans_A. Next base: position 20,879 of record CANFMK010000030.1, read on the forward strand.
GCCCTCGGCAAGAGAGCAATGGACTCGCGCCATGAAAGACAACCTGGAGCGAGCTCAGCCCTTGTCGGGTTTGCCCTTGCATTCGCAGGCTTTTCAGGGCGATCCCTCTGGAACACCTGCACAAATGGCCAGCTTCGAGTCGTCGCGCCTGAATTTTTTAGCGCTGATTTTTTGTTTGATGGTTGGCACGGCGGGGTTGCCACATTTACTCACGCGTTACTACACGACGCCCAGTGTGGCGGAAGCCAGACAATCGGTGGCCTGGTCTTTGTTTTTCATTGCATTGCTGTATCTCAGTGCTCCTGCCTTGGCTGTCTTGGTCAAGTTTGAAGTGATGAACAATTTGGTGGGCAGCAGTTTCGAGTCGCTTCCGCATTGGCTGGCGCAATGGGGGCGAGTGGACTCAGCGCTGGTGGAGGTGGCCGATATCAATGGCGATCGCATTCTTCAATTTGGTGAACTGCGCTTAGGGGCAGACATGATCATGCTCGCTACGCCAGAACTAGGTGGCATGCCCTTTGTCATTTCGGGTTTGGTTGCCGCAGGCGGGCTGGCGGCCGCACTTTCGACAGCCGATGGCTTGCTGCTGACCATCAGCAATGCCCTGGTGCACGACATGAATCCTCGTTCCACCAAAGGCTTGAATACGCCAGAGGGGCGGGTGATCCTGTCCAAGTTCGCTTTGTTGGCCGTGGCTATGCTGGCGGCGTTGGTCGCGGCTTGGAAGCCCGCGCAAA
>CANFMK010000031.1 GCA_947448325.1 Comamonadaceae bacterium
CAGCACAGGCTTCCCCGAATTTGAGTAGTTCTACATGCCAGCAGAGTTAACTTACCCGCATGCAACCCAACGGCAAATGACCATGACATTTTTGATGTTTTAGGTCACCTGCTCTTTAAGTCCTCTGCTCTAACCAACTGAGCTATAGGCCCGAAAACTGATTGTACTTTGCCCCTTTTTGACCCCAAAAATACTGCTTAAATTTTCAGCAAAGTGTGGAAGCGGTGTGGAAGCAAATTTTGACAACTGTGGCGCTGTAACCTGTTGATTTCATTGAGGATTTATAGACAACTTAAGTTCTTAACTTGTTTATGAGTCCTCTGCTCTAACCAACTGAGCTAACGCCCCATTCAGCTCATGCGATCCATTTTCAACAGCACTGCCGTTAAAAGCATCTCAGCGCAAAAGTGTTGTGATTGTAGTCTGCAGCGCTCACAAGCTCATGGCGTGTTGACGCTATTTAGATTGGCTCAGCGCGTTGCCTATCAAGCGCGAGGTGATGTCAACGATTTGGATCATCCGGTCATAGGGCATGCGGGTCGGACCGATCACACCCAGGGTGCCGACCACCTGCCCATCGACCTCATAAGGGGCGCTGACCACAGACAGCTCTTGCATGGGCACGATTTGGCTCTCGCCACCAATGTAGATGCGCACGCCCTGCGCTTGGCTGGAGACATCGAGCAAGCGCATGATTTGGGTTTTTTGCTCAAACAAATCAAAGGTGCGGCGCAAATGCCCCATGTCGCTGGAAAAGTCGCTGACCGACAACAGGTTGCGTTCACCGGCGATCACCACCGCATCGCGGTCCTGCTCCAGAGCCTCTGAGCTGACTCGTACCGCAGCCTGCATCAAAGTGGCGATTTCGGTTTGCAAGCTGACCAGTTCTTGTTTGACGCGGCTGCGCACTTCTTCAATGGCCATGCCGGCGTAATGCGAGTTCAAAAAGTTGGAAGCCTCGATCAACTGGTTCTGGGCAAAGTCGTTTTCGGTGAAGATCACGCGGTTTTGCACATCGCCCTCGGGCGAGACGATGATCACCAAGATGCGTTTTTCAGACAGGCGCAAAAATTCGATGTGGCGAAACACCGAAGTGCGGCGCGGCGCCATGACCACCCCCACAAAGTGGGACAGGTCTGACAGCAAATGCGCGGCGTTGGCAATGACTTTTTGCGGCTGATCGGGTGCCAAACTGGGGGCGTGCAGCGATTCGCGTTTGGCAGTCAACATGGTGTCGACAAACAATCTGTAGCCCAAAGTGGTCGGAATGCGCCCCGCCGAGGTGTGCGGACTGGCGATCAGGCCCAACTCTTCCAGATCGGACATGACGTTTCGGATGGTGGCCGGTGACAAATCCAGGCCCGAGGCTTTGGAGAGCGTGCGCGAACCCACGGGTTGCCCGTCGGCAATGTAGCGCTCGACCAGCGCTTTGAGCAATAACTTGGCACGATCATCCAGCATGGGGTCATTTTAATGATGTAATTTGCGTATGAAACCCAAATTCCGTCACGTTGCGCTATTTGGCAAGCACCACACCACAATTTCGGGGGCCGCGCTGGAAAGCTCGCGCCGGGTGCTGGACGATGTCGCGCATTTTTTGAGCCGCCAAGGCTGCGATGTCGTGCTCGACCCCGATACCGCCATGTATGCCGGTCTGAGCCAGTACCCCGTTCTGACCATGGCCGAGATTGGCGCCCAGTGCGATGTCGGTTTGGTGATTGGCGGCGACGGCACGATGCTGGGCATTGGGCGCCAAATTGCCCGCTACGGCTTGCCGCTGATTGGCATCAACCAAGGCCGCCTGGGTTTCATCACCGACATTCCGCTGGACAAATACCAAGACAACCTGCAACCGATTTTGAACGGCAAGTTTGAAGCCGATGAGCGCTGCGTTTTGCAAGCCAAGGTGATGCGCGACAACGACTGCGTCTTCAATGCTTTGGCGATGAACGATGTGGTGGTCTACCGCGGCGGCACCTCCGGCATGGTCGAGTTGCGGGTGGAAGTGGATGGCCGCTTTGTCGCCAACCAGCGTGCCGACGGCCTGATCATTGCCACGCCCACGGGCTCCACCGCTTACTCCTTGTCTGCAGGCGGGCCGTTGATGCACCCGTCGATCGGCGGTTGGGTCGTCGCCCCGATCGCACCGCACACCCTGTCCAACCGCCCTTTGGTCATCTCGGACACTTCAGAGATCAGCATCGAAGTCGTGGCAGGGCGCAACGCCAGCGCCAATTTTGATATGCAGTCCTTGGCCTCGCTCTTGAAGGGCGACCGCATCGTCGTGCGTCGCTCAGAGCACCACGTGCGTTTCTTGCACCCCGAAGGTTGGAATTACTTCGACACCCTGCGCAAGAAAATGCACTGGAACGAAGGAGGCTCCTGAACCGTGGCCCTGCGAAACATCAGCTTGCGCGACTTTGTGATCGTGCGCGAATTGGACCTGGATTTGTCCGGTGGCTTCACCGTGCTGACCGGCGAAACAGGCGCGGGCAAATCGATTCTGATTGACGCCTTGCAGTTGGCACTGGGGGAACGCGCCGATGTGGGCGTGGTGCGCGAGACGGCGCAGCGCTGCGAGGTGTGCGCCGAATTCGATGCCCCCGCCTCAGCCCAGGACTGGCTTGCAGATGCAGGCTTTGACAACGCCGACACCCTGCTGCTCAAACGCACCGTGGATGCGCAGGGCAAGAGCCGCGCTTGGATCAACGGCAGCCCTGCCACCGCAACACAGTTGCGTGAACTGGGCGAATTGCTGCTGGACATTCACGGGCAACACGCCTGGCAAAGCCTGACGCGTGCAGATGCTGTTCGTGGTTTGCTGGACGCTTATGCCGGCATTGACAGCCGCGAACTCAAGACTGTTTGGCTGCAATGGCGCGCAGCGCAGCAAGCACTCAGCCAAGCCCGTGGCGCCCAGGACAATTTGACGCGCGAGCGCGAACGCTTGACCTGGCAAATTGGTGAGTTGGAAAAGCTGGCACCAGGCGCTGACGAATGGCACGAACTCAATGCCGACCACACGCGCTTGTCCAACGCCCAGGCTTTGATCGACGGCGCCCAACTGGCCTTGGATGCTTTGGAGTCTGAGGATGCGGGCGGCGCACTCCCCTCACTGTCTCGATCGATGCACGCCTTGATCGCACAAACGCATGTGGAGCCCGAATTTCAAAGCTTGTCCGATGTGCTCGCCTCCAGTTTGGCGCAAGCCGAAGACGCCGCCCACTCCCTACACGCCTATTTACGCAAAACCGATTTGGACCCGCAGCGTCTGGCCCAATTGGACGATCGCATGGGGTTGTGGATTGCATTGTCTCGGCGTTACAAGTGCCCCCCCGAAAAGCTGGCTGCCCTGCTGGCAGGTTGGCGCCAAGAGATGACGGCCCTGGACGCGGCCAGCGACTTGGAAAAACTGGAAGCGGCGGAAAAGTCGGCCTTGCAATCCTATTTGACAGCGGCGCGGCAGATTTCAAAGCAACGCACGCAAGCCGCACCACAGCTCGCACTGGCCGTGACGCAAGCGCTGCAACAACTGGGCATGCAAGGCGGACGACTCGAAGTGGCTTTGGAGAAATTACCCCAACCCGCCCTGCATGGCCTAGAAGACGTGGCTTTTTTGGTCGCCGGTCACGCTGGCAGCACCCCCAAACCGGTGGGCAAAGTGGCCTCCGGGGGCGAGCTGTCTCGCATCGCGCTGGCGATTGCCGTCACCACCAGCGAGCTTGGCGAAGCAGGCACTTTGATTTTTGACGAAGTGGATTCGGGCGTGGGCGGCGCCGTGGCCGAGACGGTGGGCCGCTTGATGAAAAAACTGGGTCAGCACCGACAGGTCTTGGCAGTGACCCACCTGCCGCAAGTGGCCGCCTGCGCCGACCACCATTTGTTGGTGGCGAAAGCCGCGTTGAACGACGGCGTGGTCAGCCAAGTCAACGCCATTGCCAGTGAACGCAGAGTCAGTGAAATTGCCCGCATGCTGGGCGGTGAAAAATTGTCTGAAACCACCCTGGCCCATGCACGCGAAATGCTGGGCGCCCCATCAGCCCAGGATGCGCCCAAGCCCTCGGCAAAATCCTCTCGCAAGGTCTCCTGAGCCATGGAAGTCATTCTCATCACCGGCATGTCCGGATCCGGCAAATCGGTGGCCTTACACGCACTCGAAGATGCGCAGTTTTATTGCGTGGACAATTTGCCGCCGGAATTGTTAATCCCCTTTGTCCAACTCGAACGCGATCACAAAGAAGAGCGCTTGGCCATTGCCATCGATGTGCGCAGCGCAGCTTCGCTGCCTTTGATGCCCGAGCAACTGGCGATTTTGCGCGAGATGGGCATGACGGTGAAGTCCTTGTTTTTGGATGCCACCACCGACGTCTTGCTGCGCCGTTATTCTGAAACCCGTCGCCGTCACCCCTTGTCGGCGAAAGCCCAAATCGAAGATGAAAAAGCGCTGCTTGAAACCATTGAATTTGAGCGCGACTTGCTGTCGCAACTGCGTGAACAAGCCCATGTGATCGACACCAGCATGCTGCGCTCTGCCCAGTTGCAAAGTTATGTGAAATCCATGGTCAGTGCGCCGGCGGCCAAATTGACGCTGGTGTTCGAGTCATTTGGCTTTAAACGCGGCATTCCGATGGACGCCGACTATGTGTTTGATGTGCGCATGCTGCCCAACCCCCACTACGAAAAAGATTTACGTCCATTGACCGGGCGCGACGCGCCGATCCAGGCGTATTTGGAAAAGTTCGAAGAAGTGGCGCAAATGAAGCAGCAAATTCAAGACTTCATCGCGCATTGGCTGGGTGCTTTGGAGCGTGACCACCGCAACTACATCACCGTGGCCATCGGTTGTACCGGCGGGCAACACCGTTCGGTGTATTTGGTCGAGCAACTGGCCCAGGCTTTTGCGGGCAAGTGGCTCACGCTCAAAAGACACCGCGAACTCGACGCCTTGCGCTGAACCGTGGGCAGCGCCTGCGCTCAAGCTTCCAAAAGTTTGCGAATGGGTGCAGGCAGCCCCAGCGTCTGCCATTGAGAGCGGGGCATCCACGCGCCTTCAACGCCTGACCGCAAGGGCTTGGACTTGACTCGCGCCTGGTGCGCCTGAACCGGGTGCAGATGCAAATCTTTGTGCGTCAGAACATGGACAAAAGCGGGGTCATGCCTGAGTTCTTGCCCGGCGGGCAAACTACCGATCAAGGCCTCGGCGCTGTCAAACACCGGCAAGCAGTAAAGACTCGCCCACACGCCTTGACCAGGGCGTTTTTCCAACCACACATCGCCTTGTTGGTTGTGCACCTTGAGCAGCCACAGCGCCTCGCTGGTGCGTTTGAGTTTGCGGGTTTTGACCGGGTAGCGCAGCGGATCGCCTTGCTGCCGCGCCACACACAAAGACTGCACCGGACACTGCGCGCAATCGGTCTTGCGCGGCAAGCACACGGTGGCGCCCAAGTCCATCAGGGCCTGGGTATAGCGGGGCATGGCCGTGGACAAGCTGCGCGTGGGCAGCAATTGGTCAGCCAAATCCCACAGCACACGCTCGTGCGCGGACACCGACAGGTCTGCACCATAGCCTAAAACGCGGGTCAAGACGCGCTTGACGTTGCCATCCAAAATGGCGGCGCGTTGGCCAAAACAAAATGCGGCAATGGCCGCCGCGGTAGAACGACCTATGCCCGGTAAGCTTTGTAAATCCAGCGGATCTTGCGGAAAGGCACCGCCAAAACGGTCGACCACCTCCATGGCACAGCGGTGCAGATTGCGCGCACGGCTGTAATAACCCAAGCCACTCCACAGACCCAAGACCTCGTCTTGCGAAGCGGCTGCCAAGGCCGACACATCTGGGAACTTCTGGAGAAATCGGGGAAAGTAGTCCAGCACGGTGCTCACTTGCGTTTGCTGCAACATGATCTCGGACAGCCAGACGCGGTAAGGGTCACGGGTGTTTTGCCAAGGCAAATGATGGCGGCCATGGCGAGTTTGCCAAGCCATCATGTCGGTGGCAAATCGCGCCTGCAATTCGGGGGAAATGGAATTCTGTATTTTTGGCATTCAGTATTTTTGACATACAGGACAGAAAAAAGTCGACCGTTGACCTTGCATGATTTGTTTGATCGGGGTAGCGCAGCTTCGGCAAGCCTGACCGGTGCGGCCATAGACTGCGGCCTCCATTTGAAAGTACCCGTTCTTGCCCTCAGCGCTGACAAAGTCGCGCAAACTGCTCCCGCCTTTGGCCACAGCGCGGGCCAGCACATCCCGAATAGCCGCGTGCAACTTGGCCACACGGGGCGCAGACAGCTTAGACGCCTTGACCGTCGGTCGAATACCCGCCAAAAACAAGGCTTCTGAAGCGTAAATATTGCCCACGCCGACCACCACTTGCCCGGCCAACAGCACCTGCTTGATGGGTGCGTTTTTGCGCAGGAGCTCGGCGCGAAAGACCTTCACATCAAAATCGTTGCCCAAGGGCTCCACGCCCAAATGACCGAGTAATTTTTGGGCCTGAGGTGAGTGCTCTGAAGGCGCCCAGACCACCGCACCGAAACGGCGCGGGTCGTGCAAGCGCAGCACGCCGTGTGTGGTGTCCAAGTCCATGTGGTCGTGAGGACCGCGCGCTGCTTGTACCGGTGCAAAATTCAAACTGCCTGACATGCCCAAGTGCACGAGGAGAAGACCTTCGTCCAGATCGATCAGCAGGTATTTGCCGCGCCGACGCACGCCCAGGACACTACGCCCCACCAACGCGTCAGGCGCAAGACCCAGCGGCCAGCGCAGGGGTTTGCCCATGTGCAAGGCCAGCACCCGAGCGCCGGCAATCCGGTTGGCAAAACTTTGGCGCGTGACTTCTACTTCTGGCAATTCAGGCATAAAGGTGAGGGCTTAGCCCCCAATGAGAAATGGCCGCTCGATTATGATCGGTTGATGAATTCATGGATTCGATGCATCGCCTTGACCACATGCGCCCTGAGCGCTGGGGCCCAACCTGTGGGCGCACCGGCTACGCCGGCTGCAAAAGTCGCGCCCGCCACCGCGTTGACCAGCCCTCAGCCCGCATCGGCCTTGGATGCAGTGCTGTTTTACCAATTGCTGTTGGGTGAGCTGTACGCCCAAGGCGGCGAATCGGGCACTGGTTTTTCTTTGCTGTTGGATGCGGCACGTAAAGCCAAAGACGCGGCGCTGTTCCAGCGCGCTGTGGAGTTGGCGCTGCAATCGCGCTCTGGCGAAGCCGCTTTGCAAGCAGCCCGCACCTGGAAACAAGTCCTCCCCAACGCCAGCGAGGCCAACCGTTACATCCTGCAAATTTTGCTGGCGCTGAACAAGGTTGAAGAAGCGGGGCAAACTTTGAAATCGACCTTGGCCGGCTTGCCCATGGAAGAGCAATCAAGCGCCATTGCCTCTGTGCCGCGTATTTTTTCACGCGTGAACGACAAGTTGCTGGCTGTGCACACGGTGGAATCGGCTTTGGCGCAGGCCCTCACACAGCCCCGCACGCAAGCCAGCGCTTGGACCACCATTGGTCGCATGCGCCGCGATGTGGGTCAATACAAAACGGCGGCCATCGCCGCGCAAAAAGGCCATGCAGCAGACAATCAGGCCAACGGCCCGATCTTGCTGGCACTGTCGCTTTTGGACAAAGAAGCAGAAGCGGTGCAACCTCTGCTGCTCAGTTACATGGCCGGCCCCGCCGTGCCGGAACTGCGCTTGGGTTATGCCAGGGCCTTGATCAGCCTGCAAAACAACGCGGCTGCCTTGGCGCAATTGCAAAAGCTGAATCAAGAAAATCCTGAATTGGCCGCCGCTTGGCTGTTCAGTGGCTTGTTACTCAGTGACATGGGTCAAGCCGCCCAGGCCAGTCAAGCGCTGCATCAATTTGTGAGCCTGGCCGCCACGAGTGAAGACCCCGAACTGCAAAACGGTTTGTCGGAGGCGTATTTTTCTTTGGCCCAAATTGCACAACAACAAGGTCAATGGGCGCAGGCAGAAGCATGGCTGTCCAAAATGCCTGCGCAAACCGACCCGATCAAGCTGGGCGTGCGCCGCGCCAACTTGCTGGTGGAACAAGGCCAGCGCAAACAAGCACGCCAGCTGCTGGTCAACATTCCGACGACCAACCCTGCGCAAGCCCAGCAAAAATTGCTGGCCTTGGCCATGTTCTTGCGGGAGCAAAAAGAATATCAGGACGCGTACGATGTGCTGACCCAGGCCTTGAAGAATGGTGCCAACTACGAGCTTCAGTCTGAGTTGGCCCTGACGCTCGAAAAGTTAGGCCAATTTGACAAGATGGAGTCTTTGCTGCGGGAGATGATGGCAGCAAAACCCAGCGACCCCCATCCTTGGAATGCCCTGGGTTTTTCCTTGGCCGACCGCAAACTGCGGCTGACTGAAGCCAAACAGTTGATCGAGCAAGCCGTGGCCTTGGCGCCCAACGATCCCTTTATTCGTGACAGCTTGGCCTGGGTGCTTTACCGATTGGGCGACCATGCGCAAGCGCTCAATTTGCTGGAGTCGGCTTACAAAGCCAAACCCGATGCAGAAATCGCCGCCCACTGGGGCGAGTTGTTGTGGGTGACTGGTCAAACTCAACAGGCAGGCGCCATCTGGCGCGAAGGCTTGTTGCTCAAGTCTGACAATGAGACCCTGCGCGAGACCCTCCAACGCTTCAACTTCAAGCCATGACATTCTCTGGTCGCTGGCTCAGGCTGTGGCTGAGTGTCATCAGCTTGCTGACACTGGCCGCCTGTGCAAGCCGTGCGCCTGTGGCGCAGGCCCCCGATACCTTGTTCTGGTCTGGGCGCTTGGCTTTGAACATTGCCAGCTCGCCACCGCAATCCATCAGCGCCGGGTTTGAATTAAAAAGTGGACCACAAGGCGGCGAGCTGCAATTGCTCAGTCCCTTGGGCAGCAGCCTGGCCAAATTGCAATGGACCGCGGCACAAGCCCGCCTGGAACAAGGGGGGCAAGTCTGGCAAGACGCTTCTTTGGATGCCTTGATGGTCCGATTGACCGGTACCGCGCTGCCCGTGGCAGCGCTGATCGATTGGCTGCAAGCGCGCCCCACCCCCGTAGAGGGCTGGAATGCGGACCTGAGTCAAATCGATCAAGGCAAACTATGGATTCGCAGCACGTCCACCAGCGCGGCGCCAGAACTACCGCAAGTGAATCTGCGTCTGATTTTGGAGCTCTGATATGCACGTGCTCAACGACGTCCCGGCCCCCGCCAAACTGAATTTATTTCTGCACATCGTGGGTCGTCGGGCTGACGGTTACCACCTGCTGCAATCGGCTTTCATGCTGATCGACTGGCAAGACACGCTGCATTTTGAACTTCGTCCCCACGGCCAACTCAGCCGCGAAGATCTGACCATCCCTTTGCCAGCAGACGACTTGATCCTGCGCGCAGCGCGCTTGCTGCAAGCGCATACCGGATGCACCAAGGGCGCGCACATCGCGGTGCACAAAGAAATTCCGGCGCAGGCCGGCATGGGCGGCGGATCATCGGACGCTGCCACTTGCCTGTTGGCATTGAACCGTCTTTGGGGTCTGGGCTTGTCGGTGGCGCAACTTGCCGCTATGGGCGTGCAACTGGGGGCCGATGTACCCTTTTTTCTGCATGGCCACAACGCCTGGGTAGAAGGGATTGGCGAAAACATCACCCCTGTTCAGTTGCCCCCAGCCCAATTTGTGGTGATCAAACCGAACGCAGGACTGGAAACTGCGAAAATTTTTGCCCACCCAGCTCTGCGACGCGACACAAAAGCTGCTACAATCGATGGCTTAGCAAGAACGCCGTATGGCTTTGGCCATAACGCTTTGCAAGCTGTAGCCGAGCAAATTTGCCGCCCTGTGAGACAAGCCCTTGAACGGCTCGCTGCGCAAGGGCTCCAAGGCAAAATGACCGGTTCTGGCAGTGCAGTGTTTGCGCTATTGCCGCAAGGTCAAATTTGGCAGCATGATCCTGATCTTGCAGATTGCCAGGTTCGAATTTGCAGCAATTTGGATGTTCATCCTTTATCGGGATGGGCAGCCAGCGACAATTAACGGTAAGTTGCTTTCGGCAGCCTACCTGTGTAGGGGAGTCGCCAAGTTGGTTAAGGCACCGGATTTTGATTCCGGCATTCGAAGGTTCGAGTCCTTCTTCCCCTGCCAAATACGTTCAATCGTACAGGCCTATTTTTTTGATCGCTGGAATGCTCATGCAGCCGTCTTCGACCCCCATCTCTGATTTCATGGTTTTTACCGGCAACGCCAACCCTGTGCTGGCCGCCGACATCGCCAGCAATTTGGGCATTGCCCTGGGTGCGGTGGATGTGGGCCGTTTCTCGGACGGTGAAGTCACCGTCGAACTCAAGCAAAACGTGCGTGCCCGCGATGTGTTTGTGGTCCAGTCCACTTGCCAGCCGACCAACGAAAACTTGATGGAATTGCTGATCATGGTCGATGCGCTCAAGCGCGCCTCGGCTGAGCGCATCACGGCTGTGATTCCTTACTTTGGCTACGCCCGCCAAGATCGCCGCCCACGCTCCTCGCGGGTGCCGATTTCGGCCAAAGTGGTGGCCAATATGCTGCAAGCCGTCGGCGTCAACCGCGTCCTGACCATGGACTTGCATGCCGATCAAATTCAAGGTTTCTTTGACATTCCGGTCGACAACATTTACGCCTCGCCGGTGTTGCTCGGCGACTTGCGCCAGAAAAACTATGAAGACCTGATCGTGGTCTCCCCCGATGTGGGCGGCGTGGTCCGCGCCCGCGCCTTGGCCAAACAACTCGGCTGCGATCTGGCCATCATCGACAAGCGCCGCCCCAAAGCCAACGTCAGCGAAGTGATGCACGTGATCGGCGAGATCGAAGGGCGCAACTGCGTGATCATGGACGACATGATCGACACCGCTGGCACCTTGGTCAAAGCGGCTGAAGTGCTGAAAGACCGTGGCGCGAAAAAAGTCTACGCTTATTGCACCCACCCGATTTTTTCGGGCCCTGCCATCGACCGTATCGCCAAAGGCGACGCGCTCGATGAAGTCGTGGTCACCAACACCATTCCTTTGTCGCAAGCTGCTGCAGCCTGCGCCAAGATCCGCCAACTCACCGTGGCGCCGTTGATCGCAGAAACGATCGCGCGCATTGCCACCGGTGAGTCGGTGATGAGTTTGTTCTCGGATTAAGACCCGGGAACACATCAGCAGGTCTGCTGGCCCAAGGGCTCGCAGACCTTTTTCAATCAGGGTCGCACTGGTCGCGGTGGGCCCTTTGTAGGAGTCAGTTATGAAATTCGTCGCTTTTGAGCGCTCATTGCAAGGTACGGGTGCGAGCCGCCGTCTGCGCAACTCAGGTCGTACACCCGCCATCGTTTACGGTGGTGAAGCCCAGCCCCAGTTGATCGAACTCGATCACAACGCCCTGTGGCACGCCCTGAAAAAAGAAGCTTTCCACGCCACCATCTTGGAGATGGAAGTGGCCGGCAAGTCCAGCAAAGTTTTGCTGCGTGACTACCAGATGCACCCTTACAAGCAATTGGTGTTGCACATTGACTTCCAGCGCGTGGAAGCCAACACCACTTTGCACATGAAAGTGCCACTTCACTACAGCGGTGAAGAAGAGTCGCCTGCATTCAAAGTGGACAAGTGCTTGATCAACCACGTGGCCAACGAGATCGAAGTGGCTTGCTTGCCCGCCGATCTGCCTGAGTTCATCAACGTGGACCTGTCGGGTCTGCAAAAAGGCGTGTCTTTGCACGTGAACGACGTGACCCTGCCTAAAGGCGTGAAGGTCGTGACGCACGGCAAAACCAACCCGGTGTTGGTCGCTGTGGTGGCTCCGGTGGAAGAAGTGGAAGCCGCTCCAGCCGCAGCACCTGCAGCAGCCCCTGCCAAAGGCAAGAAGAAGTAATTCTTCAAGTCTTGCAAAAGGCCCGCTTCACAGCCTTGTGAGCGGGCCTTTTTCATGGCCGCTTTGTCAGCACACGCAACACCGATAATCACCCTCCATGATCAAACTGTTTGTCGGCCTGGGTAACCCGGGCGCTGAATACGAAGCCACCCGGCACAACGCCGGCTTTTGGTGGCTGGAGGCGGTGGCCCGCGAACTCAAAGTCAACCTGGTGCCCGAGAAAAGCTACTGGGGCTTGGCCGGTCGCACACAGGTTGGCGGACAAACGCTGTGGCTGCTGGAGCCGCAGACCTTCATGAACCTGTCCGGGAAATCAGTCGGCGCATTGGCTAAATTTTTCAAAATCAAGCCTGAAGAAATTTTGGTGGCACACGACGAGCTGGACATCGAACCAGGCCAGGTCAAACTCAAAAAAGGCGGCAGCCACGCCGGGCACAACGGCCTGCGCGACATCCATGCGCAAATGGCGAGCAGCGACTATTGGCGCCTGCGCATCGGCGTGGGCCATCCCGGAGAAAAGTCTGAAGTCGTTCACTGGGTCTTGAAAAAACCCTCCCCCGACCACCGCCAGTCCATTGAAGACGGCATTGCACGGTCCATCAAAGCCTTGCCGCAATTGCTGGCCGGTGACATGGAAAAAGCCATGGTGCAGATTCACACCAGCAAGCCACCGCGCCCTAAACCGCCGCGACCCATCGCGGCTGCGACTGCGCCTCAGGCGACGGAGCCGCCGACGTCCTGACCCGGCGCCTGCACCGGGTTTTGCGCCTGCAAGCGGCGGTACTTGGCCCACAAAGACTCTGCATTTTCAATATGGTGGGGGTGCACAGGAATGCAGGCCACAGGGCACACCTGCACACATTGCGGCTCGTCAAAATGGCCTACGCACTCGGTGCACTTGGCGGGGTCAATTTCGTAAATCTCAGGGCCCAAATAAATAGCCTGATTCGGGCACTCGGGCTCACACACATCGCAATTGATGCATTCGTCAGTGATCATCAAAGCCATGGGACGCTCCACTAAAGGGGACATTATCCAACGTGACGCCTCAGGGGATGACACAAGGTCTAAAATGAGCCTGTGAAATCCATGCCCCACCCCCAACTGAACGCCGACCTGCACTGCCACTCCGTGGTGTCAGACGGTACTTTGACCCCCGAAGTCTTGGCCGCTCGGGCCAAAGCCAACGGTGTGGAGTTGTGGGCGCTGACCGACCATGACGAAATTGGCGGGCAAGAGCGGGCCTTGGCGGCAGCGCAAGCGCTCCAACTGCCTTATTTGACGGGCACCGAAATTTCTGTGACCTTTGCCAACAAGACGGTGCACATCGTGGGCTTGGGCTTTGACCACCATAACGCTGCGCTGGCCCAAGGGCTGCGCCAAACCCGTGGCGGACGCGAAGAACGTGCACGCGAAATGGCTGACGGACTGGCCAAAGTGGGTATTCACGGCGCTTTTGAAGGCGCGCTGACTTTCGCAGGGAACCCCGAACTGATTTCGCGCACTCACTTTGCCCGCTTCTTGGTGGAGTCGGGCGTGTGCAACGACACCTCCGAAGTGTTTCGCCGATTCCTGACCGAACACAAACCCGGCTTTGTTCCTCACCGCTGGGCCACGCTGCGCGATGCCGTGCAATGGATCACCGGTGCGAAGGGCGTGGCCGTGATTGCCCACCCCGCGCGCTACGGCTTTACACCGAACGAGGAATACGCCTTGTTCACCGAATTCAAAAACCACGGCGGTCTTGGCGTGGAGGTGGTGACCGGCAGTCACTCCGCATCCGATGCCCAAATTTACGCCAACACCGCTTTGGAATTCGGCATGGCCGCATCCCGGGGCAGCGATTTTCACAGCCCTGACGAGAGCCACACCGACTTGGGCACCCTGCCCTATTTGCCTGGACAACTGACTCCCGTGTGGGAACTGTTGGCTGACCGCATCCAGTGAAGCACAATCCGAAAAAAGTACTGGCCGGGATCGGTTTTGGCTTACTGGCAGTCGTCTGTTTCTCCGCCCTGGACACCACCACCAAACACATCAGCACCAGCGGCATCTCATTGCTGATGGCGTTGTGGTTTCGCTACGGCTTCCAGGCTGTCGCCACCACGCTGGCCGTGCTGCCGAGCAGAGGCGTAGGTGTGCTGCGCACGGCACATCCCCGCTTTCAAATGCTGCGCGGATTTTTGCTCTTTTGCAGCAGTTTGCTGGCTTTTTTCAGCCTCAAGTACATGCCGGTGGGCGAGTTCACCGCCATTGTCTTGATGGCTCCCTTGGTGATCACCCTCTGGGCCACCAAGACCTTGGGTGAAAAAGTCACCCCCCTGCGTTGGGCCTTGGTGATGGGTGGCTTTGTCGGCACGATGGTGATCATTCGCCCGGGCAGTCAACACTTTGACTGGACCGTGATTTTGCCTTTGGCCCTGGTGGTGACCAACTCCAGCTTTCAAGTGTTGACCAGCAAAATGGCCCGCACCGAAGACCCGATCACCATGCACCTGTATACCGGCTGGATAGGCACCTTTTTGGCGACGCTGTTGCTGCCCTTCGTTTGGGAAATGCCACACGACTGGATCATTTGGGCTCAATTGGGCCTGATGGGATTTTTGGCCACCATAGGGCATTTCTTTTTGATCCTGGCCTATATGCGCGCCCCCGCCGCGACCCTGACGCCCTATTTGTATGCGCAAATCGGTTTTGCCATGCTGGGCGGATGGTTGGTCTTCAGCCACGTACCTGATCAATGGACCTTGATCGGCATGGGCATGGTGGCGCTGTGTGGGGCTTTGGGCGCTTGGTTGACGGTGCGCGAAGGCCGTGTGGTGGTTCAACCTGCAGAGTCTTAAGGCCTCGATCAGCTTTCAGTTTCCATGGCTCAATTTTTCTCAGTTCACCCGGACAACCCCCAAGCGCGCTTGCTCAAACAGGCCGTGACTTTGCTCAACCATGGCGGCATCTTGGCGGTACCCACCGATTCGAGCTACGCGCTGGTCTGCCATTTGGACGACAAAGCAGCCGCCGATCAACTGCGGCGCGTGCGCGGCATGGACGACAAACACCACCTGACGCTGCTCTGTCGCGATTTGAGTGAATTGGCCAACTACGCCAAGGTCGATAACCGGCAATTTCGCTTGATCAAGCAAGCCACGCCTGGCGCGTTTACCTTTATTTTGGAAGCCACCAAAGAAGTGCCACGCCGCGTCAGCCACCCCCAGCGCAAAACCATCGGTTTGCGCGTGCCCGAGCACAAAGTTCTTCAGGAATTGCTGTCGCTGCACGCCGCACCCTTGTTGGCCACCACCTTGATCTTGCCAGGCGAGCAAGACCCGCTGAACGACCCGCAAGATATCCGCGATCAGTTGGAGCACCAGATTGCCGGTGTGATCGACGCCGGTGCTTGCGCGCTTGAACCAACCACCATCGTCGACCTTTGTGGCGATGAGCCGAGCGTGGTTCGACAAGGCCAGGGCGATATCGCGCGACTGGGACTGTGAATTTGGACGGGGCCCGAGGAGTGGACCCGAACCGCATCTGAGACAATCGAGCCGTGGACATTGCCAACCTGATTCAAACCGTTCTCATTTATGCCTTGCCGGTGATTTTTGCGATCACCTTGCACGAAGCTGCGCACGGCTATGCGGCCCTGCACTTTGGCGATCACACCGCTGCCATGATGGGGCGGGTCACCCTCAATCCTTTTGCGCACATCGACCCCATGGGCACTGTGCTCATGCCTTTGCTGCTGTATTTCAGCACTGGCGGCGCTTTTTTATTTGGCTATGCCAAACCGGTACCGGTGCGTTTTGATCGACTGAATCATCCCAAAACCGACATGATTTGGGTGGCATTGGCAGGTCCTGCCTCCAACCTGGTGCAAGCTTTGCTCTGGGGCGTGACCACCTATTTGCTGATTGCCAACGGCGTGAGCGAACGCTTCTTTTTAGAAATGTGCAAAGCGGGCTTGCTCACCAACGTGGTGATGTTTGCCTTCAATTTATTCCCGCTGCCACCGCTGGATGGAGGTCGCATCTTGGTCGGTCTTTTGCCTTGGCGCCAAGCCGTCTGGGTCTCGCGCATTGAACCCTGGGGCTTTTTCATCGTCATGGGCTTGGTCATCACCGGCGTGGTCAACACCTTGTGGATGCAACCCTTGATGCAACTGACCTTCGCTTTGATCGAGCTGCTCTTGTCACCGCTGGCGGCTTTGTTACCTTGAAATTTTTGCAGTGAACACCATGACTTCTGAACGCACCCGCGTCCTGACCGGCATCACCACCACCGGCACCCCGCACCTGGGCAACTATGTGGGCGCCATTCGGCCCACCGTGCAAGCCAGTCGCAACAACGCGACCGAAGGTTTTTACTTTTTGGCCGACTACCATGCGCTGATCAAGTGCGACGAACCGGCCCGCATTCAACGCTCCACTCTGGAGATTGCGGCCAGTTGGATTGCATCTGGGCTCGACCCCGAAAAGGTCACCTTTTACCGGCAGTCGGACATTCCTCAAATCCCCGAACTGACCTGGCTGCTCACCTGTGTGACCGGCAAAGGCGTGCTGAACCGGGCGCACGCCTATAAGGCTGCCACTGACAAAAACCACGCTGCCGGCCACGACACCGACGCCGACGTCACGGCGGGCCTGTTCATGTACCCGGTGCTGATGGGCGCCGATATTTTGATGTTCAAGGCGCACAAAGTTCCGGTGGGGCGCGATCAAATTCAACACATCGAAATGGCGCGTGACATGGCGGCCAGTTTCAACCATTTGTATGGCGAACACTTCGTCTTGCCAGAGGCTGTGGTGGAGGAATCTGTGGCGCTCTTGCCAGGACTGGATGGTCGCAAGATGAGCAAAAGCTACGACAACACCATCCCCTTGTTTGCGCCCAGCGCGCAAATGCGCAAACAGATCAACGCCATCGTCACCGACTCCCGCTTACCAGGGCAAGCCAAAAGCACCGAAGGCTCAGCCCTGTTCCAGATCTACCAGGCGTTTGCCAGCGCCGAAGAAACCGCGCAATTTGCACAAGCCTTTGCGGACGGCATTGCTTGGGGAGACGCCAAACAACATTTGTTTGAACGCATTGACCGTGAAATCGCACCCATGCGTGCCACTTACGAAGACTTGATTCACAACCCCGACAAGGTCGAACGCCTGTTGCAGTTGGGTGCTGAAAAAGCACGCGCGCGGTCAGCGCCCTTCATGGCCGAACTGCGCAGCGCCGTTGGCTTGCGTTCGCTGTCGGCCAAAGCTGCAGTTCAAACTGTAAAAACCATTAAAGCTGCTGCGCCGCAATTTAAACAGTACCGCGAGAAAGATGGCCTGTTTTATTTCAAATTCGTGAATCCTCACGGCGAAGCGGTGCTGCAAAGCAAAGGCTTCGCCTCCCCGCGTGATGCAGGTTTGGCCATTGCTCAATTGACCCAACAAGGCGCCAGCGCCTTAGAGGTTTTGCAAGCGCAATTGGAGCCGATCAGCGACAAGCTGCGTGGTCAGGTATTAGAGAATTTAAGTTTTATGCACTTAAATAGTGATAAATAAAGAATAAATAGATTTTTTTGACAAATACTGTTAAATTGACGCTTTGTGCACACAGCCAGTTGCTGTTATCCTTGAACTTTAAGATTAATTGAACCTGTAAACCATGACCGTCTACGTCATCGATGACCATCCTCTCATGCGCGATGCGATCACCATGTTGGTCCACCGTGTTCGCCCGGGTTTGAAGGTAGTTTCAGTCCCGAAATTGAACGTCCTCGACTCCACTGTGGATAGACAAGGCACGCCAGAATTATTCTGTTTGGACTTGAAACTCCCAGACACCTTGGGTTTGTCAGGCTTGCACGCCATCAAGGCCAAGTACCCTGATGTCCCTTTGGTGATCGTGACCGGGTCTGAGGCCAGCGACTACGAAGCCACTTGCCTGCAAGCCGGTGCCGACCTGTTCCTGGAAAAAGCCAGCAATCCCAATGTCATCATTGAAGGTCTGCGCAGTCTTTTACCTGCTGACAAAGAAGCGGATGCAGCCGATGCAGCCTCCCCAGCACCGACTAAATTGTCCAAACGCCAAAAACAACTGATCTTGATGCTGGATCAGGGTTTGAGTAACCGCGATATCGCTGAGAAACTGAGCATCAGCGAACACACCGTGAAGGTGCACTTTTGGCGTTTGTTCAGACGCCTGGGCGTCAACAGTCGAACGCAGGCGCTGCACTTTGCACGCACCAACGGCTGGTTGGGTATCTGATCAAAAAGGGGCTTATCAAGCCCCTTTTTACTGTCAACTATTTTTTCTTATTCACGATGTCCGGGGTCACGGCATCGAGCACATTCACCGCTGTTTTAGCCCCATAAACGACGGCCGATCCCGCGGCGTCTGCGACCGCCAAAACGGTACAAGCCTGAAGATTGAACATCAGGATCAGGGTAAATAACAGTTTCATAGCGATGGGGCTGAATAGCAGAGCAGTGGTTTGGCCGTGATTCTATACACGCCTCAATTGAAGACGATTCAATTTGTCACTTGACAGTTGTGTATGGAAAAAAGCATGATCGTTCTATTCGGGTACCCCTCGGTGCCGCGAACTGTGGATGGATCTTTTTTGCATGCATGACTCCTATTTGAACTTCGCCAACTCCCCCATGGGCGCCAAACTCGCCGGCGCCTTTGGACTGCCCAAGCCCTTGGTACTGGAGCGCTACCAGCCTGGGCAAGCTGTGATTGAAGGCGCGGTCCTGCTCGGCGGTAACGCGCATTCGACCCTGCTGCCCACGCTGGCGCAAATTTTCAAGTCGATGAATGCCCAGACCTTGGCGCACCGGCAGTTGCCCCAATGGTTGGCTGTGGCCAACACAGCGGGCCTGATGTCCGGTCGCTGGGGCGTGGAAGATCAGCCGGGTGAAAAAGTCAAAGCCCTGGTCTTCGATGCCACAGGCTTGAGCGACAGCAGCCAATCGACGGCGCTGTATGATTTTTTTCACGATGCCGCACGCTCGGTACTGCCCTGCGGGCGGGTGATCGTCTTGGGGCGCCCCCCCGAGACCTGCACAGGGCCGCGCCAAGCCACCATCCAACGGGCCCTCGAAGGCCTGACCCGTTCTTTGGCCAAGGAGCTGAAAAAAGCCATCACCGTGCAGCTGGTGTATGTGGCCGAAGGGGCGCAAGGACAACTGGAATCGACCTTGCGCTTTCTGCTCTCTGCGCGCAGCGCGTATGTCTCTGGGCAGGTGATTCGTGTGGGTGCAGCGGTTGACGCCGGCGAGGTGCCTGCCGATTGGTCTCAGCACTTGGCGGGCAAAAAAGTGTTGGTCACCGGTGCATCGCGCGGCATTGGCGCCTCGATCGCTGAGGTCATGGCGCGCGAAGGGGCGGATGTGATTTGTCTGGATGTGCCGCAAGCACAAGACAGCCTGAACGCCATCGCGCAGCAGGTGGCAGGCAAAGCCATTGCTTTGGACATCGGCGCACCCGACGCGCCGCAAGTGCTGGCAGACGCTGCCTTGGCCGATGGGGGTTGGGACGTGATCGTGCACAACGCAGGCATCACCCGCGACAAAACAATTGCCAACATGAAACCCTATTTCTGGGAGATGGTGGTCAACGTGAACCTGTCGGCACAGGAACGCATCAACGAAGTGCTGATTGAACGCGGAGCGCTCAAATCTGGCGCGCGCATCGTCTGCGTGTCGTCCATTTCCGGTATTGCTGGCAATGTGGGCCAAACCAACTACGCCCTGTCCAAAGCCGGTGTGGTCGGCATGGTGCACAGCACGGCGCCGCACTTCGCCCCCAAGGGGATCACCATCAATGCTGTGGCACCCGGTTTCATCGAGACGGCCATGACGGCCGCCATTCCCTTTGCTGTGCGAGAAGCGGGGCGGCGCATGAACTCCTTGAGTCAGGGTGGACTGCCGCAAGATGTGGCTGAAGCCATTGCCTGGTTCGCCTCGCCCGCCTCCGGCGGCGTCACTGGCAATGTGGTGCGGGTGTGCGGCCAAAGCATCATGGGTGCTTGAGCATGCATCCTGCCGGCCCCACCATCGAAATCGGACCCGCGCCCAGCACCTGGGCTGGCCTGATCGCGATACTCCAAACCAGTCGCAAACACCCCGCTCGGGTGGACGCTCTGCCACCCGTTTGCTATCTGCGACAAAACGTCCAACTGGATGCGACAGACATCAAGGCCTATGGCCAGGTGTGCGGCTACACACCTTTGCAAGGCGTGCCCCTGCTGTACCCGCAAATGCTCACCTTCCCGCTGGCCATGGCCTACTTTGCCTCAGACCACTGCCCTTGGCCCGCGTTGGGCACGGTGCATTTGGCCAATCGTGTGCAACAACATGCGCCGCTGCATTTGAGCGATACGCTGCGCGTGGAGATGCGTCCAGGCTTGCTGCAAACGCATGAAAAAGGCCAGGTGTTCACCCTGGAATTTCAAATCTTCACAGGCCCAACCTTGGTCTGGGAAGCCACGCAAACCTTGCTGCGTTTGGGTGTCAAGACGCCCAGCGGTGCGCCTTACCAAAGCGCATTGCACGGCGAGCAAGCCCTGTCCGTGCAAACCAGCTTCAAGGCCGATGGCGGCATCGGTCGCCGTTATGGACGCGTCTCCGGCGATCTGAACCCGATTCACCTGAGCGCCCTCTCGGCCAAGCTGTTTGGCTTTCGCCGTGCCATTGCGCATGGCATGTGGACCCAAGCGCGAGCCCTGGCCGCCATGCTGCCGCGCCAACCCCTGGCAAAAGCGCAGGTGATGGTGGAGTTCAAAACCCCGTTGTATTTACCGGGCCGTGCCACCTTGTGGAGCACCCACGCCGCTTCAGGTCCTCTACAGCACAACGCGCTGTTTGAAGTGCGCAATGCCCAAGGCGATAAACCGCATCTTCGCGCCAGCCTGAGCTACCAACCGGACTGAACCCGGCTACTTTTTTTGCAGACACCATGACACTTTCCACACTCCCCACGCCCCGCCGCGTTGCCATTCTGGGCGGCAACCGCATCCCCTTTGCGCGCTCCAACAGCGCCTATGCCAAGGTATCCAATCACGACATGCTGACGGCCACGCTGCAAGGTTTGGTGGACCGCTTCGGTTTGCATGGCCAGCGATTGGGGGAGGTGGTGGGCGGCGCGGTGATGAAGCATTCGCGCGATTTCAATCTGGTGCGTGAATCGGTGCTGTCCACCTCCCTGGCCCCTGAAACACCGGCCTTTGACATTCAGCAAGCCTGCGGTACCGGTTTGGAAGCGGCCATGTTGGTGGCCAACAAAATTGCCTTGGGCCACATCGAGTGCGGCATTGCAGGTGGCGTCGATACAACATCTGACGCCCCCATGGGTCTGAACGAGAAATTGCGCAAAATTTTGCTGCAACTCAACCGCGCCAAAACCGGCTCTCAACGCCTGGCAGCGCTCAGTCGGATTCGCCCAGGCATGCTGATGCAGCCCGCTTTGCCGCGCAATGGTGAGCCGCGAACGGGCTTGTCGATGGGTGAGCACTGTGAGTTGATGGCCGAAGAATGGGGCATTTTGCGAGAGGCGCAAGACGAGCTGGCTTGGC
>CANFMK010000032.1 GCA_947448325.1 Comamonadaceae bacterium
GCTCTGGCGATCGAGATGGGCGCAGACGCGGTGGACATCGGCAAAACCATCCACCCCCACCCCACGCTGGGCGAAAGCATCGGCATGGCGGCGGAAGTGGCGCACGGCAGCTGCACAGATTTGCCGCCTAGCAAGAAGTAAACGCTTCGCGCTGCCCCTTCAGCATGGGCTGATTGGAGCGCCCAGCCCCATCACTTGCGCCAGGATGGCTGGGGCGTTCTGTGCATCTTGTCCGCTCCAGGCCACGATCTGGTCCGGGCGAATCAAGACCATCGGCGCTTCGTACAAGCTCAGCAGCTCGTCATTGACGTGCCGTACCACTTTCAGGTCGAGCCCCATGCCCTGACCTGCGCTTTCAAAAGCCGCCGTGTCAACCGACTCAGGTCCCAGCACCAGCAGTGTCCATTCGCTGTGAAAGGTGTCGAAGAGCGAGCGGCCGTCTTGCAGCCAGGCGTGGGGTGGCCTGCCGCCCGGTGTGGCGCAAGGCACATAGCTGTTGGCGGCGTCGGGCGGTGCGGTGGTGCCGTCGTTCACGATCACGGGGCTGGCGTCGTAGCGTCCGCCAAAGGTCACACCCGGAATATTGAATTCGCGCCGCACATGGCCATTGAGGTAGTCCGAGGCCAGGACCCTTGCGTCCTTGCCTTGCGGGCTGTCGTCTTCCAGTTCGGAGACGGCTTCAAACAAGCCAATAGAGTCGGCAAACTGCCGTGCATAGCCGGTGTTGCGCACCGCCAAGGGGTGGCGTTCCAGGTGGTAACTGTCCAGCAAGGCCGGGGGGGCCTGGCCTTTGAGCACGCTGGCGAGTTTCCAGCTGAGGTTGACCGCGTCTTCGACGGCCGTGTTGTAGCCCAGGCCCCCGGTGGGGGTGAACAGGTGCGCCGCGTCCCCGCCCAGAAAAACGCGGCCTTGCTGAAAGGACTCCGCGACCAGGGCGTGCCCGGCCATCCAGGTCGCCATCGACAGGATCTCGATCTCAATGTCCTGGCCATAGGCGAGTGCAAAAAGACGCCGCGCATCGGCTTCGGTCAAGGCCTCGGTGGCGGCATCGTCGGCCATCTGGATATGAAAAGCGAACTCACTCACGCCGTCGACCGACATGGTGAACGCACGTAGCTCGGGGTTGACCACCACGTACATCCACGCGCGGTCGTTCGGGTTGCGGGCATAAAACTGAGGGGCTTTGAGGTAGACCGCCAGCATCTTGCCACCCATGAACTTGCGCTTGAAACCGGTGGCCCCGCCCCAAGCGATACCCAACTGATGACGCACCATGCTGCGTGCCCCGTCGGCCCCCACCAAATACGCTGCTTGCACGTTCAGGCTCTGTGTGCCATCGACCGATGTGACTAAGGCTTCAATGCCGTCGCCCGTGTCGGTGAATTGCTGTAACTGCCAGCCGTAACGCATCTCGACACTGGCTTGCTGCTGGGCGTGGCGGTGCAAACAGACTTCGACGTATTTTTGCGAAACCCGGTGAGGCAATTCGGCGGCGCTCCAGGAGCCTGACATGGCCTTGATCGCCTGGGGCGCTGCAGCCGCGGTGGGCAGGCGCAGGCGGGCCAGCTCGGTGCCGGTGAAGCGGGTCAAGTAGGCGATGTCGGTGGGGTGCTCCGGCGGCAAACCCATGCTGCGGATTTCTTGCGCAAAGCCCAGCCGGCGGAAATGCTCCATGGTGCGTGCCTGCGTGGCGTTGGCTTGCGGGTTGAAGGCGGTGCCAGGTTTGGCATCCACCAACAGGCAGCGGATGTGGCGTCTTCCCAGCTCGTTGGCCAGCATGAGCCCGCAGGGTCCGCCCCCGACAATCAGAACATCAATTTTCATCAGTTGTGTCATGGCAGATCATGGGGCAATACGTTGGTGAGAACCTCAGGTGCAGGCTCAAAATTTATTCAATGCGGTCCAAGATAGCACGCCTCAGCTCTTGCGCTGTCAGAGTCTTCCTCGGCTTCTTCGCTGCACAGCGCAGCCATCAAGGCGGGGTCCACCACCTGGCCGGGCAGCAGCAATTCTTCATTCGGCCAGCGCTTGACCAAGTGGCCATGGGCCACGCCGCCGGTGTGCGGGCTTTGGTAGGCGCGGCGGTGTTGCATCGTGACGCCGCTGTTGGCGTTGGCAATGAAGCGGCTTTCACCCAGCGCCCAAGGTTCAAAGTAGGCATGGGCAGCTGCATCCACTTGGCGGAAGTAGCTGCGTGCGCCTTCGGCATTGAGCTTTTTACGCACGATGCGGGTGATGAGACCTTGCAAATGGTCGAGCGCTTCAACGTTCATCTGGCTAATGGCCGCCATGCTCAAGTCAAGTCCTGCCAAAGAAGGCGAAGCGGCCAACTCGGTGGACAAAACCTGTGCCATGGCTTGCACCACATCGCGATGCGGCGCAACGCCCGTGGCCACGCCGCGTGTTTGCGGCTGGATGGGGCAGCGAATTTCCACAAAGCGGGGCTTGACGGGGCCGGTGCAGCCATCGTGGTGGTAATACTCGCCCTGGCTCAGCCGCCCTTTGCTGGAGCGCCCGCGCACATCGCGGTAACTGGGGTGCTGGGTATGCACATTCAGGCAAACGACCAAGCCGGTGGCATCGACCAGTTGGTAAAAGGCCTCGCGCCATTCGGGCAGGAGCAGCGTGTCGTGCAGGTAGTCGTTGGGCTCTTTGGCTTCATGGCCCACTTCGCCTTCGATCACCAAAACGAACGCACGCGGTCTGCGCACACGCCATTCACGCTGGGCGAAATGCATCACCTCGCCGGTGGTTTCAGCAAGGGGTCGGGCGAAAGTTGACGGGGTCTCAGACATGGGCGCAGCTGTCTTGAAGTTGGTCCCAAACCCGCATCGCCGCATACGCGTCGTTGGCGGCATACACCAGTTGAGATTCGGACAACCGGGCATTGGCCCAGTTGCTGGTGGCGGCTTTTTTGGATTTTTGAAAGCGTTGCTTGAACAGCACGGCCACAGCGGCTTTGACGCCCATGTCTTTGCGGTAACCACGCTCGCGAAAAACAGTGTTGAGTTCCAAAATGCCTTGCGGTTCAATGCCCAGCTTGTGAACAATGCGCCGGCGGTCGTCTCCCAAGCCAAAACCGGCTTTGACAATGCCCTCGCGTGCCAGCAAGGCCGCAGCCACGGCGCGGCATTCGGGCTCATGCAGCTGGAAGACCCAGGCGCGCTCACCCGTGGCCAGTTGCAAGACATGGGGGCCGTCGGAGGCTTCGCCCACTTTGAAGGTGGGTTTGGACTCGGTGTCAAAGCCCCAGGCCGACTGAGTCACCAAATGGTCAAACGCTGCGTGGGCTTGTGGGCCGTTTTGCACCAGCGTGATGCGGTCCAAACCCAAGCGCTCAAAGGGCGGCAGTTGGTCGATGGTGTCTTTGTCGGGTACCCGGTGGTGTTCGCTCATGGGTCTTTAAACCACGATGGGGTTGAGCGCGCCGTCCATGCTCATGCTGATGCCGGTGATGTAACTGGCTTTGCTGGACGCCAAAAACACCACGGCGTTGGCGACCTCTTCGGGGGAGGCCATGCGTCCCAGCGGAATTCGGGCGACGGCGTTGCGCATGATGTCTTCGGGGCTGATGCCTTGCACGCGGGCGTCAGCTGCGAAGCCTTCGTTCAATCGGTCGGTGTAAGTCAGCCCGGGGTTGACCGCATTCACGCGGATGCCTTGCGCCGCATAGGCCGTGGCCAAACCCGCACTGGCCAGCATCAAAGCAGCGTTGGCCGCGCCGCCTGGGATATGGATGGCGCTGGCCACTTTGCCGCCGTTACCCACCACGTTGACGATATTGCCCTGGCCGCGTGCCGCCATGCGTTTGATCACCGGATCGATCATGTGGATGTAGCTGAAATACTTGGCCTGCATGGCGTCTAACCAGGCTTGGGGCGTCAATTCGGCAGCGGGTGTGCGTTTGGCGGCGCCGGCAGAGTTGACCAAGACATCCACCGCGCCCAGGGCGGCTTCGGCGCCGTCGAGCGCGACCACGGCGGCTTGCGCGTCGCGCAGGTCGGCCGCGACGGTAAAGATGTTTTCTGGGGCAAAGTCTTTTTCAAGGGTTTTGCGCGCGGCGGCCAGATTGGCCGGGTCGCGCGATACGAGACTGACTTTGGCGCCTTCGGCTAAAAAAACTTGGGCGCAAGACAGGCCAATGCCTTTGCTGCCGCCGGTGATCAGGATGTGTTTTTGGCTCAGGTCTAAGTTCATGGCGGTCTCTGCTCAGTAAGAGGAATGAATAGGTATGTGATTGAATCACAAATACCCCCACCCGCTGTCACGGCCGTGGCTGTAGATGTGGCTACCCGAGTAGGCCACTTTGGCACCTGGGCGACTGCGCTGCAGGGACGGCCCGGTCAAGATCACGGCCTTCACTTTAGAGAGACCTCTGTCATGCGTTTTGTGAGTTTTGAAAAAAATGGCCGTCACGGCATCGGTTGGGTCAAAGACATCAACGCCACCACGTTTGTCGATCTGGCCCAGGTCGCGCCGGATTTGCCCACGGACTTGAAAGCCCTGGTCAGCACCCCGGGCGCTCTGGCCAAAGCCCACGCCGCAGGCGCGCAGGCTGCCGCCAGCGCACACCAAGCCTTGAGCGGTGTGCAGTTTTTGCCCTTGTTGCCCAACCCCGGCAAGATCGTGTGCATGGGCCTGAACTACGCCGACCATGCCAAAGAAGGCGGCAATGCCCGCCCGGACTATCCGAGTTTCTTTTTGCGCGGCAACACCTCCACGGTGGGTCACCAACAAGCCATCATTCGTCCCAAGGTCTCGCCCAATTTGGACTACGAAGCGGAATTGGCCGTGGTCATTGGCCAGCGCGCCCGCCACCTGACTGCAGCCAACGCGCTGGATTGTGTAGCCGGTTACACCTGTTTCAACGACGCCAGTCTGCGCGATTACCAGCGCAAATCGTCGCAGTGGACGATTGGCAAGAACTTTGACGGCACAGGTCCCTTTGGCCCCTGCCTGGTCACCCCCGACGAGTTGCCAGCCGGTGCGGCCGGTTTGCGCATCCAGTCACGGCTCAACGGCAAAGTCATGCAAGACGCCAACACCCATGATTTTTTGTGGAATGTGGTGGAGTCTTTGGTCTTGATCACCGAGTGCATGACCTTGGAGCCGGGTGATGTGATCATCACCGGCACGCCCGCAGGCGTGGGTTATGCCCGCACGCCGCCGGTGTGGATGAAGCCAGGGGATGTGTGCGAGATCGAGATCGAAGGCATCGGCATCTTGTCCAATCCGATTGCCGACGAGGCGTGATTCGACGCGGTTGAAACGGGACGAGGCCTAGTCGGCCTTGGCCCCGGAGCTCTTGACCACCGCCGACCATTTGGGCACTTCAGCGCGCAAAAAGTTGCCAAATTCGGCGCTGCTGTTTTTGGTGCTGGCCATGCCCAGTTGGGTGAATTTTTCCACCACTTCGGGCGACTCCATGGCGCGGTTGAGTGCGGCATTGAGTTTCTCGACGATGGCTGCGGGTGTACCCGCAGGGGCGAAAAAGCCAAACCAGGTGTAGTCGTCAAACTCCTTGAAGCCATATTCGGTGACCGAGGGCACATCCGGCAGCAAGGGTGATCGCGTGGCGCTGGTCACCGCGATGGCCTTGAGCTTGCCGGCCTTGATCTGGGGCACGGCCGGTGGCATGGAGGTTGACGCCATGGGCGTGTGACCGGCCACCACCGCATTGATGGCGGCAGCGGGTTGGTAGGGCACGTGCACGATGTCGACCTTGGCCGCCGTTTTCAGCCGCTCCATCGACAAATGGGTGGTGGTACCGATGCCCGAGGAGGCGTAGCTCATAGGCGTTTTTTTGGCGGCTTCGACCAATTCAGGCAGTGTTTTGGCCGCGACGCTCGGATTCACAGTGAAGATGTTGGGCGTTTTAGGGCCCAGGGCCACGGGCACGAAATCTTTCAAGGCGTCATAACCCGCATCGGCATACAAGGAAGGATTGACCGCAAAGGCGACGCTGTGCACCAGCAGGGTGTAGCCGTCCGGGGCGGCGCGCTTGACTTGCGCGGAGGCAATATTGCCGCCCGCACCGCCTTTGTTTTCCACCACAAAGTTGCCACCGGTCAACTCGGAGAGCTTTTGCGTCAGGTTGCGGGCCACGATGTCGGTGGAGGCGCCGGGGGCAAAGGCCACCAGCAAAGTGACGGGTTTGGCTTTGGGCCAATCCGTTTGCGCTGCGGCTTGCAGCGCGATGAGGCTGGTACATAGACCGATCAAGAGTCGGGGTGTAGAGCGTGCCAATTTCATCATGGTGGTGTCTTTCACAGAAATAGTGGGGGTGGGCGTGCCAGGATGTTTAAGCCTGAGCCACCAAATGAAAATCGAAATTCATTTCTAAAAACGGCGTTGCGATGCCATAGCGCGCCGCAACGTCTGGGTTGTGCGAGGGCACCAAGGGCACGATCAGGCCCTCGCGCACGCCAAAGACGGTGTCGTTGTCGATGTAGTCCGAATCGGCCGGGAACAACTCAGTCACCAGCCCGACATAACCCGGGGCGCTGACAATCACATGGAAATGCGCCGGACGCCAGATGCTGCGGCTGCTCGCCGCCAGCAAAGCGCCCACAGGGCCATCGGTGGGCACGGTGTAAGGGTGTGGGCGCAGGGTGAGCAGGCCAAAGTGGCCATCGGCATCGCAGTGGATTTTGCAGCGCAGGTTGTGCGGGTCTTGCGCGGGGTCTTGCGCAGGGTACAGCCCGTTGTCGGCGTTTTGCCAGAAATCGATTTCGGCGTGGGCAATCGGCTTGCCCTGCACATCCAAAACCCGGCCATGCAACCAGGTTTTTTGGCCGGCTTGATCACCGCACAAATCAACGCCATTGGGGCGCTCCAAGGAGTCATGGTTGTGAAAAGGCCCTAAGACGCTGCTGGAGGTGCCGCCTTCAGGTTGGGACACCACATCGACCATCGATGAAATGCCCAT
The DNA here is from genome assembly GCA_947448325.1 of Comamonadaceae bacterium. Classification (GTDB taxonomy): domain Bacteria; phylum Pseudomonadota; class Gammaproteobacteria; order Burkholderiales; family Burkholderiaceae_C; genus Limnohabitans_A. Next base: position 6,929 of record CANFMK010000032.1, read on the forward strand.
GATGTCCGACAACAGGCTGAACTCGTTGCGCTCGCTGTCGGTGATGGCCGCGCTCTGGGTCAAAAACGCCAGACCCTTCAACCATTCTTCTTTGGTCAATTGGGATTCGGCAACGAAGGCATGCAGGTGTTTGACCAAGAGGGCCATGACCTGACCCAGACGAGGGTCGCTGGCCTGGGAGAAGCTGCGCATGGCCGCTTCGGTGACAGAGTGTTGGGACATCGGGAGACTTTGTAAGAAAGCGATGACCCCATGGTAGGCGAATCAGGTCGATCCCCGTATAGGGATTAGACCTGTACCCATTGGTACATATTCAGTCGCTGACGTTGCAGTCTCGGCGCAGCAGGGCCAAAGCATCATGCAGCTTGTAGTCGCGGTCACTGATCAAGGTGTCCTGCGCTTCTTCCACAAAAAGCTGCCACATTTGCGCATAGTCACTCTGGTGCTGCACCGGCGCGTTGTCTTGGATGTACCGACTCGCAAGGTAGGGTTGCCAACCTGATTTGCGGATTTTGCGCACCAAGGAGGCGGCGGATTTTTCGGTGAACAGGGTTTTGGCGGCGCTGCCGGCCGCAATGCACAAAAACAGCGTCAACAAGGAGCCATCGTCTGTGTGCCCTTGGGTGACCTTGTTCCAGGCGGCAGAGGCCTCACGGTCAAAATGATCGATCTCAGCCAGACTGTCCTCGATCCAAAAGTAACGACCGACAAAAGCGGGTGTTTTCTGGAAAAGTTTGGCGACTGGCAGCGTGGCGTCCTGAATTTTGGGCCAGTCTGCGACCAGGCTTTGACGGACCGTGTTCACCACGGCCATGAACTCGGGCGGTAGTTGCTTGGGCAGCGTCAGTTTGAGGGCTGTCTTGGACGGTTTGCGCAAAGCGGTGATGAGGCTTTGGAATTGGACCCAATCTGGCATGGCTTGTTGCTTGGCATGCAGGACCAGCAAGGCGGTGCGGATCACGGCTTCGGCGTCGGGCCCGGCGTCTTCCAATTCGTCAGCGTCCAGCCCCAGCGCGTCGGCCAGCCATAAAGCCGCGTCGATGAGCTGCGCCACTTGCTGGCGCTTGTGCAGTTCGGAGCGGTAATCGGCCACGCTGCACAGTGACCATTTGGCCAGTTGGGGGATGTGTTTGTCGCTGAAGCCGCCGTGCTCGTTCATGCCAAAGTGGCTGTTTTGCGGCATCACGATCATTGCTTTGAGCCGGTCAGACGCGGCCTTGGAGCGAGACATGAAGCTGTGGTCGCGCAGCAAGAGTGCAGCGCGGTGCAAATCGCCTTCGCTGTCGAGTTCCAGGCTCAGGCTGACCAGGTTGACGATGCGCTCTTTGGCCATTTCCAGCTCAGGACGCAAAAACTCACTGCCGAAGTAGCGGGCGATTTGCACCATGCCTTTGGGCGCGTCGTTCTGGATCGCGTCGAGTTTGTCAGGCGACAGCAGTCCATGCGCCAAGCCATGGGCCAGTGCCTTTTCAAAAAAAACGCGGCGGTCCAACAGCGACAGGCTGTTCTGGGACGCTGCGGTTGGGGCTTGAGGATCGGTCATCAAGGGGGTGAATCGTTCAAATCGCCGATTCTTCGTCCGGGTCCAGTGCAGCCTGGGTGATCTTGCCCCGATCGGTGGCGCTGGTTTCGACCTTGCCATCGTCTTCGGGCATGTCTTCTTCCTCAGACAAGCCCAGGTCGTGGGCCCGAGCCTTGGCGCGCAGCACCAACAGCATCTCCACAAACAAATCGGGACACTGGTAGCGCAGAGTCCAGGCCATTTGCATCCAATCTTGGTCCGCGACCTCGTCTTCGTTCAGCTTGGGTTTGACGTAGGCAGAAGCGAACAGGGCGGACTCAGACAACATGCGGCCATCGTCTTCGACCGCATCGAACAAACCGGTCCAGGCAAAGGCTTCGATGCGGCTCCACTTTTCGGCAAAGTAGTCGGCCAGGGCTTCGGCCCCGCCTTCCAGGTCGCCAATCGCGGTCAAAAATTCCACCGGGTCGGCGTCGTCACGGAAGATGATGGCGTTCATCATGCCGCGCAAATGGGTGCGTGACAGGTCTTTGTATTGTTTCTCGATCACCACGGCACGGGCAAACTGCGCGGGCGTGACCAAGAGGTTGATCACCGATTCTTTGGAGTTGTCGTATTCGCGGATCACGGCCAGCATGTCTTTGGCGGGCAGTTGCTCCAAGACCACCATCAAGGCGTTGTCGCCTTGCTCATCGGCCAATTCCACCAAAGCCGCTTCGGCTGCGACGATGTCGCCTGAAGCGATCAGGCTTTGGGTTTTGGCGATCAGGGCCAGTGCGCCGGTGTGGGCATTCGTGTCTTGCGTCATGTTCAATCCTTGCGGTCAAAGCCTTGTTCGGCCAGCCAGTCGTTGCCGGCTTCTTCGCGCGTTCGTGCGTCTTGGTCGTCGTCGTCTTCGATGCGCGCGCCGCCATCTTCGGCGTCTTGTGCGCGGCCAGCTTCATGGGCTTCGGTGTCGTCTTCTGGGTCGGCTTGCGGAGGGCGGTTCGCGGCACTCAGCGGTTTGGTGTGCATGTATTCCAGGGCCGCCGCCACGCTCATGAACCATTCGCCCATGGGCTCTTGCAGGATCTGATCCACGATGGGCTGGGCCCAAGGCTCGATCTTGAGTGCATGTTTGAGGGCGTTCCAGGCCAGCAACTCGTCATCGTTGTGGGTCAAGAAATGGTCCATCACGGCAGGCACTTTGAAGTCAAAGGCCTGATGCAAAACCACCGCCACCATTTCAGGATTCAGGTCCATCAGCTGCAGCAAGAAACCGAGCTCTTGGCGTTTGTCGGCCAAGCGTTGGCGCAACACATTTTTGCCGTCGGAGTCAAAGCTCAGATCGTCAAGTTCGGCTTGGTAAGCGCTGCGCAGTTCGAGGAAAAAAGAGGATATGTGCATCGGTTCAAATTTCAGGGCGAGGGCGATCGCAGGGGCGCAAAGTAGGCGGTCCAAATGTCACGCGCCGTCTGCGCGGGGTCGTCGAGCAGGTTGCGGCGACGGTTGTCGTCATAGGCTTGGCGCCGCTCAGCGTCAGACAGCACTTCGTAGGCCTGTTGGACTTCGCGAAAACGCGCCGGTGCGTCTGCATCGGTGTTGCGATCGGGGTGGTATTGCGAGGCTTTTTGGCGGAACGCTTTTTTGATGTCGGCGAGACTGGCGTCACTGTGCAGTCCTAAGGCCGCGTAGTGTTCAGTCGGGTGCTCTGTCTTTCGCTCGGTCATTCACGGTCTTTCAATCCCCCACATTTTAGTCGGCTTTGTTGACCCCGCCCGCACCTGAAGAGGGAGCAGCCTTGCTTGAAGCCGTGAATTGCATCACGCCATCGTCCAATCGGCTCCAGCGCAGGGTGACCATGTCGGCCAGATAATTTTGGTACACCCGCCAAGGTTGACGATCGCCTTGCTGAGGCAAGACCTTGGACGCGCGCTGCACATAACCCGATGAAAAATCAAAATACGGCTGGGCCTGGACTTGAGGGTCTCTGCGGGGCACCGCTTGACTGTAATTGTGGCGCTGCATGTGCTGCAGCAGACGGCACACATAGCCTGCAGTCAAATCGGCTTTCAGCGTCCAAGAGGCATTGGTGTAGCCCATGGCCATGAACACATTGGGCAGGTCCGACAGCATCATGCCTTTGTAGGCCAGGGCTTGCGCCGGTTGATAGGGCAGGCCATCCACGCTGAAAGCAATGTCGCCCAAGGCGTTCAGCTGCAATCCGGTGGCGCTGACGATGATGTCGGCTTGCAGATGTTGGCCGCTGGTCAGCACGATGCCTGTGGGGGTGATGCGTTCAATGGTGTCGGTGACCACACTGGCGCGGCCTGCATTCAGCGCTTTGAACAGATCGCCGTTCGGCACCAAACAAACCCGTTGATCCCAGGGCTTGTAACGCGGCGTGAAGTGTTTGGCCGTGTCAAAGCCAGGGGCCAGTTGTTGTTGGGTCAAACCGATCATGTGCCGTTTGACTTTGTCGGGGTATTTTCGAGCCAAGCGGAAAAAATACATGCCCACGCCAATGTTTTTCCAGCGCGTGAGGTGGTGCGCCCAGCGCTCAGGCAAGACACGCTGGAGTTTCAACGCCAAGGCGTCTTCCGCTGGGCGTGCCACCATGTAAGTGGGCGAGCGCTGCAGCATGGTCACATGGGCAGCGGTTGTGGCCATGGCGGGGACCAAGGTGGCGGCCGTGGCGCCGCTGCCAATCACCACCACCTTTTGACCGCTGTAGTCCAAATTTGAAGGCCAAAACTGCGGGTGAATCCAGGTGCCTTGAAAGGTGGCTTGGCCTTCAAAATCGGGTTGGTAGGGCTGGGTATAGCTGTAGTAACCGCTGCAAAGGTACAAAAACCGGGTGGTGAGGTGTTCGAGTTGCCCGTTGGAAAGCTTCAAAGTGACATTCCAGCAGGACTTTGCGGATGACCAGTCTGCTTTCAAGACTTGGCGGCCAAATTGGATGTGCGGGGTGATGCCGGCTTCGTCGGCCGTGCTTTGGATGTATCGCAGGATGGACGGGCCATCGGCAATGGCTTTGCGCTCAGTCCAGGGTTTGAAAGCGTAGCCCAGGGTGTGCATGTCCGAATCCGAACGCACGCCGGGATAACGAAACAAGTCCCAGGTGCCGCCCAAGCTGCCACGTGCTTCGACCAAGGACCAACGTGTCTGGGGACTGTGATCTTGCAAATGGCGAACCGCGCCAATGCCAGAAAGGCCAGCGCCGACGATCAAGACGTCTGAATCCAGGTGGGTTTCGTTGTCGTTGAGGGTCTGTGGGGTCGTGGTCGGGGAGGGGGGCACAAGGACTCCTGAAGGGGTGGCTGCACTGTACAGGATGGGCATGCGGCGGGACTGTCTCGCGATGGCCTAGCAAGTTAGGCGAAAATACCCCAGCTTCACTTTCACAGAAAAGAATGTTTTGACTGACGACACTGCGCTGATTCAAGAACCCCGCATCTGGCAGGACGAGGTGTGGACGGCCCGGGTCGTCAAAAACGAAGACGACGATGGCTGGGCGGTGGCCATGTTCAAAACGGGCCAGGTGGAACCCGCCTTGGTCGGCCCCTGGACCATGGGCCGTGACAAAAAGAACCCTAAACCCCTGGACGGCAATGCCTTCATCACCTTGGTGAAAACCGCCAGCGAGTTTGTGCGGCGCTCTGAACAACAACTGCACGCCAGCTTGCACCAAAGCCTGTCAGTGCAAGGACCCGGCGGCCGGGTCACGGTCCATTTGGACATCGAACCGGATGAAGAAAACCCTTCTGCGACTTTGCGTGCGCAAGACGAGGCGGGCGATACCCTGGCCGAGTGGAAGGTCGACCCCACATTCAAGTTCAACCGCCACACCGTGCAAGCCTGGGTGGACGCCGGCCTGCAGCAGCCCGCGCGGGCCGGGCAGTTTTGAGTCCGGGCAGTCGGTGTCTGAAACTCGTCCTTCATTGCAACCCTGGCAAGTCTTGACGGGCGGCATCTGCGGTTTGGTGCTGACGATTGGCTTGGCGCGTTTTGCCTACACCCCTCTGTTGCCCAGTTTGCAGGCGCAAACCGGTTTGACCGACGCGGCCGCTGGCGGCCTGGCGGCCATCAATTACGCCGGTTACATCACCGGCGCATTGGCCACCGCCTGGATTGACGACGTGCGCTGGCGCCATCGGCTCTACAGCACTGGTTTGTGGCTGGCGATCTTGACCACGGCCGCCATGGCCCTGAATGACTGGATGCCGGCTTGGGCGCTGTGGCGCTTTCTCGGGGGCTTGTGCGGCGCTGCGGGCATGTTGCTGGGCTCTGGGCTGGTGCTGGGTTGGCTGATGCGACAAGGCCGACGCCCCGAGTTGGGGGTGTTTTTCATGGGCATTGGCCTGAGCATCGTCGTGACCGCCTTGGGATCTTGGGGTTTGGCGCGGTGGTGGCCCCTGTGGTCAGACCAATGGCTGGCCATGGCGGTGGTGGGTTTGGTTTTCTTCGTGCCCGCCTGGGTGTGGCGACCTCCCGTGCCACCGCCGGTGGGGGAGCAATCGACAGAGGCACCGGCTGTTTCGCGTCGCTGGTTGTGGACCATGGCGGGCAGTTATTTTGCGGCCGGTTGGGGCTTTGTGATCAGCGCCACCTTCACGGTGGCCATGGTCGAGCGTGAACCTGCTTTGGCGGGCCAGGGGGCTTGGGCTTGGGCCTTGGTCGGTTTAGCAGCTTTGCCCGCGGTGTTTATGTGGGACCGTGTAGCGCGCCGAGTAGGCGACACACGGGCCTTGTTGTTGGCATTCGGTTTGCAAACCTGCGCCATCGTGCTGCCCGCGCTGTCGGACTCGTTGGTCGCTGCTTTGGCCGGGGCCTTGGGTTATGGCGCCACCTTCATCGGTATCGTCAGCCTGACGCTGGCGCTGGTGGGGCGGCGCTCGCCGAATAACCCGGGCAAAGCCATGGCGCGGCTGACTTTGAGTTACGGCGCAGCGCAAATCATCGCGCCGGTGGTGGCTGGCGCCATGGCGCAAGCCACGGGAACTTTCCATGGGGCACTGTGGGTGACTGCGGGCGTGATGGCTGCCGGTATGGCCCTTTTGGCGACACTCCCGCAAGAGGCCGCGACCTGAGGGGTCTAACGCCTTCTGCCCGGCTCCATTTCAAAGGCGGCATCCAGAGAATTCGCAAAGCTTCATCCCTGGCAAAGACGCATCGCCTCAACGACGATCAAACCCCTTGGCTGTGGAGTTGAACCAAACCTTTGGGTGTTTGGAGTGTGGCTGTGATGTTGGGCTCGCCTTCAGAGACGGTGACATGGCTCAGGCCAATGGCCTCATAGGCGGCTTGCAGTTTGTCGGCGCTGGGATGCTGCACCGCCAGGCTGTGCAGCGTGACGCCGGAGCGGGGCAGGCTGTTGCGCGGATGCAGCCGCAGCGGATCGGTGGCCACCGGTTTGCCCCATTGAATCAGGCTGGGCAATGCCCCATTGAACAGGCGCTGCCCGTCGGCGCGCACCGAAATTTGCCAATTCAAAACGCCTTTGGAGGTGCGGCGACTGGCGTGCACCGCTGGGCCACGGTCAATGGCCACCATGCGCAGCGCCATGCGGGCGGCCAGTAAATCAGGGGTGCTGGCCACAAAGTGCACCAAACGGGGTTCATTCGCCACGGCGGCGCGCAGGTCCAAATCGTCCATGTCGAACCAGCGGGTGGGTTGCTTCTTTTTAGGGCGAACCGCATGGGGGTTGATGGCGATGATTTCCATATAAGCCAAGGGGTTGGTGGGGGTAGCGATTTTGAACAAGCGGTTGTGCGTGCCATACAGCTCATGCTCACCACCGGGGCCGGGCGTGATGCCCAGGGTGGCTTCGCACCATTGAACGCCGGATTCCAAATCGGCGGCCAGCACCACCAAGTGATCGATTTCTGTTTTCATGTCTCCGACCTTACCACTGCCTTGCTTATTATTGGAGCGTGCAAGTCGCTCAAAAGGAGGTCATCGCTATGCCCGTGGTGACAGTCCAAGACTTTGTTTTCGGTTGAAATATTCAACAAGGCTATGGACGCGGTTGTTCAAGTCATCGACGCAAGGAGACTCCCCATGAATTTGTTTGATCTCAAAGGCAAAGTGGCCATCATCACCGGTTCATCGCGCGGCATTGGCCGCGCCATTGCCGAGCGGATGGCCCAGCATGGCGCCAAAGTGGTGATTTCATCGCGCAAAAAAGAGGCTTGCGATGAGGTGACTCAGGCGATCCAGGCGAAATATGGACCGGACAGCGCCATCACCGTGGCGGCCAATATCTCCTCTAAAGAGGATCTGCAAAATCTGGTGGACCAGACCATGGCGCATTGGGGCCGGGTGGACGTGTTGGTGTGCAACGCCGCCAGCAACCCTTATTACGGCCCCCAGGCGGGCATTGCCGATGCCCAATTCCGCAAAATTTTGGACAACAACATCATTGCCAACCACTGGTTGATCAGCATGGCCGCGCCGCAAATGGTGGCGCGCAACGAGGGCTCGATCATCATCGTTTCGTCCATCGGTGGCTTGCGCGGGTCTTCTGTGATCGGTGCTTACTGCATCAGCAAGGCGGCCGATATGCAGATGGCGCGCAATTTGGCGGTTGAATACGGTCCGCACAACATCCGTGTCAATTGCATTGCGCCGGGTTTGATCAAAACCGACTTTGCCCGCGCGCTGTGGGAAGACGAGGCCATGTTGGCCAAACGCACGGAAACGACGCCTTTGCGCCGGATTGGTGAGCCGGACGAAATTGCCGGTGCAGCGGTTTTCTTGGCCTCCGCGGCCGGCTCGTTCATGACCGGTCAGAGTTTGGTGGTGGACGGTGGCGTGACCATTTGAGGGTCACCCTTTGAGGTCCTCTCAGGCCTGGGCAGGGTCTGGCCTTGCGATCTGGCCTGGCAGTCGCCCAAAGTCTGAGGGCCGCCTGGATTATTCAGCGCTGTAGCGAATCCGCTTCAGCGCGTTGCACGCGCCGGGCGCCGGTGAAGCGCTTGTTCCAATAGGCCTCGCGCATGTCGTCGACCCGCACTTTGGCGCCTGTGTGCGGCGAATGGATGAATTTTCCGTCACCCATGTAGATTCCGACGTGGCTGAAAGTGCGGCGCATGGTGTTGAAAAACACCAAATCGCCGGGTTTGAGTTCGTTGCGATCGATGGATTCGGTGGCTTTGGCCTGCTCATCGGCGCGCCGGGGCAAGACCAGGCCAATCGATTGTTCGTACAAATGGCGCACAAAGCCACTGCAGTCAAAACCGGTGTTTTCGTTGGCACCACCACGGCGGTATGGAACCCCCAAAAGGCCCATGGCTTGAACCACCAGATCAGAAGCTTTGCCGCTCATCGACTGGCGCGCTTGGGAAAAATGATCTCCCAATTGCGCAACCAAGCCTTTTTCCAAAGCTTGCCGGTCCAATTCGTCATCGGTGGGGGCTGCCCACGCGCAACTACTGGCCCAGATCAACAGTAAAAACAAAAAACGCATAGTTTTTGATCATAACCGCTTCACCCTCTGGGGTCAATGAACTTGAAGTTGAATTTCAACTTAGATCGATATGATATTGATTTAATTCATTATTTTTTAAGTAGTTATTTCATTTTGGGCTTCCTCTTCAAGCCTGCGACAATGGGGGATCTAGGTCTTAAGGGATGGCGCGATGCTTTTGGAATTGTCTGAATCACAGTTGGTTTTGGTGGATTACCAAAGCAAGTTGTTCCCTGCGATGTGGGAGGCGGAAAAATCCTGGGCCCATGCCGCCACGCTGGCGCAAATGGCCAAGCGATTGGCTGTGCCTGTTTGGGGAACCGCCCAAAATCCCTCCGGCCTTGGCGAGTTGGCACCCGAAATCAGCGTCCATTGCCGTCAAGTCTTAGCCAAAATGCAGTTCAGCGCCATGGAGGAGGGCTTGGGGGAATGGCTCAAACCCGAACCGGAGGCGCCCAAAGGCAATGCGCGCAGCTTGCCGCGTCATTTGCAAAAAAGTCAAACTGCCCAACCCGAGCGCAACACGATTGTGATTGCCGGTTGCGAAGCCCATGTGTGTTTGCTGCAAACGGCACTGGATTTGCTGGAGGATGAGTTTGATGTCTGGGTCGTGACCGACGCTTGCACCTCTCGAACCGAACGCAACCGCGATGCGGCTTTTGACCGTTTGGCAGGGGCGGGCGCTGAATTGGTGACCACCGAAATGGTGGGTTTTGAATGGTTGCGCAGTGCGGAACACCCTGAATTCAAATATTGGCAAGGCCTGATCAAGTAGGCCAAGGACAGCGATATTCTGTGGTCTGAAGACGTCTAGACCCTTGCTGCGCCTTGGAACCTGCCGTGAAAAGTCAGTTTGTTGCAAGTCCATCATGAATAATTATGAATTCAGAAGGGTTCTGAGCCGAACAGGCCATGAAATACCGATCTGATTCATATTTTGAGGAGACTTTCATGACCAGCTTTGCGGACTTTCACGCACGTTCGATCAACGACCGAGATGCATTTTGGGCTGAGCAAGCCCAGATGGTGGACTGGAAAGTCAAACCCCAGCAAATCTGTGAATACAGCAACCCGCCGTTTGCCAAGTGGTTTGTCGGCGGTGAGACCAATTTGTGCCACAACGCGGTCGATCGTCACCTCAAAGACCGGGCCGATCAAGCTGCGCTGATATTCGTCTCGACCGAGACTGACCAAGAAAAGACCTACACCTACCGTGAGTTGCATGCCGAAGTGCAACGCATGGCGGCCATCTTGCAAGACTTGGGCGTGGTCAAAGGCGATCGCGTCTTGATCTATATGCCCATGATCGCCGAGGCGGCTTTCGCCATGTTGGCTTGCGTTCGATTGGGCGCGATTCACTCGGTGGTGTTTGGCGGCTTTGCCTCCCACTCGCTGGCGACCCGCATCGAAGACGCATCCCCCAAAGTCATCATCAGCGCCGACGCGGGCTCTCGCGGCGGCAAAGGCGTGGCCTACAAGCCCTTGCTGGACGAGGCCATTCGCCTGTCCAGCCACAAACCCTCTAGCGTTTTGATGGTGGATCGCCAGCTGGTAGCTTTCACGCCTGTAGTTGGCCGCGACTTTGATTACGCCACCGAGCGCGCCAAGCACATGGACGCCGTAGTCCCTTGCGTGTGGGTGGAGTCGACTCACCCCAGTTACACCTTGTACACCTCGGGTACCACCGGCAAGCCCAAGGGCGTGCAGCGCGATACCGGTGGCTACGCCGTGGCTTTGGCTTCCAGCATTCCCAACATTTACCAAAGCCAACCCGGTGACACCTTCTTCTGTACCAGTGACATCGGCTGGGTGGTGGGGCACAGCTACATCATTTATGCACCCTTGATTGGCGGCATGGCCACCATCATGTACGAAGGCTTGCCCACCCGTCCCGACGGCGGCATCTGGTGGAGCTTGGTGGAAAAGTACAAAGTCACCGTCATGTTCAGCGCGCCTACCGCGATTCGAGTGCTCAAAAAGCAAGATCCCGCGCTGCTGACGAAGTACGATTTGTCCAGCCTCAAAGCCTTGTTCTTGGCCGGCGAACCGCTGGACGAGCCCACTGCCAAGTGGATTTCTGAGGGCTTGAATGGCAAAGCCATCATCGACAACTACTGGCAGACCGAAACCGGCTGGCCGATTTTGACGATTTGCAACGGTGTGGAAAAGGCCCCGAGCAAGTTCGGCTCTCCCGGCAAGGCGGTGTATGGTTACAACGTCAAACTGGTTGACGACCAAACCGGTGAAGAATTGACCGGCGCGAACCAAAAAGGGGTGTTGACCATCGAGGGCCCGTTGCCCCCCGGCAATCTGCAAACGATTTGGGGGGACGACAAGCGTTTTGTCAGCACCTACTGGAACACGGTGCCCAATAAATTGGTCTACAGCACCTTTGATTGGGCGGTGCGCGACGAGGATGGCTACTTTTTCATCTTGGGCCGTACCGATGATGTGATCAACGTGGCCGGTCACCGATTGGGCACCCGCGAGATCGAAGAGAGCATTTCCAGCCACCCCAATATCGCCGAAGTGGCGGTGGTTGGCGTGGCCGACCAGCTCAAAGGCCAGGTGGCCATGGCTTTTGCCATCGCCAAAGACACTTCTGGACTGACCGACATGGCAGCGCGCCTCAAGCTCGAGGGCGAAGTGATGAAGGTGGTCGACTCGCAGTTGGGTGCGGTGGCGCGTCCTTCTCGGGTGCTGTTTGTCACCGCATTGCCGAAAACGCGCAGCGGCAAATTGCTGCGCCGCGCCATTCAAGCGGTGGCGGAAGGCCGTGACCCCGGCGACTTGACGACCATGGACGATCCCGCTGCCTTGCAGCAAATCGTGGACCTGATCAAGGCTTGAACAATAAAGACCCCATTTCGGGGTCTTTTTTTCATGCGTTTCTTTTCTCACCTGTAAGTTTGATCACGGTGAAGCCATGGCACAATCCTGGCTGTTACTAGGCCCTTCCTTTGCCACAGTCGCATCCGCCAACCGGTTCAGCCGTGTCGCGGAAGGTAAATATCAACCAACTCATGTTTCCTCCAGGGAGACAAAGGTCAGCGAAAAATGAGCGAGACAAACTCCGTCTACTCTGCCTACCAAGGCAACACCTATCTGTTCGGTGGCAATGCTCCGTACGTCGAAGAGATGTACGAGAACTACTTGGCCAACCCCGGCAGCGTGCCGGATTCTTGGCGCGAATACTTCGACGCCCTGCAGCACGTTCCCGCCGTCGATGGCACCAACGCCAAAGACGTGCCCCACATGCCTGTCATCAACGCTTTTGCTGAGCGCGCCAAATCGGGCGGTACCAAAGTCGTCATGGCCAGCGAAAACGTGGAAATGGGCCGCAAGCGCACCGCAGTGCAGCAGCTGATTGCCGCATACCGCAACGTGGGCCAACGCTGGGCTGATTTGGACCCCTTGAAACGCACCGAGCGCCCCAAGATCCCTGACCTGGAGCCTTCTTTCTACGGCTTCTCAGACGCCGATCAAGAAACCGTTTTTGACACCAGCAACACGTTCTTCGGCAAAAAGAACATGTCTTTGCGCGAATTGCTCAATGCTTTGCGCGAGACCTACTGCGGCACTTTGGGTGCGGAATACATGTACGCCACCGACCAGGCTGAAAAGCGTTGGTGGCAAGAAAAACTGGAAAGCATCCGCAGCAAGCCCAATTTCAACGCCGACAAGAAAAAGGCGATCTTGGAGCGCTTGACCGCTGCCGAAGGCCTTGAGCGTTATTTGCACACCAAGTACGTCGGCCAAAAGCGGTTTTCGCTGGAAGGCGGCGAAAGCTTCATCGCCGCGATGGACGAATTGATTCACTGTGCGGGCATCCAAGGCGTGCAAGAAGTAGTGATCGGCATGGCCCACCGTGGTCGTTTGAACGTGCTGGTCAACACCATGCGCAAATTACCGGGCGATTTGTTTGCCGAGTTTGACCACACTGCGCCTGAAGAATTGCCTGCTGGTGATGTGAAATACCACCAAGGTTTCAGCTCGGACGTGTCCACCGCCGGCGGCCCGGTGCACCTGTCTTTGGCCTTCAACCCTTCTCACTTGGAAATCGTGAATCCGGTGGTGGAAGGTTCTGTGCGCGCCCGCATGGACCGCCGCGCTGACCCGCATGGCAAGCAAGTGCTGCCGGTCTTGGTGCACGGCGACGCCGCTTTTGGCGGCCAGGGTGTGAACCAAGAAACCTTTGCGCTGGCCCAAACTCGGGGTTATTCCACGGGTGGCACGGTGCACATCATCATCAACAACCAGATCGGTTTCACCACTTCGGACCCCCGCGACATGCGCTCCAGCGTGTTCTGTACCGACATCGTGAAGATGGTCGAAGCGCCTGTGTTGCACGTCAACGGCGACGATCCCGAAGCCGTGGTCTTGGCCACCCAAATGGCTCTTGATTACCGCATGACCTTCCAAAAGGACGTGGTGATTGACATTGTGTGTTTCCGTAAACTCGGCCACAACGAGCAAGACACCCCTGCATTGACTCAGCCGTTGATGTACAAAAAGATTGCTGCGCACCCCGGCACCCGTAAATTGTTTGCCGACAAATTGGCCACCCAAGGTATGGGCGACAGCTTGGGCGACGACATGGTCAAAGCCTATCGCTCTGCCTTGGATGCGGGCAAGCACACGGACGATCCTGTGCTGACCAACTTCAAAACCAAGTTCACCGTGGACTGGGCGCCGTTCATGGGCAAGAAGTGGACCGATGCGGGTGAGACCGCGATTCCCTTGGCCGAGTGGAAACGCCTGGCGGCCAAAATCACCACGATTCCGGAGTCTGTGACGCCGCACCAGTTGGTGAAAAAAGTGTACGACGACCGCGCTGCCATGGGCCGCGGCGAGACGCCCGTGGATTGGGGCATGGGCGAGCACATGGCTTTTGCCTCTTTGGTGGCCAGTGGCTACCCGGTGCGTCTGTCAGGCGAGGACTGCGGTCGCGGCACCTTCACCCACCGCCATGCGGTGATTCACGACCAAAAGCGTGAAAAGTGGGATACCGGCACCTACGTGGCTTTGCAAAATGTCACCGAGAACCAAGCACCCTTTGTCGTGATCGACTCGATCCTGTCTGA
>CANFMK010000033.1 GCA_947448325.1 Comamonadaceae bacterium
GGATCACGCACAGCGCAACACCTGCGTCGCGAGCGCGTTGGCGCACCGCATCCCGATCAGCGTCAAACTCGGCGGCGTCCAGGTGGCAATGGGTGTCTATCCACATGGTGTTGTCAGGCCAGCGGCTGGGGCTTTCAGGCCAAAGATTCAGGCACCAAGCGACCTTGCACCAATTTCACCTGACGGCTGCAGCGCGCAGCCAGTTGCGTGTCGTGCGTCACCACCACAAAGGCGGTGCCCACGTCGCGGGCCAGTTGCAGCATCAAGTCGAACACGCCTTCGGCGGTGCTGCGGTCAAGGTTGCCGGTGGGCTCGTCGGCCAGCACGCAGGCGGGTTGGGTGACCAAGGCACGGGCAATCGCCACGCGTTGGCGCTCGCCACCCGACAGTTCAGCGGGGCGGTGGTGCAAGCGCTCTTGCAAGCCGACCTTGGCGAGCCACATGGCGGCTGCGGCAGCAGCCTCATCGCGTGGCATGCGGCGAATCCACAAGGGCATGGCCACGTTGTCCTGCGCACTGAACTCGGGCAGCAAATGGTGAAATTGGTACACAAAGCCCAAGTAGCGGTTGCGCCACTGGCCTTGCTCGGCGGCGCTGAGCTGCGCCAGCGCTTGGCCGTTCAAATGCACCGTGCCTTGGGTGGGTTTGGCCAAACCGCCCAGCAAATGCAGCAGCGTGCTTTTGCCCGAGCCCGAGGCCCCCACGATGGCCAGGGTTTCGCCAGCGCGCACTTGCAGGTCCACGCCCTGCAGCACGGTCACGTCCAGCCGGCCTTCTGTGAAGCGTTGGGTCAAGCCTTGGGCTTGTATCACCAGATCATTCATAGCGCAGCGCCTCCGCCGGATTGACTTGGCTGGCACGCCAACTGGGGTACAAAGTGGCCACAAAGGCCAGCACCAATGAGATCACTGCAATCGGCACGATGTCGGCGCTTTGCGGCTCACTCGGCATGCGGCTGATCAGGTAAATGTCTTTGGGCAAAAAGCTGGCATGGAACAGGCTTTCCAGCGCGGGCACGATCACATCGATGTTGAAGGCCACCAGCAAACCCAAGCCCAGGCCTGTCAAGGTGCCGATCACACCCACCATCGCGCCCTGCACCACAAACACGCCCATGATGCTGGCCGGGCTGGCGCCCAGGGTACGCAAAATGGCGATGTCGGCGCGCTTGTCGGTCACCGTCATCACCAAGGTGCTGACCAGGTTGAACGCGGCCACCGCGACGATCAGCGTCAAGATGATGAACATCATGCGTTTTTCCACCTGCACCGCGGCGAACCAGGTGCGGTTTTGTTGCGTCCAGTCGCGCACGAGCAACTCGGGCGACAGCACCGCTGACAGCTCATAAGCCACTTGCCGGGCTTGGTGCAGATCTTTGAGTTTGAGGCGAATGCCGCTGGGCCCCTCAAGCCGGAAGATGCGGCTGGCATCGTCCATGTGGATCAAGGCCAAGGCAGCGTCGTATTCGTAGTGGCCCGAGCTGAAAGTGCCCACCACCGTCATTTGCTTGAGGCGCGGCACCACACCCGCGGGTGTGACCTGCCCGCTGGGCGAAACCAAGGTCACCGGGTCGCCCACCCGCACGCCCAGCATGCGCGCCAAGTCCACTCCCAAAACCACACCAAATTGGCCGGGCTGCAACTGCGCCAGCGCCTGGGTTTGCACGCCAGGTGTCAGGTCGGTCACACCCGGCTCCAGCACAGGGTCGATGCCGCGCACGATCACGCCTTTCATGTCCTCCCCCCGAGCCAGCAGGGCCTGCGCAGAAATAAAAGGCGCTGCCGCGATGACGCTGCTGTGGGCTTTGACTTTGTTCAAGGTACCGGCCCAGTCCGGCAGGGCGCCGCCATCGGCCGAAATCACCTCGATGTGCGAGACCACGCCGAGCATGCGGTCGCGCACCTCTTTTTGAAAGCCGTTCATCACCGACAAGACGATGATCAAGGCCGCCACACCCAACGCAATGCCGAGCATGGACACGCCCGAGATGAACGAGATAAACCCGTTGCGCCGGGTTGCGCGGCCGGCGCGGGTATAGCGCCAGCCTAAAATCAATTCATAAGGAATTTGCATTGTTCCAATCCATTTCCATAGAGGGGATTGTGGCATCCCGGACAATAGCCCCATGACCGTTTCGCTCCCAGAGGCTGGCCCTGCCGCCGATCACCTGATCATTCCCTACGCCGCCAGCCGCTCGCCAGCCCTGCGGGAGGCTCTGACACAGCTTCAATTGCCCCATTTGCAGTCCTTGTTGCAGGCGTTGACACGGGTACAAACTGACGAGGAAGATCTGGACGAACCTGGCTTGGACATGCCGCACGAGCGAACCTTGGCCAAGGCCCTTGAATTACCGGGCACCACCGGTGCGTGGCCTTGGGCGGCTTGGTCTCAGGGCTTGACGGGCGAGACGCCTCAGGCTTTTTTCACGCCCTGCCATTGGCAAATTGGCATGGACCAGGTGGTCATGCTCAACCCGGCCAGCCTGCAACTGAGCGAGGCCGAATCGCAAGCCTTGCTGCAAGCCATGCAGCCTTTTTTCAGCGAAGACGGTTTGTCGGTGCGCTACCTCACCCCCACCCAATGGCATGTGCAAGGCGAGTTGCTGCGCGGCCTGGCCTGCGCCAGTGTGGAGCGGGTGGTGGGCATGAACGTCAACCCCTGGTTGCCCAAAAGCGCCGCCGCCAAAGCGTTGCGCCGCTTGCAAAGCGAAATGCAAATGCTGCTCTATAACCACCCGGTCAACGACGCGCGCAGCGCCAAGGGCCAGTTGACGGTGAATTCTTTTTGGGTGCATGGCGCAGGGGTGTTGACGCACATGCCCGCTGCACCCGCGCCCCACATGACGACTGCCCTGTGCGAAGCAGCGCTGCGCGAAGATGCGCAGGCCTGGCTGCAAGCCTGGCATGAGACCGACGCGACGCTGTGTGCGGATCTGCGCCAGCGCATGGGCTCAAGGCCCGTCACCCTGACGCTGTGCAGCGAACACGCCGCGCACACTTACCAAATCCAGACCGCCTCGCCGCTGAAACAACTGTGGCAGCGCACCCAACGCCTGTTGCAACCCGTGAGCGTCCACACCGCCCTGCAAGCCTTATGAATCTGTTGACCCGCGACATCCCCCCCCGCGCCGTCTGGGCGCTGGAGCAAGCTGGCGTGCATCCACTGCTGGCCCAATTGTTTGCCGCGCGTGGCGTCTTGAACAAAGACGACCTGGACGATGGCTTGGCGCAGTTGCTGCCGCCTGCAAGCCTGATGGGCGCGCAAGAAGCCGCCCTGCTGTTGGCCGACGCGATCGAAGCCGAGCAGCGCCTGTGCATCGTGGCCGATTACGACTGCGACGGTGCCACCGCCTGCGCCGTGGCGGTGCGCGGACTGCGCTTGCTGGGCGCCGCGCACGTGGGCTATATCGTGCCCGACCGGGTGGTCGACGGCTACGGCCTGACCGCCTCGATCGCCGAGCGCGTGCAGGCCAGTGGCGCGGACGTGCTGATCACGGTGGACAACGGCATTGCCAGCGTGGACGGCGTGGCCAGGGCACAAGCGCTGGGGCTGACCGTGCTGGTCACCGACCACCACCTGCCCGCCGCCGAGTTGCCCACCGCCGAAGTGATCGTCAACCCCAACCAGCCGGGCTGCAGTTTTGCCAGCAAATCCATGGCAGGGGTGGGCGTGATGTTTTATGTGCTGCTGGCACTGCGGGCTGAGTTGCGCCTGCGCGGCGCTTTCACGGCGGCGCAGCAACCCAAGCTCGATGCACTGCTGCCCTTGGTGGCCCTGGGCACCGTGGCAGACGTGGTGAAACTCGATGCCAACAACCGCCGCCTGGTGGCGCAGGGCTTGAAGCGCATTCGCGCCGGCGCCTTGCCTGCGGGCCTGAAGGCCTTGTTCACCGCCGCCGGGCGTCAAGCGGCCAGCGCCACCACTTTTGATTTTGGCTTTGCCTTAGGGCCGCGCATCAACGCCGCCGGTCGCTTGTCGGACATGACACTGGGCATTGAGTGCCTGCTGACCGACGACGCTGCGCGCGCCGCCGAATTGGCGCAAGCGCTGGACGGCATCAACCGCGAGCGCCGCGTGATCGAAGGCGATATGCGCGAGCAGGCGATGGAGATTGCCGAGTCTCTTTTTGACGAAGGCGAAGAGCCGCCGCCCGCGATTTGCGTGTTCGACCCGGACTTTCATGAGGGCGTGGTGGGCATCGTGGCCTCGCGCATCAAAGACAAACTGCACCGCCCCACGTTTGTGTTCGCGGCCAGCAGCGCGGCGGGCAAAGAAGACGAACTCAAAGGCTCAGGGCGCTCAATCCCCGGCTTTCATTTGCGCGATGCCCTGGACCTGATCGCCAAGCGCCACCCCGGCGTGTTGCTGCGCTTTGGTGGGCACGCCATGGCGGCGGGCTGCACCGTGGCCGAAGAGCACCTGGACGTGTTTGAAGAAGCGCTCAACCAAGTGGCCACCGAATGGCTGGACGCTGCCACGCTCACGCGCAGCCTGGAAACCGATGGCCCGCTGCCCCCCGAATACCTGCGGGTGGATTTGGTCGACACCCTGCACAAAGAGGTGTGGGGCCAAGGCTTTGCGCCGCCGGTGTTCAGCGAAGAAGTCGAAGTGGTCTCGCAGCGCCTGGTGGGCGAGAAGCATTTGGCCCTGAAACTCAAACACCAAGGTCAGCCGGTGGACGGCATTTGGTTTGGCCGCACGGCGCAGCTGCCACGCCGCGTCAAGCTCGCCTTTCGGCTGGATGCGGACGAATGGCAAGGCCAGCGCCGGGTGCGGTTTTTGGTGGAAGGTGCGCAGGAGTAAACAGACTCAGCGCGCCACTGTGGGGCTGCCCGGGGCGGCAGTGCGGTCATCGGTCAGGGTTTTCAAAAAGCTCACCAAGTCGTCCACATCCTGCAAACTGAGCAAGGGACTGTCGCCTCGCTGCTGCCCGAACGGCACCGTCCTCAAGACGTTGCCACGGTAGGCCACAGGCAAATCGTTGAACTTGTCGTTGACGCTGGGGTACCAACGTCCGGGGTCGATATCGCGTGTGGCGTAAAAGCTCACAGCCTCGGTCAAGGTGCTGACGCTGGCATTGTGAAAGTACGGCGCGGTCAAGGCGATGTTGCGCAGCGTGGGCACTTTGAACTGGCCGCACAAATCGGTGCGTGCACTCAGGTCGGTGCGTTTGGGCCCACACAAGCCCATGTCAAAAAATTCTGGATCTTCGATGTTCTTTTGAATCTGCCGATTACGCGGCAAGCCCAAAGCGGCATAGCTGAAGTTGGTGAACACAGGCCGCTCCCCATTGGGCCCGTTGCGGCTGGTGTGGCAACTGGCGCAATTGCCTTGATTGGGGCTGTTGAAAATCGCCAAACCGCGTTGTTCAGCTGCTGTGAATGTGGCGGTACCGTCAGCCACTTTGTCGAACTTGCTGTTGAACAGCAAATAGTCAGGGTCCAGTTCTTGGTAGGTCTGCAAGGCGGTTTGCAATTTTTCAAAAATTTGCGCGTCGGTGGCCGCTGTGGGCACATTGAACTGACTCACAAAATCATTGAAATAAGACAGGCCTCTCACTTTCCGCGCCACGGCAGCGACATCGGCATTGGCCATTTCAGTGCTGTCCAAGAGCGGGCCTGCCGCTTGCTCGGCGCGGCTGTTGGCGCGCCCGTCCCAAGTGAAGCCGCCAAAGGGCAAACCATTGGCATCGAAACGAAAAGCGGTGTTGCTGGCCAGGTACAGCAGGCTGGGGCTGCTGCGAAAGCCTTGCTGGTCCATGTTCACGCCGCCGATGGGCAGCGTGGTGCCGGTGGCATCGGCATGGGCGTTGTCATCGGTGTGGCAGCTGGCGCAGGCCAACTGGCCACTGGCCGACAAGGCTTTTTCGGCAAACAAGGCCGAAGCCACGCTCAGTGGGGTCGGCGCCGCTGGGGTCTGTGTATTGGCAGTCGCGCCACTACCACCACCGCACGCTGTGAGGTAGCCCAGTAGCGTGAAGGTCGCCAAGAATTTGGAAAACACATTGAATGTCAAATCAATTCCCCTTTAGAGCTGTGAATGACTCGACAGTAAGGCCCAAAAGTGGAGGAACTAAGGAGAGGGTTTGAATGCCTCATCGGGCGCGTCAAAACGGTAGCCGATGCCATAGACGGAAGCAATGCAGTCGTCTTGCGGTGCCACTTGCTGAATTTTCTTACGCAAGTTTTTAATATGGCTGTCAATCACACGGTCGCTGGTGTCGCGCAAGCCATCGTGGGCGACGTCCAGCATGTGCGCTCTTGAAAACACCCGCCCAGGGTGCGAGAGCAGCAGTTGAAACAAGCGGTATTCCACTGGCGTCAAATCGAGCTCCTGGGCACGCCAGTGGATGCGCAAGCCTGCCTCGTCAATGCGCCAAGCTTGGGTAGGCTTCAATGCGCCCTTGCTGCGCCGAAGCAAGCTGCGCACCCGCGCCATCAACTCGCGCGGACTGAAGGGCTTGCAGACATAGTCGTCAGCCCCGGTGTTCAAGCCCAGCAAGCGGTCAACCTCGTCGACCCGCGCGGTCAGCATGATGATGGGCTCGTCACTGCTGCGCCTGATTTCTTGGCACAGCGTGATGCCATCCATGCCGGGCAGCATCAAGTCCAGGATCCATAAATCGGGTTGGCGGTTGCGAAAATGGGTCCAGGCCTGAGCACCATCGTGTAATGGTTGCGCTGTGTAGCCCTCGCCCTCCAAGTAGTCGCACACCAATTGCGCGATTTTGCGGTCGTCCTCGACCACGGCAATGTGGGCTGATGGGTTCATGTCAGGTCCTTTGGCGCGCTCACACGCAGGGGCAACGTTAAACGCACACACAGACCGCCCCAAGACGACAGGGACAGATCGATCTGCCCTTGGTGGGCTTGCACTATGGCCGCAGCGATCGACAAACCCAGGCCGCTGCCGTTGTCTCGGTCACCCGGGGCTCTGGCCCGATCGGCTTGCACCCTGAACAAGGGGTCTAGCAATCGGGGCAAATCAGCCGCTGAGACGCCGGGCGCAGTGTCTTCCAGGGTGATCACCACCGAGGCACCCTCTAGGCGCAAGCGAATCACGGCGCGCCCAGGGGCATCGGTGTAGCGCAAGCTGTTGCTGACCATATTGCCCAGCACCTGGGTCATGCGGTGCATGTCCCAACACACCGGCACTTCGGTGTGACCGGTCAAGTCCAAGGTCAAGTCAATGCCCCGCGTCTGAGCGCTCTGCGCAAAGCGTTGCTGCACATGGCGCAGCAAAGCCGCCGCATCGCCAGGTTCAAAATGACAGGGCAAGGCCCGCAAATCCGCCATGGACAGCAAATGCAAGTCATTGACCAAAGCGTTCAGGCGCAGCACTTCTTCACGCAAGGAGCCGATCGAGGTCAGCGTGAGCGGGCGTACGCCATCGAGCAAGGCTTCGGCCTCGCCTTGCAAAACGGCCAAGGGGGTTCTGAGCTCATGCGAAATGTCCGCCAACCAGCGCTTGCGGGTTTGCTCCTGCGTTTGCAGTGCTTGGGCCATTTGGTTGATGTGGTGCATCAAGTCGTCCAGCTCGGTGCGCCAGCCTGTCAAATGGTGCTGTGCGATGCGCGAAGACCAATCGCCTTGGGCAATGCGCGCGGTGGCGTCAGACGCTGCTTGCAAAGGGCGACTCCAGCGCCTGGCCAACACCACAGCAACGCCCAAAGTCAACAGCAGCATCACCAAGGCCAAGCCCAGCAAGCCCACATACTGGCGCTCCAAAAAGCGCTGGGCCAGCTGGTCCGGAACGGCTTTGACGGTCCGCAAGCTCATGTACGCTTGCAGCTGGCCATTCACCCACACGGCAGCCCGAATGGAGGGGTCCTCAGGCCGAACCGGCGGACCCTGCAGCGTTCGCCCCTGCACATCCAAAAGTGACAAACGCCGGTTAAAGCCATCGAGGCCAGGGCCATGCGGCGGCGGAGGGCGGCGACGCTGGAAGGCGTGATCGGGCATCGGCGGGGACGGTTGCTCTGCTTGATCGGGTGGCAACGGATGCGGCCTTGGCGGGGGTTCTGAATAGGCTCGCGTTCTTGGGGGAAGCGAATTTGCTGAAACGTCTGGTTTTTCTGCATCAGCCAATTCGTCCAACAGCACTGGCCAGCGTTGCTGCAGCAAGACGCTCACGCCACCTGCGCGTTCAGCCAAGTCTTCAAAGCGATGGGCAAATTGGTCCAGGCGTTCGGTGTCGTGCGCTTGCAAATAGTCGTTGAAACCGTATTGCAGCTGCCACACCGACCAGGCGGTCATGATGGCCACCGTCAAGCCCATGCACGTCACCAAGGTGAGGGCAATGAAATGAACCAAACGAAATGAAGAACGGTCAGGCATGAAGTCTATTGACACACAACAATCTGAAGCAATTGTGGAGCAAGGTTTTGCGGATGCACTTTATCGCCCCCAATCTTCATTGCGACCCACCTACTCGTCGTTGCGACTCGTCTAAACGTCATTGCGAGGCCCGAAGGGCCGTGGCAATCCAGCCCGCCTTGATTGCTTCACTGCGTTCGCAATGACGAAGGGAAAAAACTATGACGAAAGGAAAGTCGCTACGACGGAACCCGCCTGCAGCGACTGGAGCACCCTCAGGGTCAGGCCCTGCGATTCGTCATTTTGTGGCCAGTTTGTCTTTCAAAGCCTGGAGCACCGGCGCAGACACCAAACCCGAGACATCGCCACCCAAAGTGGCGATTTCGCGCACCAAGGTGCTGCTGATGTGCTGGTACTGAGCGCTGGTGTTCAAAAACACGGTGTCCACGTCAGGGGCTAAATAGCGGTTCATGCCGGCCATTTGAGTTTCGTAGTCGTAGTCGGTGACGGAGCGGATGCCCCGCACAATGGCGCGCGCGCCCTGCGCCACCACAAAGTCGCGCAGCAAACCGGTGAAAGGCAACACCTTCACCCCGGGCAGGTGGCCCGCCACGGCTTGCGCCATGGCCAAGCGCTCGTCCAATGTGAACATGGTTTTTTTGTGGTGCGCCACGGCCACCGCAATCACCACCTGGTCAAACAATTGCGCGGAGCGGCGCACCACGTCTTCGTGCCCCAAGGTCAAGGGGTCAAAGGTGCCGGAATACACAGCGATCACAGAACGGCTCATGGACAAGGTCTCCAAGTCAAAAGTGAAGTCAGTTTATCGGACAGCGCACACGCAAGCTTCAGGCCATTTTTTGCAGCAAATGGGCGTGCACGGCACCGGCTTTGAGGTGACGCTGCACGGTCAAAAACCAAGGGGCGAGTTGTTCGTCGGTCCACTGCACGGGCGCTTCCAGGTAAACCCAAGCGCCAGGCGCCACAGCTTGGCCTGCGGCTTGCAAGGCCGACGCGAAGATGTCGCTGTCAAAAGGGGGGTCTAAAAACACCAGGTCCATGCTGCCAGGCGCTGTGCGTTGCAGGCCCATGACGGCATCACCGCGTTGCACCTGCACCATGGCGGCTTTCAGGCGCGTTTTGCTGTCGGTCAATTGCGCCACCAAGGCGGCGTCTTGCTCCCACATCCAAACTTGTTGGGCACCGCGAGAGGCCGCCTCAAAGCCCAGCACGCCGGTACCCGCAAAGGCGTCGGCACATTGCCAACCTGTCAGGTCTTGGCCCAGCCAGTTGAACAGTGTTTCTCGCACCCGATCCGGGGTGGGCCGCAGGCCGGGTTTGTCCAGGACTTTGAGTTTGCTGCGTTTCCACAGACCGCCAATGATGCGGATTTCATGGGTGGCGTGGCCGATCGCGGACGATGGGGCCGTCGCTTTCGGGCGCTGACGCTGAGGCGTCGGGGTCTGGGTGGAACGAGGTCGCATGCAGCCCAAGTGTACGCAAGCGGCGCAGGAGGGATCAACCAGGCAGGCCCAGACGAGAAAAAGGCCAGCGGGTGCTGGCCTGAGCTCAGAGGCTCAAAGGCCTCTGCTGCGCTCCCTTGGGGCGCTTTTATTTTTTGTCGGCTGGGGCTTTGTCTGCCGCTGGGGCGGCAGCTTTTTCAGCTTTCTTTTCTGCTTTGTGTTCTTTTTTGGCTGCTTTTTTCTCTTCTTTGGCCGCTTTCATGTCGGCTTTGGCTTCTGTCTTGGCCTCCACTTTCGCAGCAGCAGGGGCTGCTGGAGCCGCAGCAGGGGCTTGGGCAAACGCGCCGACGGCAAAGAAACCAGCGATCAGGGTGGCAAGCAATTTGTTCATGAAAATTCTCCAATGACTTCAGTTGTCAGCCCAACAGGATGTTGAACCTGTACCTACAACGTGGTGTGTGAACTGACTGATGACGTGTTTGTGGGTCAGGTGTAACACCATGTATCGCGGCGCACGGGGCCCGCTTCGGCGGCATCACCCGAAATCACCTGATCTAAGTCAACCAAGCGCCACGACAGCCTTGGCAGGGCCTGCGCTGTCTTCTACATTGGGTCTGTGTGTTTTCATGGATGCGTACAGATGACCCCTCTCGACACCGACACCCCTCTGCCCCACTTTGCCCATTGCCATGAGGGCATCTTGGCGCAGTTGCATCGCTTGAGCGACCTGCCCGCCTTGTTGCCACCCGCCGCCTTGGCACGCCAAACAGCGCAGCAATCTTTGGCTTTTTTTCAAGGCGTGATGTTTGTCCACCACCTGGAAGAAGAAAAAGACCTGTTTCCTGCGGTGCAAGCCAGCGCCGTCAAAGGCGAGGAGCGCATGCACGTGGATGCATTGATTGACAGCTTGGTGGCAGGCCACCGCCGCTTAGAAAGCCTGTGGCGAGGTTTGGAGCCGGAACTGAAAAAAGCCGCCAAAGGCCAAGACTGCCAGCTTCATGCTGACAATTTGCAGGCCTTTGTCGCGCTGTACAACCAGCACGCCGCCCATGAAGAACAGGCATTTTTGCCTTTGGCAGAACGTATTTTGAGCCGCAACAGCCATCACATGGCTGCTTTGGGCCTGTCTTTGCACATGCGGCATATGCGTTTGCCGATTTCGCACATGTGAACGGATTCGATCGCGCCATGGCAGGCGCCCATCCATCCCCGTGACAGGCCCTCTGAGGTGCACTCGCCAATTTCATAGAATGAGTGCGACTTCAGAAACGAGCCATGTTCAGTTTTTTCCGCAAAAAATCTCCCGCGCCTGCACCTGCATCAGCGCCTGCTGCGCAGACCAACGCTGCAGCACCTGTGGCGGCGCACTCCGCCTTGGCGCCGGTTGCAACGCTCAATCCCTTGACCGAAGTGTCCGCGCACGTCCCTGCAGCCCGGCAAGGCTGGCTCGACAAACTCAAAGCCGGCTTGCGCAAAACCGGCTCCAGCATCGCCACGGTGTTCACCGGCACGCAGATCGACGACAACCTGTATGAAGAACTGGAAACCGCTTTGCTGATGGCCGACACCGGGGTCAAAGCCACAGAGCATCTGCTCAAAGACCTCAAACGCCGCATCAAAGACAGCAAAACCACCGAGCCCCAAGCCGTGAAGGGCTTGCTGATTGAATGCATCACCGATCTGCTCACCCCGCTGCAAAAAACTTTGTCGATTGGCGA
Organism: Comamonadaceae bacterium; assembly: GCA_947448325.1. Taxonomy (GTDB): domain Bacteria; phylum Pseudomonadota; class Gammaproteobacteria; order Burkholderiales; family Burkholderiaceae_C; genus Limnohabitans_A. The sequence continues at coordinate 11,497 of CANFMK010000033.1, forward strand.
GCACCAACCCACGGTGATCATGGTCGCCGGCGTGAACGGCGCGGGCAAAACCACCTCGATTGGCAAACTGACCAAGCACCTGGCCGACAGCGGCGCCAGCGTGTTACTCGCCGCAGCCGACACTTTTCGCGCAGCTGCGCGGGAGCAATTGGCCGTGTGGGCAGACCGCAACACGGTGGAGATCATCAGCCAAGCGGGCGGTGATCCGGCGGCCGTCAGCTTTGATGCGGTCAGCGCGGGCAAAGCACGGGGCAAAGACGTGGTGCTGGTCGACACCGCAGGCCGCTTGCCCACGCAAAACCATTTGATGCTGGAGCTGAGCAAAATCAAACGTGTGGTGCAAAAAGCCGATGCCACCGCCCCGCACGAGGTGCTGTTGGTGATTGACGGCAACACCGGACAAAACGCGCTGATGCAGGTCAAAGCCTTTGACGAGACCTTGCAACTGACGGGCCTGATCGTGACCAAGCTGGATGGCACCGCCAAAGGGGGCGTGCTGTGCGCGATTGCGCGCGAAAAACCGGTGCCGGTTTACTTCATAGGCGTGGGCGAGCAACTCGCTGACTTGGAAACCTTCAACGCGCGCGAATTCGCCCAAGCCTTGCTGAGCTGAATGACGCGAATACAGCGCGCTTATGACGCTGATGAGGCGGCCGGCACCCGCTCGCGCATGAAAGCCGCCACTTGGCGCAAACTGGCTTTGGCCTCGGGCAACATGACCATGATGGGCCAGACATGGGGCATGTTCGACTTCAATACCAGCTGCGAAGACACACCGGCCGCCAGTGCTTGGTCATGCAAACGGGTGGCGTCTGACAACAAAATTTCGCTGCGGCTGGCCAAGATCAACAGCGGGGGCAAACCCTCCATAGGGCCATACAAAGGCGATGCCACGGGGTCGCTCGGGCTGCGCCCGCCCAGATAAAACTGGGCCGCATCGGCCAGGTTCTCGGGGTTGAACATCACATCGCTGCGGGCATTGGTCTGAACCGACTCACCGGTGGCGGCCAAATCCACCCAGGGTGAAAACAGCACCGCGCCGGCAGGCATCGGCAGTCCTTGCCGCAAAGCCGCTTGCAAGCAGGCCATGACCAAACCGCCACCGGCCGAGTCACCGGCCAGAACAATCTGCTCGGCCGGCGTGTCGGTCAACACGTCCCGGTACCACGCTACAGCGTCGTCCACCGCCGCGGGACAGGGGTGTTCTGGGGCCAATCGGTAGTCCACCGACAGCACCCGGGCCTGCGCCCTGCGACTGATCGCAGCCACCACGGGGCGGTGTGTGTCCAGGCCGCAAGAGAAATAGCCCCCGCCGTGAAAATACAGCACCGTGCGCTCAGGTGCATTCACCGACAACCACTCGGCCGGGCACAAGCCTGACTGCGGGTCTGCTGGCAATGATTTCAAATGGATGCCCTTGGGCAGCGGGACTTGCCAGCGACTCATGCGCGCCATGCCCTGGCGCGCCTCCTCAACACTCACGCGCTTGCCCGCAGGGGGTTTGAACTGGCTGCGCAAATACCAACGGGTGAGAAAGGCTTGAATGCTCATGGGGACACTTTACCCTGCGTTGATCAAGCCCAAAGGATACCCCGCTGGACAATTTGGACAAGCAACAGTACACTTGTGTATTGATTCAGCCCCAACCGGGTATTTCAACCCTTTTTATTTTTCGACCACCATGACCGATCTTGTCGTCAGGCGCCTGCTGATTGATTTGGAAACGCCTTTTGCCGCCCGCTGGAATGGCGGCGATGCGTTTCGTTCTGCCTTTTTCAACGCCTTGTCCATGAGCTTTCCAGTCGGAGAGCAGTATTTCATCGACTCGGTGCGCGAGGGCCTGAAAAATTTGCCGGCCGAGCAACAAGCGCACATGGCCGCCGAAGTCAAAGGCTTCATAGGCCAAGAAGCCACGCACCGCCGCATCCACGAACTGTTCAACAAACACCTGACCGACATGGGGTTTGAGAACCGCTTTGCCGAACGCTCCATCCGGCGCATGAAACAGCAAGCGCACATGAATGTGCGCATGCACTTGGCCGTGACAGCGGCCACCGAACATTTCACCGCCATTTTTGCCGACTGGATGCTGCACCACCCCGAGGCCCTGGCAGGCGCAGAACCCCGCTTGCAAACCCTGTGGCTGTGGCACAGCGCCGAAGAATCTGAGCACCGCTGCACCGCCTTTGACATGTACCAGGCCTTGGGTGGCGACCACAAGCGGCGCGTCACTGTGTTTCGCGTCGTCACCGTCATTTTCTTGTCTGACGTGCTGCGCCAAACGGTGCGCAATTTGTGGCACGACGGCAGCCTGTTCCAACTGCAAACCTGGCGCAGTGCGGCTCGCATGTTGTTTGCCAAGGACGGCATGCTGCGCAGCAATGTGGGTCTGTGGCGCGACTATTTGCGCGAGGACTTTCACCCCTCGCAACACGAGGCGCCCTTGTCACAAGCTTGGCTGCACAACAACACCGCGCAATACAGCGTGGTTGGCCAACCTGCCTGAAGCCGTTGAGTCAATCACACGCCCTCATCCTGGCTTCATGGGCAGCGGTTTACCTGCTCTTTCTGTGGTGGTGGGGCGGTCGCGGCCAACCGCTCTCAGCACAAGAATTGAGCGAAGGGCTGCAAAAGCTGCAGTCCATGGCTCATGGAACCCTCAGCCAGGCCCACTTGCACGAAGTCGAGCACTTTTTATCCAAGGACGATGGCCGTGAATTTGTCATGTCCAACGCCGTGCTGTACCGCAAGCAAGCCCTCTACCCTGAAAACTCTGGGTTTGACCTGGACCCACGCGCAGCTGACCAACGCTACGGCAAAGCCATCATGTGGCCCTTGCTCAAACGGGCCTGCTTGTTGATTTTCATCGCCCGCAAAATTGGCCAATTTGTCAACGATGCGCAAGCCCCTGAATGGCATTACGTGGCCATGGTGCGCTACCGCAGCCGCCGAGATTTTTTAAACTTTGCCATCGAGATTGAACAGCGTGGCATCTCTGTGCACAAATGGGCAGCGATTGAGCAGACCCAGGTGTTTCCCGTGCGCCCCTTGATCAGTGTCTTCAGTGCCCGATTGAACATGGCCGTGCTGTGCGCGTTCTTGGCGTGGGTCACGGTGCAGCTGCTCGCCTGAGTTCTGAAGGCCTGCCAGCGCTTAAGATGGCCATCTCTTTGGTTTGAACTGAGCTGCACATGACCCGGCCACGTGCTCGAATTCTTTGGTTGATCGCGCTGCTCGCTCTGCTGGGCTTGGGGACCTGGGCATGGCGCGCAGCACAGCCCCCGCAGCCCCTCACGCGCTCGGCCGCCCCTGTGCCCGTGTGCACCCTGCCCGCGCCAGAACCCGGCGCACGCCACCCCGGCATGGTGTGGGTGCCAGCGGGGCAATTTGACATGGGCGACACCCAATACCCCGAAGAAGGTCCGATTCGCCCCACCCGTGTGGACGGCTTTTGGATGGACCGCACCGAAGTGACCAATGACGAGTTTGCCGCCTTTGTCAAAGCCACCGGCTATGTGACGGTGGCCGAGCGGGCCTGGGATGCCCAGCGGCAAGCCGATTTAGCACCCGCTTTACGGGCCCCCGGCGCGGTGGTGTTTGCCATGCCCACCAAACTGCACAACCGCAACGACCTGAGCCAATGGTGGCAGTATGTGGCCGGCGCCCAGTGGCGCCACCCGGGCGGGCCCGGCACCGACATCCAAGGCCGTGGCCAGTTCCCGGTGGTCACCGTCACCTACGAAGACGCGCTGGCCTACGCGAAATGGAAAGGCCGCAGCCTGCCCAGCGAAAGCCAGTGGGAATGGGCCGCCCGCGCAGGCGAAACCCAAGCTGCCAAAGACCATGACCAACCGCACGGCGCCAACACCTGGCAAGGGGTGTTCCCGGTGCTTAACTCGGCCGATGACGGCTTTGTCGGTCTGGCCCCGGTGGGCTGCTACAAACCCAATGCCTGGGGCTTGTTCGACATGATGGGCAATGTCTGGGAAATGACGCGGGACCTGTACACCCCCGATCACCGCGTGCCCGCGCCGACCGCGCCAGGCAACAGCCCCGACCCCACGTTGATTCGCAACGCGGCGGCGGCGCAGCGGGTGATCAAGGGCGGCTCTTTTTTGTGTTCGCCCGATTACTGCATGCGCTACCGATCGGGCTCACGCCAACCCCAAGAAGAAGACCTGGGCACCAGCCATTTGGGCTTTCGCACCCTCTTGATGGCCCCGGGCCCATGAAAGCGTGAGATGACCTTCACCGCGTCCAGCCATTCACCTTTCAGCCTGAAGCGTCGACTTTGGCGCTTGCTGATCGGGCTGCTCGCGGCGGTGCTGCTGCTGGCGGGTCTGGCCGCATGGAAAGCCGAGCACATCCGCATCGGCGCGCAGGCTTATGTGTTTGGCTATCCGCTGGTGATCATGGACATCACCCGCGACAATGCCGCCCTGAGCATCGCGCCGGTGAATGTCTTGTACCGTGCACGCACGTTCCCTGATGCACAGTTCAAAACCGTGGTGCGCCCCAACCTGGACACTTTGTACAGCACCGCATTTCTGGACCTGTCGCCAGGCCCTCTGGTTTTCGAGATGCCCGCCAACGCTCTGCGCTATGAGGTCATGCCCTTGCTGGACGCGTGGACACATGTGTTTGCGTCGCCTGGCACGCGCACCCACGGCGCACAGGGTGGCCACTATCTCATTGCCGGCCCCCAGTGGCAAGGGCCCGTCCCCCAAGGCATGACCTTGTTGCGCTCGCCCACCGCCATGGCGTGGCTGATCGGTCGCACCCAAACCCAAGGCGAAGCCGATTTCCCCTTGGTACATCGGCTGCAAGATGGCCTGCAGTTGACGCCCTGGAGGGAAGGCCACGCCTCCCAAGCCCGAGCGGCTGTGCACTGGCAAAAATCCACCGCCCCTCAAACCCCACCCTTGCTCCAAATGCAGCAGATGCATACCGTGGATTTTTTCAACCGCCTGGCCCATTTGATGGTGGCCAATCCGCCCTTTGCGCACGACGCCCCCATGGTGCAAGCCCTGGCCCAGATCGGCGTGCACAGCGGCCAGCCTGTGCGCTGGAATGGTCTGGACCAATCTGCGGTCAGTGTGGGGCGTTGGATCGCCGATTTCAAAATCGCCCAAGCGCTCCAAGCATCACGCGCGGGGGGGAGTGGCTGGTCCACACCACCGAGCAACTTGGGGCATTACGGTACCGACTACAACACCCGCACCGCCGTGGCCATGCTCGGCCTGGGCGCGAACCTGCCTGAAGATGCGATGTACCCCAGCGCCCAGGTCGACAGCCTCGGCGAGGCCTTGCATGGCCGCCATGCCTACCGCATCCATTTCGCTGCGGGCCAGTGGCCGCCGGTCCAGGCGTTTTGGTCGGTCACCGCTTACGGTGTGGACAATTTTTTGATCGACCACCCCGCCCAGCGCCATGCCGTGGGCAGTTTGCACCCCTTGGTGGCCAATGCAGATGGTTCTTTGGATTTGCTGATTCAAGCCCAGCCGCCTCAAGGCAAGCTCTTGGCCAACTGGTTGCCAGTGAATGCGGACGCGCCGTTTTTGCTGAATGCCAGGCTGTACTGGCCCCACGAGAAGGCCTTAAACGGCCAGTGGCAGATGCCCGCAGTGCAGCGCCAGCCTTGAATGCTCAGGGCTTTGAAGTGAGCGCAATGGAGGGCTCACTCAAGGGCAACTGCGCCTGAATCAAAAAGGTCGCGATGATGGACTTGAAATAGTCTTTGGAGCGCGCCGGGTTTCCAGGGCGGCTCAAGGCTTGGAAGCAGCCCACAATCGTCAGGTAAAACAAAGCCGCCAAGTCGGTGGCTTTTTGCGTGTCGTGGAACAAGCGGTTGAAATGCCGCACAAACAATTGGGTGCGCGCCTGATCCACCTCGATCAAAAGTGCCGCAACTTGCGCATCGCGCCGGCCCAAGCCCCGCACCGCCAATTCAAAACGCATGTTCTCCAGCTCATCGCCACTGTGCGCCAAGGCCGCGTCCAGCAGCCTGTGCATGTCAGCATGTGGGTCAGGGGTTTGCTGGCTTTCAATGTGCAATACGCGTTGAATTTCTTGGTCTTTCCAACCTTGCAAGGTCGCTTGCAACAGCTCTGCATGGTCGCCAAAATGCCAGTAAAAACTGCCCCGGGTGACCCCCAAGGTTTCGGCCAGGGTGAGGATTTTGAGGTTGTCCACACCGCCGTCCACCACGGCGTTGAAAGCCGCTTGCAACCAATCTTCCCGCTTCAGGCGCGGGGCGTCCTTGGCTGCAGCAGCGGTGGAGGAGGCGGATTTGGGCGTGGAGGCCAAAGTCAGCTCACGGGAGAGGGGCAAGAACAGTCATGGGGACCAAGGTTATCAGAAAAGACCTCGACCGCTTGCGCCTTTCGGGGCGCGCCCACCATGCCATCTATTGGCATCTAGATTGCCATATTATTCGCCACGCTGCAAGTGCGTAAATACCGATATCTTTAGGCTGCATTTCGATCCAGAATCTGTCAGGCCCCACTTGCGCGGGCCACATGCATTAGGAAGTTGTTTATGTTGTCTTCTCCCCTGCGCCGCTGGCTTTTGGGCTTGTTGATTCTGCTGTCTCTTTTGGCCTTCGGGTATTGGGCGGTCGGCGGTCGCATGGGCGTCATGCTGCTGGGTGTGAAATACGTGCTTCGCACCAATTACGGCCCCACGCAAGAAGTACGCTGGGCCAACCCCACCGTGACACCTGCACCAGAAGGCGCAGAAAAACGGCCCAACATCATTTTGATCGTGGCCGACGATTTGGGCTTCAACGACATCACCGCTCACGGCGGAGGCGTCGCCAACGGCTCAGTGCCCACCCCACACATCGACTCCTTGGCTCATAACGGGGTTGATTTTTTGGCAGGTTACTCTGGCAACGCCACCTGCGCGCCCTCTCGCGCGGCCATGATGACCGGGCGCTACCCCACCCGTTTTGGTTTTGAATTCACCCCAACGCCCAAACAATTCATGAAGGCGATTTCTGCCAACCCCACCGCCAACGGCTTGCCCAAACCCCTCTACCATGCCGAACGTGAAGTGGATTTGATCCCCTACGAAGACATGGGCTTGCCGGTGAGCGAAGTGACCCTGGCCCGGGCCTTGAAAACTTCAGGCTACCGAACCCTGCAATTGGGCAAATGGCATTTGGGTGACAGCCCCCAGTTTCGGCCGTATGCGCATGGCTTTGACGAGTCCTTGTCTTTGATGCATGGCGCCTCCATGTTTTTGCCCGAAAACTCGCCTCAGGTGGTCAACTCCAAACAGGACTTCGACCCGATTGATCAATTCTTATGGGCAGCACATCCTTGGGGCATTCGCTTTAACGACGGCAAACCTTTTCAACCGCCGCGTTACATGACGGACTATTTGACCGACGAGGCCCTCAAAGCCATCGACGCGAACAAGCAAAACCCCTTCTTCATGTACCTGGCCTACAACGCGCCGCACACCCCTTTGCAGGCCACGCGTGAAGACTACGATGCCTTGCCGCACATCGCGGACCACACCACCCGCGTCTACGCCGCCATGATCCGGTCTTTGGACCGCAACATCGGCCGTGTGTTGCAGCACCTCAAAGACCAGGGCTTGGATGACAACACCATGATCATCTTCACCAGCGACAACGGCGGCGCGCACTACATTGGCGTGCCCGAGGTGAACAAACCCTTTCGTGGCTGGAAGGCTACTTTTTACGAAGGCGGCATCCGGGTGCCCTTCTTCATGAAGTGGCCCAAAGGCTTGCCCAAGGGCAAGCAATACCAGCAGCCCATCAGCCACCTGGACATTTTCACCACCGCCTTGGCGGCAGCCAAAGCGGCCCCGCCCGAGGGCAAAGTGTTGGACGGCGTGAACCTGTTGCCCTTTGCCAAAGGTCTGAATACGCAAGCGCCCCATGAACAATTGTTTTTCCGCACCGACACCTACCTCGCCCTGCGCCAGGGTGACTGGAAACTGCAAGTCATGGAACGCCCCAAACAAGACGTGCTCTACAACTTGGCCGCAGACCCGGGGGAGCGCAACAACCTGGCCAGCCAAGAACCACAGCGGCTGGCGGACATGAAAAAACGCCTGGCCGCGGTCAATGCCCAACAGGTCAAACCGCTGTGGCCTTCGCTGGGCGAGGCGGCCATCTACATCGACCAAACACTCAAGCAACCCGCCAAGCCGGGTGACGCTTACGTCTATTACGCCAATTGAAAAATCCCAAGTGCGCCGGTCAGGCGCAACTTGGGATTGAGGGTAGGCAGGTCGTGTGCTTAGAAAGCTTTGGAGAGGCGTGCCTGCACGAAGCTACCAGACAGGGAGTTGCGCGTGTCGATCGTCTTCATATAAGACAGATTCAAGCCCGCGCCAATGGATTTGATCGGGAAGGTGGCGAAAGCACCAGCCCCCGTGATGGAGACGCGGTTAGCACCTAACAATGTGTCAATTTGCCCATTCTTTTTGTCATCGGTGTACTGACGCAACATCGTGACGTGCGGGCCAAAGACGCCAACAGGTGTTTTGAAGGCCGCGGCCAGATCGATCACATAAAAGTCGCCGCTGCGCACTTTGTTGGTGGTGTTTTCGGTGTTGAAACCCAAACTGCCGCGCACGCCCAAAGTCACATTTTCGGAGGCGTTATAAGCCACACCCACGCCCGGACGGAAGGTGTAGTACTTGCCATAGCCGATGTTGGGCTTCATCACCCCTTCGGTATAGCTGTAATTGCCGGTGGGCAAAGCCAATGTAGCACCGCCCACAATTTTGAATTTATCAACCGTTTTTTCCCACAACAGGCTGGTTTCAATGTCTCCCAAACCGGATGTATTGACCGAATTTGCGGGTCCGGCGGCTGCTAACTTAGCTTGATAGGTGTTCGCAGCAGTCTGACCGCCAAGCGCAATGATCTTTTGAGGCGTGTCACCAGAAAAATTCAAATCCGCATCAAAGCTCAATGCATAAGGAATATTGATAGCTAGCGCTAATTTTCCGCCTTGTACATCGGGACTCAGCATCCGCGCCAAAGTCATGTTGGCCTGAGTTAGCCGTTGCTTAACGCCCAGCGCAGTAATGCTTGTATATTCAGTTAGCGGGTTGGCTGCAACAACACGCCCGGTTTGGGGCAACTTCAATGGATTGCCATCGTTGCCCACGACTTTGTCCACATTGACATCGGTGATCGCCACCGACCCCACCCAACCTTCACTGGGCAAGGGCGCGACGATCTCGCCACCCAAGGTGCCTGAAATCGGAAAGCGCAGTTTGAAACCGTCTGCCGCAAGCGCCGAAGTGGCTGCGGACAGGATGAACATGGCTGTTCCAGCCAATTTGAATGCGTGCGTTTTTTCCATGGTTTTCCTTGAAATGAAAAGTGATCATCAGATGGCACATTCAGTGTCATTTGTTTTTCATGATTTGACACTAGGGAGAAACAC
>CANFMK010000034.1 GCA_947448325.1 Comamonadaceae bacterium
CTGGCTGCCATCAGCCTGTCTGCGCAAGCCCAAACCGAAATCCAATGGTGGCACTCCATGGTGGCGGTGAATGGCGAATGGGTCAACGATCTGGCCAAGAATTTCAATGCGAGTCAGAAAGACTACAAAATCAACCCGGTTTACAAGGGTACTTATGACGAGTCAATGACCGCCGCCGTGGCGGCCTTTCGCGCTGGCAATGCGCCGCACATCTTGCAAGTGTTCGAAGTGGGCACCGCCACCATGATGGCCAGCAAGGGCGTGGTCGTGCCGGTGGGCAAAGTCATGCAAGACGCAGGCTACAAGTTTGACCCTTCGGTTTACGTGCCCGCCGTAGCCAGTTACTACACCGCTCCCAGCGGCCAGATGCTGTCTTTCCCCTTCAACAGCTCGACCACCGTGTTCTATTTCAACAAAGACGCGTTCAAGGCAGCCGGCATCGCCACCGACAAAGCGCCTCAAACTTGGCCTGAAGTGGCCCTGGCAGCCGCCAAGCTCAAAGCCAGCGGGCACAAATGCCCGTTGACGATTGCGTGGCAAGGTTGGACGCAACTGGAGAGCTTTTCCACCTGGCACAACACCGAACTGGCGACCCAAGGCAACGGCATGCGCGGCTTGAACGCCCGTCTGGTCGCCAACTCGCCCTTGCATGTGCGCCACATTGAAAACCTGGGCAATATGGCCAAGCAAGGTCTGTTTGTCTACAAAGGCCGTGCCAACGTGCCTGAGGCGTCCTTCGTTTCTGGCGAATGCGCCATGATCACCACCTCCTCGGGCTTTTACGGCAACGTGGCCAAGAACGCCAAGTTCGCCTACGGCCTGTCCACCCTGCCCTTCTACCCTGATGTGCCAGGCGCACCTCAAAACACGGTCATTGGCGGCGCCAGCCTGTGGGTCATGTCGGGCAAGAAAGCTGAAGAATACAAAGGCGTGGCCGCTTTCTTCAATTACCTGTCGAATGCCGAAGTGCAGTCGGCCAGCCACAAGCGCACCGGTTACCTGCCCATCACCATGGCCGCTTACAAACTGACCGAGCAATCGGGCTTTTACAAGCAAAACCCTGGCACCGACACCGCTGTGAACCAAATGATCCGCAAGACCACCGACAAGTCGCGCGGCATCCGATTGGGTAACTATGTGCAGATCCGCGCCATCGAAGACGAAGAGTTCGAGCAGGTCTGGGCCGGCAAGAAATCCGCCAAAGAGGCCTTGGACAGCATCAACCAGCGCGGCAACGAGTTGCTGGAACGCTTCGAAAAAGCCAACAAAAGCTGATTCCCCACTTTGGCTGCTGAAAAACGCGTAGTTTTCCGCTCACGATGGCTGCCTTGGGTGCTGATTGCACCCCAGGTCGTCATCATCAGCGTCTTCTTTTTCTGGCCCGCAGGCCAAGCCCTGCTGCAGTCTTTGCAGCAATCCGACGCGTTTGGCACCTCGGTCACCTGGGTCGGATTAGAAAACTTCCGCAACCTGTGGAACGACGCGACCTACCTGGCCTCTTTTGAAACCACCGCCCGCTTCTCGTTGCTGGTGGCGGCGCTGGGCATCAGCCTGTCGCTGCTGTTGGCGTACTTTGCCGATCGGGTGGTGCGCGGCACCACGCTGTACCGCACTTTGCTGATATGGCCTTATGCCGTCGCCCCTGCGGTGGCCGGGGTGGTGTGGTTGTTTCTGTTTTCGCCCAGCATTGGTGTTGTGTCCTATGCCCTGAACCAATGGGGCTTTGAATGGAACACCTTGCTCAACAGCCGCCACGCCATGACCTTGATCGTCATGGCCGCTGTCTGGAAGCAGCTGTCTTACAACTTTTTGTTTTTCTTGGCCGGGCTGCAAAGCATTCCGAAATCGTTGATCGAAGCGGCCGCCATTGACGGCGCAGGGCCTTGGCGCCGGTTTTGGACGATCCAGTTTCCGCTGCTCTCGCCCACCAGCTTTTTCTTGCTGGTGATCAACGTGGTCTACGCCTTCTTTGACACCTTCGGCATCGTCGACGCCGCCACCAAAGGCGGCCCCGGCAAAGACACGGCCATCTTGGTCTACAAGGTGTACTTCGACGGCTTCAAGGCCATGGACCTGGGTGGCTCGGCCGCGCAATCGGTGGTGCTGATGGTGATCGTGATTGCGCTGACGGTGGTGCAGTTCCGTTTCGTTGAGAAAAAAGTGAATTACTGAGCATGATCGAGCGCAACCGTTTTCTCGACATCCTGGCCCATGCGGTGCTCATCTTGGGCGTGGTGGTGGTGGCGTTTCCGATTTACGTCACCTTTGTCGCCTCCACCCACACCATGGAAGAAGTGATCAAAACGCCCATGACGCTGTGGCCCGGCACGCACCTGTGGGACAACTACAGCGCCGCACTGATGGGCGATCGCGTGGGCAACGGCTCCACCGCCCCTGTGGGTCGCATGATGGGGGTGAGCTTGATCAGCGCCTTGGTCATTTCGCTGGGCAAGATCGCCATATCGCTGCTGTCGGCCTTTGCCATCGTGTTTTTCCGCTTTCCATTTCGCATGGCCATTTTTTGGGCGGTGTTCATCACCCTGATGCTGCCGGTGGAGGTGCGCATTGGGCCGACGTACCAAGTCGTCTCGGACTTGGGCATGCTCAACAGCTACGCGGGCCTCACGGTGCCCTTGATTGCGTCGGCCACGGCGACGTTTTTGTTTCGGCAGTTCTTTTTGACCATCCCCGATGAGTTGATCGAAGCCGCGCGCATGGACGGCGCCAGCCCGATGCAGTTTTTCAAAGACGTGCTGCTGCCCCTGTCGGTGACCAGCATGTCAGCGCTGTTTGTGATCCAGTTCATCTATGGTTGGAACCAGTACCTGTGGCCGCTGTTGGTGACCACCGAAGAAAACATGTACCCGGTGGTGATCGGCATCAAACGCATGATCTCCGGGGGTGACGCGCAAACCGAATGGAATATCGTCATGGCCACCGCCATGCTGGCCATGATCCCGCCCGCTTTGGTGGTCATGCTGATGCAAAAATGGTTCGTCAAGGGCCTGGTTGATACTGAAAAATAATGGCTTCCATCACACTCACTCAAGTGGTCAAACGCTACGGCTCGGGGGCCAAGTCGGTCCCGGTGATTCATGGCTTGAATGCGCAAATTCAAGACGGCGAATTCGTCGTCATCGTCGGGCCATCCGGCTGCGGCAAATCCACTTTGCTGCGCATGGTGGCCGGTCTGGAAGACATCACCGGCGGCACCATCTCGATCGGCGCGCGCGTGGTCAACGATCTGGAACCGGCCGAACGCGACATTGCGATGGTGTTCCAAAACTATGCGCTGTACCCGCACATGACGGTGTTCGACAACATGGCCTACGGCTTGAAGATCGCCAAAGTGCCCGCCGCCGAGATCCAAACCCGGGTGAACAAGGCGGCAGACATTTTGCAATTGAGCCCCCTGCTGCAACGCAAACCGCGCGAGTTGTCCGGCGGTCAGCGCCAGCGTGTGGCCATGGGACGGGCCATCGTGCGCCAGCCGCAGGTGTTTTTGTTTGACGAGCCGCTCTCCAACCTGGACGCCAAACTGCGCGCCCAAACCCGGCTGGAAATTCAAAAACTGCATCGCGAGTTGGGCATCACCAGTCTGTTTGTGACCCACGACCAGGTCGAAGCCATGACTCTGGCGCAGCGCATGATCGTGATGAATGGCGGTGTGATGGAGCAATTTGGCACGCCCGAAGAGGTTTACAACCGCCCCGCCAGCACCTTTGTGGCCAGCTTCATGGGCTCGCCGCCGATGAACTTGCTGCGGCACGCACCAGGCTGTGCAGGGCAAAAGGTGATGGGCATCCGGCCTGAGCACCTGGACCTGACGCCTGGCCAAGGTTGGACTTTGCAGACCGACACGGTCGAGCTGCTGGGCGCTGAACGCTTGGTGCATGCCCACCTGGGCGATGAATTGCTCACCTTACGGCTGGACGCTTCTATCCCGGCACCCCAGCCGGGTGAGACCTTTCACGCCACGGCCCGCGCCGAGCATGTGCACTGGTTCAACGCCGAGTCAGGCCAACGGCTGGAAACCACATGAGCGCCAACGCTTTACCCCACTGGCCATACCCGCGTTGGATCGCCCACCGTGGCGCGGGTAAGCTGGCCCCAGAGAACACCTTGGCGGCATTTCGCCTGGGCGCGCAGCATGGTTACCGCATGTTCGAATGCGACGCCAAACTCAGCAGCGACGGTGTGGTCTTCTTGATGCACGACGCGACGCTCAACCGCACCACCAACGGCCACGGCGTGGGCGGTGATTTCACATGGCATGACTTGGCGCAACTGGATGCGGGCAGCTGGCACTCACGCACCTACGCTGGCGAGCCGCTGCTCACGCTGGCCAATCTGGCCCGCTTTTGCAGGCACAACCGCTACCTGCTGAACATCGAGATCAAACCCACACCCGGCACCGAACGGCGCACGGGCGAAGCGGTGGCGCGTGAGGCAGCGGCCTTGTGGAAGGATGCCGAGTCCGGCCTTGAAACACCTCCGCTCTTGACCTCCTTCAAAGCCGAGGCGCTCGCTGGTGCCCAAGCCACCGCGCCGCATCTGCCGCGCGGCTTGCTGCTCGACACGTGGCGTGAAGGCTGGTTGGTCGAGGCGCAGCAATTGGGCTGCCAGGCCGTGGTCTGCAACTACGCGCTGTGGGACGCGCAGACCGTGAGCCAGGTGCACGCCGCCGGCATGCGGTGCCTGAGCTACACCGTGAACGACGAATGGGCCGCCGCGCACCTGTGGGCGCTGGGTACCGACGGCATCATCACCGACCGGGTCGATTTGTTCAGCACGGTCTAAGTTAAAGCGGACCGCAATAGCTCTTACTTCTTAGCGGGCTTGTCTTCCACTCCACTCGCCTTGGCAAAAGTCAGGATCACTTCACGAATAATTTTGCGTTGCTCAGCGGGCAACAACAGGAAGGCATCAAAGGCCTCCCGTTCCAAATAGCCAGTACCTTCGTCCCAGCGTTTTTGCCGCTGCTGCACAGACAACCGCACTGCGGTCCCAAACCGCAAAACATCTGGCTCAACCTTAAGCCACTCGGCCAAAACCAGCATCTTGTCCTGCATTGGAATGGAACGGTTGTTCAACCAACCCCACGCAGCCTGGTTGCTGATCGACTTGCCTGGCCAGCGCAAATTGAACTCATGTTCCAAAACCGAAGGACTGGCAACGTAGCCCGCCTCAAGCATGGCGGCCCGCAAACGCTCGGTGAATTCGATTTTTTCATTCATTCAAGCAAACTACAAACCGCTTGATGATTTTCTCAAATAGCTGTTGAGTATCATTACAACAATCAGTTGAAAACTGAATCAACAGCTTATTGAGTCCATTGAATGCCCAAGTCCCTCCTCGAACAACTCCCCGACATCGTGGCCAACGGCCGCAAGCAAGCTGAAAAAATCCTGGAGGGCATCGAAAGCCGTCACCGTGTGGGGCTGCAAACCCGTGAAGTGGTACTGCCAGCCCGTGACACTGCAGCGCAAGACTGGGTCACCCAGCAAAACAGGAACTGCCAGCGCGAGGTGTTTGCACCGGGGCAAGCCAGCCTGATCGAAAACCCACAAGCCACGTTGGGCGCTGCACCCGAAGCGCCTTGGGCCAATCGGCTGATTTATGGCGACAACTTGCTGGCCATGGCGGCCTTGTTGGCGGGCGACGAAAACACGCCCAGCCTGCGCGGCAAGGTGGACCTGATCTACATCGACCCGCCTTTTGACTCCAAAGCCGACTACCGCACCAAGGTCACGCTGCCTGGAGTGGAGATCGAACAAAAACCCACAGTCATCGAGCAGTTTGCCTATTCAGACACCTGGAGTGACGGCACCGCCTCGTACCTCACGATGATCACGCCGCGATTGATCCTGATGCGTGAACTGCTGGCCGATACCGGGTCCATTTACGTGCATTTGGATTGGCATGTGGGGCATTACGTGAAATTAGTGATGGATGAGATTTATGGCAAACACAATTTTCGAAATGACATCATTTGGAAAAGTGCAGCAGGCCACAGCGACGCTGGATTGATGGGTATTGCACACAACAACATCATGTTTTATTCCAAGGGAAGCACCCCTTTTTGGAAACAACAATATCAACCTTATGAGGAGGAATATCTTGAAAGCCATTATCAAAAAATAGATGAATCTGGACGGCGATTTGAAGATCAAGATCTAACTGCGGCAGGGCTACAAGGTGGTGGTTACGAATACGAGTGGAATGGATTGACGAAAATATGGCGATGCCCGCTGAGCACGATGAAACGCCACGCTGACGAAGGGCGCATTTACTACACCCGTAATGGTCTGGCCCGCTACAAACGATTCTTAGATGAAATGGAGGGGGCACCTCTTTCAGATTTATGGACTGACTTACCGAGGCTCAACTCACAAGCTATTGAGCGAGTAGGGTACGGAACCCAAAAACCCGAGAAATTACTCGAACGCATTATTCGTGCGTCTAGTCCAGAAAACGGTATCGTTGCAGACTTCAATGGAGGCTCGGGCACCACTGCGGCGGCAGCCGAAAAACTGGGCCGCGGCTGGATCACAACCGATCTCGGTAAACCTGCCTGTATGATCATGCGCAAACGCCTGATCGACCAAGAAGCCAAGCCCTTCCTCTATCAAGCCATTGGTGACTACCAGGTCGAAGCAGCAAAAGCGCACTTGGGCCGCGATTTCCGAATCGGTGATTTGTCGCAAATCGTCCTGTCCCTCTACGGCGCCCTGCCCTTGCCACCCGACGTAAACCCGCAGCGCAATCTGGGCCAAATTGCAGGCATGGCACTCGGTGCAGGTCGTAGCAGCAAAACTCTGGTGCTCGCCGATTCGCCCAACAAGCTCACCGGCATGGCCACGCTCAAAAAAGCCATCGCTCAGCGCGACAACCTGATGGGTGGCTGGGACCGCGTGGTGGTGCTGGGCTGGAATTTTGAGCCGTCGATTGGCGAAACCATCACCGCGCTCAACGACAGTCGCCTCGAAGTGCTGGTCATACCACCGGACCTGATGGACCGCCTCAAGAAGAAAGGTGGCATCGACAAGCTGCGCGGTCAAGTGCGTTTCTCGTCACTGCAATACCTGACCATCGAGCCAATCACGCGCCAGAAGTCAGCCAATGCAGGTGAAGAAACCCCGACTGAAACACTCACAGTCAAGCTCAAAAACTACGTGCTGCTCTCGCCCGAGGCCATCAACCTGGACGACGCCAACCGCCAAGCCTTGCAGCAAGTGGCCAACAAGGAGCCGCTGGCCCTGATTGAATATTGGGCGGTGGACCCGGACTACGACGGCAAGGTTTTCCGCTCGGTCTGGCAAGACTACCGGGGCAACTCCGCCAACGATGCCGATGTGCTGCGCGTTGTCACGCAAGCGCAGGTGAGCGTTCCAGCAAAAGCCGGGGCTCGCAAGGTGTGTGTGCGCGTAGTCGATGTTTTTGGCTTTGAAGCCGAAGTAGTCGCCACTGTGGAGGCCTCATGAGCACAGCCGCCAAGAAAGCCGATGACCAATTGGCCTTGGCCGCAGGCCTGACCGCCAAAACCAATCAGCTCTGCCTGGGCCTGGAATCGGGCGCAGCAGACATTCTGGAACTGGTCACACCCACTACCGCCGACTTGCTGGCCTGGTGGTTTGGCGAAGACATGGTGATGGCCCGAGGCAGTTTGAACTTCCACGCCGGACAAAGGCAAGCCATCTTGAATGCCATCGTGGCGCACGAGGTGCTGGGCGCTGGCCTTGGCCGCTGGACGCTGCTGGACTTGTACCGCGCCGCCGCACCCGATGCGCTGCTGACGGGCACGCGCTTGAACGAAGTGTCTACCGACAAACACGGCCACCCCAAGTACTGCCTGAAGATGGCCACGGGCACGGGCAAGACCTGGGTGCTGCAAGCGCTGATGATCTGGCAGCTGCTCAACAAAACCGCAGCGCTGGCTGAAGGGATCGACGACCCACGTTTTACCCGTCAGTTCATGGTGGTGGCGCCGGGCCTGATTGTTTATGAGCGCTTGCTCGATGCGTTTTGCGGCAAGCTCGTTGCAGGTGGCAATGGCTCGCGTGACTTCGCCAGTTCAGACATGGCCAAGTTTGCCGACCTGTTCATCCCCGAGGCGCACCGTGAATCGGTGTTTGCGTTTGTGCGCGGCAATGTGTGCAGCAAGAACGAGATCGGCCTCAAAGCCACGGGCAACGGCATGATCGCCATCACCAACTGGCACTTGCTGGCCGAAGGCGATGTGACTGAAGACATTCAAGAAGTCGAAACACTGGGCGCACCTCTGGACCCGCAAGACGTGGTGGCCCAGGTGCTGCCGCTGACGCCCGGACGCGCCACAGGCAACAGCCTGGACGTGCTGGACCGCCGCTACGCACGCGGCAATGTGCTGGAGTTTTTGGCACAGCTGCCCGAGCTGATGGTGTTCAACGACGAAGCGCACCACATCCACGAATTCAAGCGTGAAGGCGAAACCACTGAGGTGGAATGGCAAAAAAGCCTGAGCCGCATCGCCCAGACCAAGGGCCGCCGCTTTGTGCAGGTGGACTTTTCGGCCACGCCTTACAACGACGTGGGCTCGGGCAAGAACAAACGCAAGGTGTTCTTTCCGCACATCGTGACCGACTTCGACCTGAAAAGCGCCATGCGCGCCGGGCTGGTCAAGTCGCTGGTTCTGGACCGCCGCAAAGAAATCGGCGCATTGCCACTGGAGTTCAAGGCCGAGCGCGATGAATCGGGCAACCCTGCTCTGAGCGAAGGCCAACGCGTGATGTTGCGGGCAGGCCTGGCCAAGCTGCGCAAGCTGGAAAGAGACTTTGCGGCCATTGACCCGCACCGCCACCCCAAGATGCTGGTGGTCTGCGAAGACACCACAGTGTCGCCGCTGGTGGCCGAGTTCTTGCGCGACCAGGAAGGCCTGAACGAAGATGAGGTGATGACCATCGACTCGGGCAAAAAAGCTGAGCTGGGCGAAAAGGACTGGGCACCTGTACGCGAACGCCTGTTCAGCGTGGACCACCACGCCACACCGCGTGTGATCGTGAGCGTGTTGATGCTGCGCGAAGGCTTTGACGTGAACAACATCTGCGTCATCGTGCCGCTGCGCTCCAGCCAGGCGCAGATTCTGCTGGAGCAAACCATCGGGCGCGGCCTGCGCCTGATGTGGCGCGACGCGGAATACAACGACATCAAACGCGAAAACCGCGAACTGATTGAGGCCAGCAAAGAACCCGGCAGCTTGCTCGATGTGCTGTCCATCGTGGAGCACCCGGCGTTTCAGTCTTTCTATGACGATCTGATCAACGAAGGCCTGGCGGGCATCGCAGGCGATGACGACGGGGACGGCAGCTCGGCCACGGGTGACGTGATCGCAGCAGAACTGCGCGAAGACTTTGAAGCCTTTGACTTCGGCATCCCGTTCATACTGCAAGAAACCGACGAACTGCGCGACCACAAGCAGATCGACGTGACCGCCCTGCCCGCCTTCACGGCCATGACGGCGGACCAGCTCAAGGGCATGCTGGGCAAGGGTGACACCTTTGTCTCGCAAGACCTGCAAAGCGCCACGCTGTTTGGCGACTACAGGGTGGACGGCGCGGTGATGAACGTCAACGGCTACAACGATTACCTGTCGCGCTTGACGCGGCGCATCAGCCAGGCTTTGAGCGAGCCACTCCCCAAGGGCAACAAGATCGCCACGCACCTGGCAAAGCCCTATCTGCAAGTGAACACCGCCGAACTGACAGGTTGGATCGACGACTACGTCTGGACGCAACTGTTTTCAGACACCTTCAACCCGCTGGAAGATGAAAACTGGCGTTTGCTGCTGTTGCAGCCCGTGGTGGACCACATCACCAAGGTGTTTGCCGTCGGCCTGCTTGAATCGGAAGAAAAGCACACCACAGGCCAAACCGAAGTACATCTGCGCTATTTGAGCGAAGTGCCCAAGCTCATGGTGCGCGAGAGTGCGTCGGTAGAGGTGTCTAAATGCATCTACACCCGACTGGGCTGGCCCAGCCGCAACGGCGGGCTGGAACGCGCCTTCATCCACTGGGCACAAGCCGACACGCAAGTGCAGGCGTTTTGCAAGCTCAGCGAAAACCGCCACACATTTGCCCGCCTGCGCTATGTGAAAGACGACGGCCTGCCTGCTTTCTATTCACCCGACTTTCTGGTGCGCACTGCGGGTGCGGTGTTTCTGGTTGAAACCAAAGGCCAGGAACAAACCATCCATCCCAATGTGCAACGCAAACTGAAAGCCGCGCTGGCCTGGTGCGAACGCATCAACAACCTGACTGAAGTCCAACGTGGCGGCCCGCCCTGGCACTACGTTCTGCTGGGTGAGGCGGTGGTGTATGAGTGGCAGGGTAAAGGGGCTAGACTGGCAGAACTATTGGACTATGCGCGGCTTAGGCCGCTGGGTGAGGCGTCGTTGCAACAGCGGTTAATTTGAGAGGGCAAGGGCATCCAGCTTGAGTAATATGACTGTGTTTAGATTCTTGATTTATTAAAATTTAAGCGCTTCAAAACCTAACGCCCCCGCCAGCCTTTTTGCAATACCCACTCCACAGTGGCACTGACCACGACCAAAGCGCCGTAGGTGGCCATCTTGCCGTCGTTGTTAAACACGACCAAACCCGCCACCAGCACCAGCACGCCGGCGGCCGCATTAAAGGCCCAGCGCTGCGTCCATCGCAGACCCGCGCCGGGTCGAAACAGCCAGGAACCGCACGCCGCGCTGAACAAGGCCAGGGCCAGGGCCGGCAAAAAGAAAAACAGCAGGTGCAAGGCCATTTGCGAGAAGCTCATGCGCACCGATTGTGCCGTCAATTCAGACCGCTACGGCCTGAAGGACTGGATTTCAGCATTCCTGGGGTTATCGGCCAGGGCTACTTTTATAATGAAGCGATATGGCAGTCTGGGCCCTTGGCTTAAATCACACCACCGCACCGCTCGATTTGCGCGGTCGGTTTGCCTTCGCCCTGGACCAATTGCCGCCGACTTTGCAGGGATTGCGCGACAACTTGTCGCAACACACGCAAAAACTGCCAGAAGCAGCCATCCTGTCCACCTGTAACCGCACCGAGGTGTATTGCGCCGCAGACCAGTTGGCCATGACCGACACGCTGAACTGGTTGGCCCAGACCGGTGGCGTCTCCCCCCAAGAGCTGAGCCAGCACACCTACCTGCTCGAAGACGACCATGTGGCGAGGCACGCTTTTCGCGTGGCCAGCGGCCTGGACTCGATGGTCTTGGGCGAGGCGCAAATTTTGGGTCAGCTCAAAGACGCGGTGCGCGCCGCCGAACAAGCTGGCGCGCTGGGCAGCACCTTGAACCAGTTGTTTCAGCGCAGCTTTGCGGTGGCCAAAGACGTGCGCTCCACCACCGAAATCGGCGCGCATTCGATCAGCATGGCGGCCGCCTCGGTGCGTTTGGCCAGCCAGCTCTTTGAAGATTTGCGAACCATCAAGGTGCTGTTTGTCGGCGCCGGCGAGATGATCGAGTTGGTCTCCACCCACTTTGCAGCTCGGCAACCGAAAAGCATGGCGATTGCCAACCGCTCCATGGAGCGTGGCGAAAAATTGGCCGCCCGCTACGGCGCCGAGGTGTTGCGTCTGGCCGAGCTGCCCGATCGTTTGCATGAGTTTGATGCGGTGATCAGCTGCACCGCCAGCACCTTGCCTCTGATTGGCTTGGGCGCTGTGGAGCGGGCCTTGAAAAAACGCAAGCACCGCCCCATGTTCATGGTCGATTTGGCGGTGCCGCGTGACATTGAGCCTGAAGTCAAATCGCTGGAAGACGTGTACCTCTACACCGTCGACGATTTGGCCAGCGTGGTGCAAACCGGCCAAG
Organism: Comamonadaceae bacterium; assembly: GCA_947448325.1. Taxonomy (GTDB): domain Bacteria; phylum Pseudomonadota; class Gammaproteobacteria; order Burkholderiales; family Burkholderiaceae_C; genus Limnohabitans_A. The sequence continues at coordinate 11,851 of CANFMK010000034.1, forward strand.
CGCACCGCCAAGCGGCCGTGGCCCAGGCCGAGGTCATCATTGACGCCGGGGTGCAAAGCTTTATGCACTGGATGGTGCAACGCGGCACCGTGCCCTTGATCCGCGAGTTGCAAGCCCAAGCCGAGGCTTGGCGTGAAGCCGAGTTGCAGCGCGCGCACAAACTGCTGGCCAAAGGCGAGAGCCCTGAAAAAGTCCTGGAAGCCCTGTCGCGCGGGCTGACGCAAAAAATGCTGCACGGCGCCATGGCCGAACTCAAAGCCGCCGACGGCGAGCATGCCCAGCAAACCGCACAGGCCGTGCAACGCCTGTTCTTGCGCAGCGAGCGTTAGCGGCCTCGCGCCAACGGCCCCTGCACACCGTAGGAGCCAGACTGCTGGCGACCCTGCCGAGAAAAGTCCTCGAGCCATTGCTTGCAGGCAAGCTCCTACAAAGCGACCCCATACTGTTCAAGACATGAAAAAATTTCTCAAAACCCAACTCGAGCGCTACGCTTTGCGACTGACGGAGCTGGACTTTTTGCTGTCGCGCGAGGACATCATGCGCGACATGACGCAGTTCTTGAAGCTCTCGCGTGAGCATGCCGAGGTCAGCGCCGTGGCCACGCGCTATGCACGCCATCAACTGCGCAGCCAGGATTTGCACACCGCGCAAGCCATGCTGGCTGAAGAAGACATGCGCGAGATGGCCGAAGAAGAAGTGGTCAGCGCCAGTGCCGAGTTGGAAACACTGGAAGCCGAATTGCAACGCATGCTGTTGCCCAAAGACCCTGACGATGCGCGCCCCGCTTTTGTGGAAATACGGGCCGGCACGGGCGGCGACGAGTCCGCACTGTTTGCGGGCGACCTGCTGCGCATGTACAGCCGCTTCGCCGAGAGCCAGGGCTGGAAAACCGAAATCATGTCCGAGTCTGTGAGTGAGTTGGGCGGCTACAAAGAAGTGGTGGTGCGCTTTGAAGGTGAACAGGTGTACGGTGCGCTCAAATTCGAGTCCGGCGGGCACCGGGTGCAGCGCGTGCCGGCCACCGAAACCCAAGGCCGCATCCACACCAGCGCCTGCACCGTGGCCGTGTTGGCCGAACCCGATGAGGCCGAGGCCATCCAAATCAACCCGGCCGATTTGCGCATCGACACCTTTCGCGCCAGCGGTGCGGGTGGACAGCACATCAACAAAACCGACTCGGCGGTGCGCATCACCCACCTGCCCACAGGCATCGTGGCTGAATGCCAGGACGGTCGCAGCCAGCACAGCAACAAAGCCCAGGCCTTGAAGGTGCTGACCGCACGCATCCAAGAAAAAGACCGCGCCGCGCGTGCCGCCAAAGATGCCGCCGAGCGCAAAAGCCTGATCGGCAGCGGCGACCGCTCGGACCGGATTCGGACCTACAACTTCCCGCAAGGTCGCTTGACCGACCACCGCATCAACCTGACCTTGTACAAACTGCTGAGCATCATGGAAGGCGATTTGCAGGACGTGGTCCATGCTTTGCAAGCCTACGAAGCGGCGCAGCAACTGGCTGAATTGGAAATTGGAGCGGCTGCGTGACGCCAGCAACGCCCCCGAACCCATCTGCTGGCCCCACCCTCACGCAGTGCCTGGCGCAGGCCCAGGCCCTGGGGCTGGCCCGGCTCGACGCGCAAATGCTGTTGCTGCACAGCCTCGGGCGATCAGTGCACGAGCGCGCCTGGCTGCTGGCCCACGACACGGATCTTTTGACTGCGGTGCAGCAGCAGGCTTGGCAATTCGCCCTGCAACGCCGCCTGGCCGGAGAACCTGTGGCCTACATCACCGGTCGCAAAGAATTTTTCGGTTTGACGCTGTCGGTGGACGCCCGTGTGCTCGACCCCCGCGCCGACACCGAGACCTTGGTCGACTGGGCTTTGACTGTGCTGCCTAACGCCACGGACAGAAACACCCAGAGCCCCTTACGCATCCTGGACCTGGGCACCGGCAGCGGCGCCATCGCCCTGGCCTTGCAATACGCCCGGCCTGACGCGCAGGTTTGCGCGGTGGACGCCAGCGAAGCGGCGCTGGCGGTGGCTCGCGCCAATGCGGCGCAATTGAATGTGCCGGTTCGGTTCTGGGCCAGTGACTGGTTTGCCCAAGTGGACGGGGTGTTCGACCTCATCGTCTCCAACCCGCCTTACATCGCCGAGGCCGATCCGCACCTGGCCGCGCTGCGCCACGAACCGCTGCAGGCCCTGGCCAGTGGACCGGACGGCCTGAATGATCTGCGCCGCATCGTGGCCGATGCACAAGCCCATTTGGCGCCAGAAGGCTGGCTGCTGCTGGAGCATGGCTTTGACCAAGCCGACGCCGTCAGGGGTTTGCTGACCGAAGCAGGCTTTACCCAAGTTCAATCGCAAGCCGATTTGGCCGGGCTCGCGCGCTGCAGCGGCGGCCAAAAAGCGCCAAAATAACCCTGCAGAGTCAATCTGTGGCAGCAAAGTGAAATAATCACGCCATCGGTTTGACCCCACCCTTTTATTTGATGCCCGATCAGGGCCACCTCAGGAGCCAGCATGAGCGACACCCAACAACGCATTGACGACCTTGTGAAAAGCAACGACATCACCTTGTTCATGAAGGGCAGCGCCAGCTTCCCCATGTGCGGTTTTTCGGGTCGCGCCATTCAGATTTTGAAAGCCGTCGGCGTGGACACCAAGACCGTGAAAACCGTCAACGTGCTGGACGACGCCGAAATCCGCCAAGGCATCAAGGAATACAGCAACTGGCCGACCATCCCACAGCTGTACGTCAAAGGCGAATTCATTGGCGGCTCGGACATCATGATGGAAATGTACGAGTCCGGTGAGCTGCAGCAGGTCATCAACGGCCAGGCTTAAGTCATTCTCTGGACGTTCAGTCTGGCGCACTGCGGTGGTTTCAATCCACCGACTGCAGCCATTGGCGTTGGGCTTGCATGACAGCGTTGGGATAAGCCGACTGCCCCCGGCTGCCGTTGTAGCGGCCCAAGCCCATGAACACATCCCCACGTTCCCGGTCCAGCAAGTAGCGCAGGATGACGCAACCAAAACGCAAATTGGTTTGCAGTTGGAACAACTTGCTGGCATCGCCATCGCCAATCGTGCGCGCCCAAAACGGCATGACCTGCATATAGCCTCTGGCCCCGGCACTGGAAATGGCGTATTTGCGAAACCCGCTTTCGGTCTGGATCAAGCCCAACACCAAAGACAAAGACAAACCTGCGCGCCGCGCTTCGTACCATACGGTTTGCAAAAACTCCTGCCGCTCTTGGGTTTGAGGTAGCCACCGGAGCAACACCGCGCTACATGACGCCAACCACTGGGCGTAAGCCTGCCGTTCTGCGGCGCTGCTCAAAACCGGCTCAGGCGGAGCGGCAAAGGCAATGGCGGCTGTGAGGGCGGTACGCACCGATTCGGACAGTGGTTCTTCCAGTTGACTCCCAGCTTGAGCGCTCGCAACACGCACAGCGCCGTAAGCCATGGCGACGTTCAGAGCGACCCTATGCAGCCAAGATCGCCGCCCAGGGCGTGCGGGGTTTGCCGTCACGGCGGCCATGACCTCACACCGCCAAGCGGGCTTTCACATGGGCCAGCACCTCGGCGGTGCTGACTTTGCTGGCAGCGCTGTCGCGGCGGTGTTGGTATTCGACCTGACCGTCTTTGAGGCCTTTGTCGCCAATCGTGATGCGGTGTGGCACACCGATCAACTCCCAATCAGCGAACATGGCGCCAGGGCGCTCACCCCGGTCGTCCAGGATCACGTCCACGCCGTCGGCCAGCAATGCCGCGTAAATGCGTTCTGCCTCGGCCTTGACGGCTTCGCTGCGGTCCATGCCGATGGGGCACACCACCACGGTGAAGGGCGCAATGGCGTCCGGCCAAATGATGCCGCGCTCGTCGTGGTTTTGCTCAATGGCCGCTGCCGGCAAGCGGGTAATGCCGATGCCGTAGCACCCCATCTCCAGGAACTGCGGTTTGCCGTTCTCGTCCAAGAAGGTGGCGTTCATGGCCTGGGAGTATTTGGTGCCCAGATAGAACACATGGCCGACTTCGATGCCGCGCTCAATCGCCAACTCACCTTGGCCATCAGGCGAAGCGTCGCCAGCGACCACGTTGCGGATGTCAGCCACCAAGGCAGGCTCGGGCAGGTCACGGCCCCAGTTCACGCCGGTGATGTGAAAGTCCACTTCGTTGGCGCCGCAAATCCAGTTGGCCATGACGGCCACCTCACGGTCAGCCACCAGGTGAACAGGCTTCTTCAAATTCAAAGGGCCCAAATAACCGGGTTTGCAACCAAAGTGGTCTTCGATCTCGCCCAAAGTCGCAAAGCGGAAACCGCCTTCCATGCCGGGCAGCTTGCCCACTTTGACTTCGTTCATGTCGTGGTCACCGCGCAGCAGCAAGAGCCAGACTTGCGATTTGAGAATCTCGCCCTGTTCATTCAAGGTGTCGGTGGCCAGCACCAAAGACTTGACTGTGGTGGCCAGCGGCACGCTCAGCAAGGCAGCGACGTCTTCGCAGGTGCTCTTGCCCGGGGTGGCGGTTTTCGTCAGCGCCTGATCGGCTGCGCCGCGCGGCTGGCTGGGGGCCAGGGCTTCGGCTTTTTCCATATTGGCCGCATAGTTGCTGGTGGGGCAGTAAACGATGGCATCTTCGCCAGTCGCCGCAATCACCTGGAACTCTTCGCTCAAATCGCCACCGATGGCACCGCTGTCAGCCGCGACAGCGCGGTAGGTCAGGCCAAAGCGGTCGAAAATTCTGCGGTAAGCGGCGGCCATGACCTGGTAGCTGGCTTTGGCACTGACCATGTCGCGGTCAAAGCTGTAAGCGTCTTTCATGGTGAATTCACGACCACGCATCAGGCCAAAACGGGGGCGACGCTCGTCGCGAAATTTGGTTTGAATTTGGTAGAAATTTTTGGGCAGTTGCTTGTAGCTGCGCAGTTCCTGGCGCACCACGTCGGTCACGACTTCTTCGCTGGTGGGCTGGATCACGTAATCACGACCATGGCGGTCTTTGATGCGCAGCAATTCGGGGCCCATCTTGTCAAAGCGGCCCGTCTCTTGCCACAGCTCGGCAGGCTGAACCACCGGCATGGTCATCTCGATGGCGCCGGCCCGGTTCATCTCTTCACGCACGATGGCTTCGACCTTGCGAACAACGCGCAAACCCATGGGCATGTAGTTGTAAATACCGGCACCGAGCTTTTTGATCAAGCCCGCACGCGTCATCAGTTGGTGGCTGGCGATTTCAGCGTCCGCAGGGGCTTCCTTGAGGGTGGAAATCAAAAATTGAGAAGCTTTCATCGCGGCAGATCCAGACGTTGCAGGGCGCATCCTCTTGCTGCACGCATGAAGGCGTGCATAATGAATGCAATTTAAAAATTTGGGGTTTGATTATGCTGGATCGTGAGGGCTTCAGGCCCAACGTCGGCATCATTTTGCTCAACCAGAAAAATCAGGTGTTCTGGGGCAAACGCATCCGCACCCACAGCTGGCAGTTTCCGCAAGGCGGCATTGACAGAGGCGAAAGCCCTGAACAAGCCATGTTCCGCGAACTGCACGAAGAAGTGGGTCTCCAACCGGAGCATGTGCGCATCGTGGCCCGTACCCGTGATTGGTTGCGCTATGAAGTGCCAGACCGCTTCATCCGCCGGGATGCTCGCGGCTTTTACAAAGGCCAGAAACAGATCTGGTATTTGCTTCAATTGGTCGTGCCCGATTGGAATGTGAATTTGCGTGCCACCAACCACCCAGAATTCGACGCTTGGCGTTGGAACGACTTTTGGGTGCCGCTGGATGTGGTGGTCGAATTCAAACGGGGCGTCTACGAAATGGCTTTGACCGAGTTGTCCCGTTTTCTGCCGCGCTACGAAAACCGCAATCGCTACCTGCGCGGCAACATGCGCAGCCAAGATGGCGATCAAGGCATGCAAGTGGAGTTCAGCATGGGTATGCATCTGCACATGGAATTGCCGCCAGGCGCCAGCTTTGATCCCGATCCGCAAAAGGATTTGAACGAGTTGGAGCAGAATCGACCAACGCCGCCGCAGTAAAACAGCACCCTCGTGAGCGCCGGGGCGATCATCGCCCTGCCGATCAATGGCTGGTTCGGGTCAAGATCAGGTTGTCGCGGTGAATCATTTCGGGCTCCGCCGTGTAACCCAGCAAAGCCTCAAATTCACTGGACGCTTTGCGGCACAAGAGCCGGGCTTCCGCACTGGCGTAATTGGCCAAGCCTCGGGCGATCTCGGTCCCAGCTTCACTGCGGATGGCCACCACATCGCCGCGTGAAAAATCCCCGTCGACGGCGGTCATGCCAATGGCCAACAAGCTCTTGCCTTCGGCTTGCAATTTGAGCGCGGCCCCGGCATCCACCACCACCGCGCCGCGCAGTTGCAAATGGTCGGCCATCCACTGTTTGCGGGCTTGTTGTTTGGCCGTTTGCGCGACCAACAAGGTGCCAATGGCTTCGCCTCTTGCCAATCGCAATAACGCATCAGGCTCGCGGCCCCAGGCGATCACGGTCGATGCGCCGGAACCGGCCGCGCGCTTGGCGGCCAAAATTTTGGTGATCATGCCGCCACGCCCCAGCGAAGAGCCCGCACCACCGGCCATGGCCTCCAGCGCCGGGTCGCCAGCACGGGCCTCATGCACAAAAGTGGCCGCGGGGTCTTTACGCGGGTCGGCGGTGTACAGGCCTTTTTGATCGGTCAAGATCACCAAGGCATCGGCTTCGACCAAGTTGGCGACCAAGGCTCCCAAAGTGTCGTTGTCACCGAACTTGATTTCGTCAGTCACCACGGTGTCGTTTTCGTTGATGACGGGCAAGACCTTGTGCTGCAACAAGGTCATCAACGTGGAGCGGGCGTTCAAATAACGCTCTCGGTCAGCCAGGTCAGCGTGTGTCAGCAAGACCTGGGCACTGCCCAAACCGTTTTCACGCAGCTTGGTTTCGTAAATCTGCGCCAGCCCCATTTGCCCCACAGCGGCGGCGGCTTGCAACTCATGCACTTCGTGAGGACGGGTGGTCCAACCCAAACGCTTCATGCCCTCGGCGATCGCACCGCTGGAGACCATGATGACCTCGCGACCCTCGCGTGCCAGCACAGCCATTTGACGGCACCACTCGCCAATGGCCGCTTCGTCCAGACCACGGCCCTCGTTGGTCACCAGGCTGGAGCCGACTTTGACGACGATGCGCCGGGCGTTTTGCAAAACTGAAGAGGTCACGGACATCGGGCAAATGACAATTTAATCAGGCTGGGGATCTGCGAAACGCGGATCGACGTACTCAGGCTCCTGTTTCGGGGTTTGTTCCACGAACCGAGGATCGATGTACACCGGTGCCTGCTCTTGAATTTGCTGCGCCTTGATGTGCTGAAAGATCGACTTGATCAAGGGCTCACAACCCTCGCGTGTCAATGCCGAAATTTCGAACACAGGGCCCTTGTATTTGAAGCGTTTGACAAAGTCTTTGACCAAGGCCTCGCGCTTTTCTGCGGGCACCATGTCCAGCTTGTTGAGCACCAACCAGCGCGGCTTGTTGAACAGCGCGGTGTCGTATTTTTTCAGCTCAGCCACGATCGATTTGGCCTGCGCCACCGGATCGACACCTTCGTCAAAAGGCGCCACGTCCACAATGTGCAAAAGCAAACGGGTGCGCTGCAAATGGCGCAAAAACAAATGGCCCAAGCCTGCGCCTTCGGACGCGCCCTCAATCAAACCAGGTACATCAGCGACCACAAAACTTTGCTCCGGGCCCACCCGCACCACACCCAAATTGGGGTGCAGGGTCGTGAAGGGATAGTCGGCAATCTTGGGGCGCGCATTGGAGATGGCGGCAATCAAGGTGGACTTGCCCGCATTGGGCATGCCCAGCAAACCCACATCGGCCAAGACTTTCAGCTCCAACTTGAGGCTGAACTTCTCACCCGGCCAACCGGGTGTTTTTTGCCGCGGCGCGCGGTTGATGGCGCTTTTGAAGCGCATATTGCCAAAACCACCATCGCCACCTTTGGCAATCGTCACCACCTCACCGGGTTTGAGCAACTCAAACAAGACCTCGCCCGTTTCGGCATCGGTCATGATGGTGCCCACCGGCATTTTCAAAGTGACATCGTCGCCCGCCGCGCCAAACATGTCAGAGCCCATGCCGTGTTGTCCGCGCTTGGCTTCGTGACGACGCGAAAAGCGGAAGTCGACCAGGGTATTCAAATTGGGGTCAGCCACGGCGTAGACATGGCCGCCACGGCCGCCGTCGCCACCGTTGGGGCCGCCAAATTCTTTGTACTTTTCATGACGGAACGAGACGCAGCCGTTCCCACCGTCACCTGCGGCGATGTCAATATAGGCTTCGTCAACGAACTTCATAGAAATCCAGTTTAGCGGTTAAAAAACAAAAGACCCAAACAAAGAAGCCCCGACCAGGCGGGGCTCCTTCGCATCAGCGCGAGCAGCTTAAACAGCAGGCGTGACGTTGATGGTGTGTTTGTTCAAAGCGCCTTTGGTGGCGAACGACACGTGGCCGTCCACCAGGGCGAACAAAGTGTGGTCTTTACCTTGGCCGACATTGGTGCCTGCGTGGAACTTGGTGCCACGTTGACGAACAATGATCGAGCCTGCACTGATCAATTGACCACCAAAAGCCTTGACACCCAGCATCTTTGGCTTGGAGTCACGACCGTTTCGCGTAGAGCCGCCGCCTTTTTTCTGTGCCATGACCTATTCTCCTCAGGCAGAAATCGCGCCGATTTGCAGTTCGGTGAACTGCTGGCGGTGACCCTGGCGTTTCTGATAGTGCTTACGACGGCGCATCTTGAAGATGTGCACTTTGTCGTGCTTGCCGTGAGCCAGCACTGTGACTGTGACTGTGGCGCCGGACACCAGGGGCGTGCCGATCTTGATGTCTGCGCCGTTACCGACGGCAAGCACCTGATCAATCACGATTTCCTGGCCAACGTCCGCAGCAATCTGTTCTACTTTAATTTTTTCGCCAGCAGCAACACGATACTGTTTGCCGCCGGTTTTTATGACCGCGTACATA
>CANFMK010000035.1 GCA_947448325.1 Comamonadaceae bacterium
AACTCGCCCGGGTCAGGTACAACCTAAGTTTTATTGCCACCGCAACCTCAGAGCGTTAGGATCGTCCAGATGGACGCCCTCCCCCAGAAATCTGTACTGATCGTTGACGATCACCCCGTTTACCGAGAAGCATTGACCGAGCGATTGGCCAGTCAATTCCGCCCCGAAGGCATCGAGGTCTGGGGCGCCAGCAATGCCAATGAAGGCTTGGATTTGGTCGGCCAACCCGGCAAACGGTGGGTGATTTTGCTGGACATTTTGATGCCTGGCCTGAGCGGCTTGGCCAGCATCAAGGTCTTCAAAAACATGGACCAAGTCGCACATGTGGTGGCGATTTCGGGCCTGGACGAACACGCGTGGGAGCCTCGTTCTGTGGCCGCCGGAGCCTCTTTGTTTCTGTCGAAGAACAACACCTCTGAGCACATCATCACCAAGATTCGGCCACTGATTGAGTCTGACGACGCAGACATCGTGGTCCACCCCGCATCGGATGCCACTGAATTTCGACTGACGCAACGTCAACTGGAAGTATTGCACCTGATTTCTCTGGGGCACCCCAACAAAGTCATTGCCGACTTGCTGGAAATCAAAGAGCAGACCATCAAGATTCACATCAATCAAATTTTCAAGGAATTGAGAGTCTTCAATCGAACGCAAGCGGTTTTGAAGGCGCAAAAATTTCAGCTGCTGTCGGCCAGCACGCCGGTGGTGTGAAACTGAGTTTTGCACTGCGCGCCATCTGTGATGCACTTGAACACCAACGCAGCCTCAGCCCTTGCCGATCCGGCGTCTGAGGACCACCTCAAAGAACAGGTTGCGGCTGAAAAAATCAGCTATATGCGCGACTATGCGAAATCCAGCACGGTGGCCACCATCTTGGCACCGCTGCTGTGCATACCGCTGTACAACTCGGTCGATTTTGGACTGCGATTGAATGTGTGGCTGGGTTTGATGGCCATGGCAGTGTGCATCCGCATCTATTTGATTCAGTCCCTGCGTGCAGAAACTTCGCAGAGCGCCCAGTTCGCCAAATTGAATTGGGCGGTGGGTCTGGTCACTTTTGTTTGGGGCCTGGGTTGGTTCCTGCTGGTGCCCAACATGGATCTGGCGAATTATTTGATCTACCAAATCATTTCGCTCAGTGTGCTGTTTGTGGGCATGGTCGGGTACTGCGTTAACTGGAAGACCTTTTACAGCTTTGTCCTGCCACTCAAGTTGCCTGAGTTGCTGTTCATTGCGCTGCATTACCAGTTTGTGGTGTGGCCGATTGCGATTGGCTCCATGACCATTTTGTATTTGGCCTTGCGCATGGGCGTTTTGTTCTCTCGGTCCTGGGAAAAATCCATTTCGTTGCGCTACAAAAACGACACCTTGCTGGCGCAACTGACGCTTGAAAAAGACGCGTCCTTGGCCGCCAACGTTGCCAAGTCTGAATTCATCGCCACAGCCAGCCACGATTTGCGTCAACCCATGCAAGCCATCAACATCTTCATCGAGTTGTTTGACGTGAAACAGCTCGCCGAAAAAGAGCAAACCATTTTTCAAAAAATGCGCTCCAGCATCAGTGTGCTGAACAAAATGTTCAACACACTTCTGGACATCAGCAAATTGGATTCCAACCTCAACCCCAGCCATGAACAGTTTGATCTGGCGTCGGTGGTTCACGACATCGGCCTGACCTTTGGCCCTTTGGCTGTCGAGAAGAACTTGACGCTGCGGTTTCATGATGAACACATGCAGATCCGTGGCGACAGGAATTTGACCGAACAAATTCTGCGTAACCTCTTGGCCAACGCCATTCAGTACACCAGCACGGGTGGGGTGATCGTTCATTTCACCAACACCGCCGGTCACTTGGCGATTTCTGTGCAAGACACCGGCTGCGGCATACCGCAAGAGGACCTGCCCTTTATTTACAAAGAATTTTTCCGCTCACAGACATCACGCTCACAGCACGACGGCCTGGGGCTGGGCTTGTCGATTGTCAGACGCATTGTGGAAAAAATCGGCGGTCAGATGGCCGTGGACACCCAACCCCAGATCGGTTCGGTGTTCAAGGTTCAAACACCCTTCCCTGTCCTGGGCATGGATCAACGCCTCAGTGAGTCGCCCTCTTTGGCTGTGAAGCCCAACGAAGTGCACATCGGTGTAGTTGCGCTCGCCAAGCACTTGGGCATCATCGAGAACGACACTTCACTGATGAGCGCCTATGTGAGTTATTTCGTGGGCAAGGGCTATGAAGTGCACCCCATCCCGCACACTGAAGCCGAATTCAAAACCGCCCTGATGCACATCCCCCATTTGGATTTCATTTTGAGCGATTACCGCTTGGGGGATCAGGACGGGGTGTACTTCATCGAAACCTTGCGGGAAGAATTCAACGAACACATTCCCGCCTGCATCGTGACTGCAGACACCTCACCGCAGCATTTGAATTTGTTCAAACAACTGCAGATCGAGGTGCTGTACAAGCCGATCGAAATTCACAGCATCGCGGAATTTATCGCCAACCGTCTGCGCTGAAGATTACTGTGCGCCCAGGTGCTCCAACCGTAAACCCGCTGCTGTTCGGTTGGGAAACCCCTTCCAATAGGTGTGTTCGGGTTTGAAGCTGCCGTCTGGGTTTACCGCCCATTTGCCCTGCCGGGCATATTCCAGCACCTCCAAATGGGCAGCTTTACCCGCATCTTTGTCTAAATGCTTGCCCAAAAAGGCCGCAATAAAGTGCTGCGAAATATTGTTCATGCGCACGTTGTCCCACACCGGGTCGATGTAGTGCGCGGCCGCAATCATGTTGTTGAGCCAAGGCACAGGTTTCCAGGCCTCTTGCGGAGGGGGCATGGGAGCGCCAGCGTTGTGATTGGCATTTTCAAAGGTCAGCAAGTAGCGATCTGAATGGATGCTGGCTTCGTAAATGGAGCGCACCCCTGGTGCATAGCCCGACACATCGTCCACGCCGCCCGCGATGAACAGCAATGGGGTTCGAATGCCTTTGAGGCCTTGCGCATCCCAAAACCCTTGGTTCCAACCCCAGGGGCCAAAAGCAACCGCCGCTTTGATGCGGAGGTCGCTGCGTTTCGCAAATTCAGGGTTTGAACTGAGCAAAGGATTCAAACTGTCCTTGGGAAGCCCCGGGAACTGGGCGGCCTTGTCGCTGTACCCTCCCCCCAACTTGTTGATCACGCCATAGCCGCCCATGGAGTAACCGATGAGTGCCATCCGGTTTTCATCGATCAAGTCTTTGAAGGGGCTGGCGGCACTCCGGTTCGCTTTGACCATTTCGTCGATCACGAACGAAATATCCAATGACCTGTTGCGCAAAGTGCTGGGGAAGGGGCCTTGGTCTGAGTAGGTGCTGTCGGTGTGATCGATAGAAACCACCACATAGCCTTTGCTGGCCAGATTTTCAGCAATCGGGCTCATCAAAAAACGGTTGCCAGGATAGCCGTGTGACATCACCACCAAGGGGTAAGGCCCTTTGGCCCGGGACGGGATGGCATCGCGCAGTGCGCGGCCACGCAGGGTGATCTGGGTTTTACCGTCCCTGAAGAAGGCCTTGTATTCCCCCGCGTTGGGGGCCGCCGCATCGCCTTGACTCGGGTACCAAATTTCGGTCGTCAAGGGCCGGTCATACAAAGGGACTTCTTGGCCTGGCTTGGCGTTGACCATGTCCCATTGACCCGGATTTTTCAATTGCAGGGTTTGGACCCCGATGTCTAAAGGCCCATAAGCCGCCAGGGCGGGGGCATCCGAGCGGATCTGGTCAATGCGATTGGATTGCGCAAGGCTGTAAAAGCTGGTCAGGCTCAGCCCGACGGACAATAGCGCGTGCGTTAATTCGCGCCGTGAAATGAAAAAATGGGCCATGGTCAATCACCTGGTTCAAGAAGAGGAAGGGAAATACCCCCTCTCCTTGTAACTTGAATCCTCAAAGGACTCAAGCACCTAAGCGCAGACCCCGCTACAAACCAATTCAGGCGGCTTGCGGCATCAAGAACTCGCGGCTGATGCGGCCGCCCAGCACGTTGACGCGTTCCAGGAACTGGGTGAGGTAAGCATGCAAGCCTGTGGCCAAGATTTCATCAATACGGCCATAGGCCAAATCGGCGCGCAGCTTGCCTGCATGGCGCAGGGTTTCGCTGGCTGCATCCGAGGCCACCAAATTCAAATTGGACACCACTTCATTCAAACTGGCGTGCAGCGATCGCGGCATGTCTGGGCGCAAGATCAGCAATTCCGCAACCCGATCCGGACGGATCACATCGCGGTACACCTTGCGGTAAACCTCAAAGCCACTGACGCTGCGCAAAATCGCGCTCCAATGGTAGAAGTCGTATTCCTGTCCGGCTTCGCTGTCGTTGTCAGACTGGGTTTGTGCTTGCGCACCGAAATAATCGTTTTGCATGGCATGGAACTTCACATCCACCAAGCGAGCGGTGTTGTCTGAGCGCTCCAAGAACGTGCCCAAGCGCATGAAATACAGCGACTCATCCATCAGCATGGTGCCCACAGTCACACCGCGCGACAGATGGGAGCGGAACTTGACCCATTCAAAAAACTTGCCAGGATCGCGCTCAAAATCGCCGTTGTGCAACATGCGGTTGACTTCCAACCACGTCTGGTTTTGCGTCTCCCACAACTCGGTGGTCAAGGTGCCGCGCACGGCGCGCGCGTTTTCGCGCACGGCACGCAAACACGAAATGATGGACGAGGGGTTTTGCGTGTCCTTGACCATGAAGTCCATGACATGCGCTGGCGAAACTTTGCCATGCTTGGCCAGGTAAGCCGGCAACAACTCGCTGATCGACAGCAAGCCTTCCCAGCCCGCTTGTGCCGACGCTGCAGACTGCGGCAACAAAGAGGTTTCGTAGCTCACATTGAGCATGCGAGCGGTGTTTTCGGCACGCTCGGTGTAGCGGGACATCCAAAATAAATGGTCGGCGGTGCGGCTCAACATAAAAATTCCAATCGGCTTGTTCGAGTTTGAGGGGCGTGATGGAAGCTCAGGCCTGCAAAATCCAGGTGTCTTTGGTGCCGCCGCCTTGCGATGAATTCACCACCAAGGAGCCCTCTTTCAAGGCCACCCGCGTCAAACCGCCAGGCACCATTTGCACCGTGCGGCCACTCAGCACAAAGGGCCGCAAATCAATATGCCTGGGTGCGATGCCGCTTTCGACAAAGGTCGGACAACTGGACAAACTGAGCGTCGGTTGGGCAATATAGCCCGCCGGATTGGCCAGCAAGGCAGCGCGAAAGTCTTCGATTTCGGCATGGGTCGAGGCCGGTCCCACCAGCATGCCGTAGCCGCCAGCCCCATGCACTTCTTTGACCACCAGGTCTTTCAAGTTCGCCAAGGTGTACTGCAAATCGTCGTCATTGCGGCACATGTAGGTGGGCACGTTCTTCAAGATGGGCTGCTCACCCAAATAGAACTCGATCATTTTGGGCACATAGGGGTAGATCGACTTGTCGTCGGCCACGCCGGTGCCCACCGCATTGCAAATGGCCACGTGGCCAGCGCGGTAAGCGTCCATCAAGCCTGCACAGCCCAAGGTGGAGGAGGAACGAAACACCTTGGGGTCCAAAAAGTCATCGTCCACCCGGCGGTAAATCACATCCACGCGCTTGGGTCCACGGGTGGTGCGCATGTAGACAAAGTCGTCTTTGACAAACAGGTCTTGCCCTTCCACCAACTCGACGCCCATTTGTTGAGCCAAAAAGGCGTGCTCAAAATAGGCGCTGTTGTACATGCCGGGTGTCAGCACCACCACCGTGGGTTCGGCCGTGGTGGCGGGGCTGGAGGCGCGCAAAGTTTCCAGCAGCAAGTCGGGGTAATGGGCGACCGGTGCCACCCGGTGCTGACTGAATAAGTCCGGAAAGAGCCGCATCATCATCTTGCGGTCTTCCAGCATGTAACTCACGCCACTGGGCACGCGCAAATTGTCTTCGAGCACGTAGTACTCGCCCTTGCCCGCGCTGTCTGGGGCGCGCACGATGTCGATGCCGCTGATGTGTGAGTAGATGTTATTGGGTACATCCACGCCGATCATTTCAGGGCGGAATTGGGCGTTGCCCTCAATTTGCTCGCGCGGAATCACGCCCGCCTTGAGGATGTCTTGGTCGTGGTAGACGTCATGAATGAAACGGTTCAGCGCGGTGACCCGCTGCACCAGACCCGCCTCCATGTCTTTCCATTCTTGGGCGGCAATCACGCGAGGAATCAAATCAAACGGGATCAAACGCTCGGTGCCCGAGCCGTCTTCGTCTTTGTCGCCATACACCGCAAAAGTGATACCGACACGGCGGAAAATCATTTCGGCTTCTTCGCGGCGCGCGGCCATCACCTCAGGACTTTGCTGCGAGAGCCATTGGGCGTAAGCCTGGTAATGCGCCCGCACAGGCCCCCCTACGCCCGAGGGGGGCAGTTGCTCGTACATCTCGTCAAATTTGCGCATTGAAATTTCTCCTGCACCCTCATAAAAGCAAGATGCGTACCCATTGCAACACATCCGCTATCCGAAACCGGTCAAGGCGCGATGTGATGCCAATAGCGTCTCGACGGATCGCGCTCGCACCGCATGCCCTGTGCTTGTGCACTTTGCCATTGCATTGCACCACAATGGGCCGAATCTACGACAGTGATGCCTTGCGCGCGGTAACGCGCCACCACCTCGGGCGCGGGATGTCCGAAGCGATTGCGGTAACCGGCCTGCACCCAGGCCCAGCGCGGCCCCACGGCGGCGATGAAGTCGGATGTGGACGAGGTTTTGCTGCCATGGTGGGGCACCAACAAGACATCCGCTTGCAAGCCCTCAACCCCCTTGCCCTGTGATGCAGGGGCAGCGCGCGCCAGCAAAGCCCGCTCCTGAGCCGCTTCAATATCGCCCACCAACAAGGCGCTTTGCAAGCCATTGCTTATGCGCAAGACACAACTCAAACTGTTGCTGCGGGCTCCAGGCTGGTAATCGGTTTCTAGCGGGTGCAGCACTTCAAATCGAACGCCATCCCACAGCCAATTTTGACCGCCTTGGCAGCGCTCAGAAGGGCTTGAGGCCATCTCACGCAGGCGCAACAAAGGATGTTCGAACTCCAAAGAACTGAGCAACTTGACCTGCGGCTGCACCGCCATCACGGTCGCGGCGCCGCCCGTGTGGTCACTGTCCCGATGACTCAGCACCAACAGGTCCAGGGACTCGTCCAGTCGCCTCAGCAAGGGCACCACCACCCTGTGTCCGGCGTCACTCTCCACCGAATAGCGCAGCCCGGTGTCATACAGCAAGCTGTGGTGCGCCGTGCGGACCAGAACAGCATTACCTTGTCCTAAATCGGGGGCTTGAATTTCAAAATGACCCACCGCAGGGCGCTCGGGCAGCCAGCCCAAAGCGGGCCACCACAAGGCCAGGCCCAGGCAGCGCACTGACCCAGGCCAAGGCATGGCCAGCATCCAACCGCCCAGCAGGGCCAGCAGCGCCAAGCTCAGGGGCGGCAGGGCCATGTGGGCACTGGCCCAGGGCCATGTCGCCATCTCTGCCAGCAAGGACTGCAAAGGCAACAAAGCCATCACTGCCAGCGACCACACGGGAGGCCACAACACACCCGCCATGGCCAAAGGCGTCACCACCAAGGTGACCCAGGGGATTGCCAACAAATTGGCGATCAACCCCACCACCGAGATTTGCCCAAAGAACAAAATAGACAGTGGCGTAAGCACACAAGACACCCTCCACTGCTCGCGCAGCAGCTCGTGCAGCCTGGGCCAAATCCTAATTTGGTGCACAAACACCTGCAGCGCCCGAAAACGCGCTAAAAACCGCACCAAAAAAGAGCGATTCGTTGCATCCTCGGTTTCAAACAACGCCTGTGCGGCCAAGGGTTGAGCCACATCCAAAGGTGTATCGGAGGTGCTCCTTGACGCAGATCCTGCAGCAAACAAAACACCCACCGCCACAAAACTCAACCAAAATCCGGCCTGCAACAAGGCCCACGGGTCCAAGACGACCACGATGACCAACACCCCCATCCAGGTCCAGGGCCACGGCCACGTTCGCCCGGACAAGCGCAAGACCACCACCGCAGCCAACATCCACACCGTGCGCTGCGCCGGCACGCCCCAGCCGCTGAACAAGGCGTATGCAAAGGCACACAACAAGCCGCCCAAGGCTGCAGCATGAGGAGCAGGCCATCGCAAACACCATGTCCACCCCCATAAGGCGGTGCGTCTCCAAAAAGCGCCGACCAGCGCCGCCGCAAACCATGCGAACAAGGTCACATGCAAGCCCGAAATACTCATCAAATGCGCGACGCCTGTGGCTCTGAAAACATCCCAATCGCTGCGATCAATCGCGCTTTGGTCCCCCACCACCAACGCGGCCACTATGCCGGCCAATGCGCCATGGCGCTCATCCGCCGAAGCTTGACTCTGTGGATTTGCAAGGGGGGACGCAGACCCCGCAAAACGGGTCACGATGGCATCGCGCACCGATTGACGCAGCCACTCCACCGGATGCTGGACAGTTTGAGTCAAGCGCACGGGTGATGGGTCCTGACTGCCCGTGCGCACATAACCTGTGGCCTGCAGGCCCTGTTCCCAGAGCCACAACTCATAGTCAAAGCCATTTGGATTCATGTGGCCATGCGGGGCCTTCAGGCGCACCCGCCATTGCCACCGCTCGCCAGCATGAACAGAGGGGACGCCGGCTCCAGTCGTCACCCCTTCAACCGCGGACGCGCTGCCGCCATACCAAGCCAAATAGACCAGCGGGGGCAACTGCACGGCGCGGCCCTTGAATGTGGCGGATTGAACCTCGAACTTGAACCGTGCGCCTGACTCACTGCGCTGCGGCATGGCGGCGACCACGCCGACCACATCCACATCTTGGCCTTCCAATGCCACCGGCAAACGGTCTTGGAGCGTCCATTGCGCCCGCAAGCCCACACAGCACCATGCCAGCGCTGCACCCCACAACAGACGCCCAAACCAGGCCGCCCATAAAGACGACCAATCTCTTCTTTCTCTCCCTTTTCTTTGTCTTTCCCTTCGTCTTTCCCACACCCCTGCCAAGATGCCCAGGATCAGGCTACCCGCGAAAGCCAGGGCCAGTTCGGCCCACGGCCATAATGCAGCTTGCTGCAACTGCAGCGCAGTGCCCATCACCCAGCCAACGCCAATCGCGCGCCAATCCGCCAGGCGATTGCTGGTGCTTGCAACGTATGCCATGGGCCTCCCCTGTCGTCGGCGCGCTGGTGTTGGCGCGTCTTTTGCTTTGTCTTTGCTTATAAGTTTAGAGCGCCCAAGCTGCCCTGTCGAATGCAGCCTCTGTTGTGCCACCCGAGGTCTTATGTCCATTCACGTCGCTCTGCATCACGTCACGCATTACAAATACGACCGCCCGGTCCAGCTGGGTCCTCAGGTGATTCGCCTGCGACCGGCCCCCCACAGCCGCAGCCGCATCCTGTCGTACAGCTTGACCATTGAGCCGGCCGAGCATTTCATCAACTGGCAGCAAGATCCTTTTTCCAATTACCAAGCCCGCTTGGTTTTCCCGAAAAAAACCACCAGCTTCAAAGTCACGGTGGACCTGGTCACCGAAATGGCGGTGTTCAACCCCTTCGACTTTTTTGTGGAGCCCTCGGCTGCCCAAGCACCTTTCAACTATGCGCCGGCTGTGAAAGAAGAGCTCAAGTCGTACTTGGACCTGGGCACACCAGGCACCTTGTTTAAGCAGTACCTGGCCAGCCTGGATCTGAAAAAACGCCATACCAATGATTTTTTGGTGTATGTCAACCAGCGCTTGCACAAAGACATCCGCTACACCATCCGCATGGAGCCGGGCGTGCAAACGCCCGAAGAAACCCTGAAGCTCAAAAGCGGCTCGTGCCGGGACACGGCGTGGCTTTTGGTGCAGCTGTTTCGCCACATCGGCATTGCCGCGCGCTTTGTTTCCGGCTATTTGATCCAGTTGGCCCCGGATGTGAAATCGCTGGACGGGCCCAGCGGCACCGAAGTGGATTTCACCGACTTGCACGCTTGGTGCGAGGTCTACCTGCCGGGTGCGGGCTGGATCGGCCTGGACCCGACTTCGGGTCTGCTGGCCGGCGAAGGGCATATTCCCTTGGCCTGCACTCCGCAGCCATCGGCTGCAGCGCCCATTGAAGGCTTGATGGACGAAGCCGAAGTGGAATTCGACCATGACATGTCGGTGACCCGCATTTACGAGTCTCCGCGTGTGACCAAGCCCTATACCGAAGAACAGTGGGCGCAGGTATTGAAACTGGGCGAGCAAGTGGACGCGCAACTGGTGGCCGAAGATGTGCGCCTGACCATGGGCGGCGAGCCGACCTTTGTCTCCACCCAAGACCGTGACGCGCCCGAATGGAATACCGACGCCTTGGGCCCGACCAAGCGCGGTATGGCTACCGACTTGGTACACAAACTGCGCGCTGAATACGGGCAAGGTGGTTTTCTGCATTTTGGCCAAGGCAAGTGGTACCCCGGCGAGCAACTGCCGCGTTGGGCTTTGAACATTTACTGGCGCGCCGACGGCCAACCCTGTTGGCAAGACCCGGCGTTGTTCGCCAATGAGCACCAACCCAGCCACTACACAGCCGCCGATGCCAAGCGTTTCATCACCACCCTGACGGCGCACTTGGGCTTGCCGACCGACACCGTGTTGCCCGGCCATGAAGACACTTGGTACTACCTGTGGCGCGAGCGCCGCTTGCCGGTCAACGTCGACCCCTTCGATGCGCGACTGGACGACGAAATGGAGCGCAACCGATTGCGCCGCGTTTTCAGCCAAGGTTTGGACCTGGAGGTCGGCTATGTCTTGCCCTTGCAACCGGCGCCCTCAGGCCAGGCTTGTGGCCCTGTCACGCATTGGCAAACCGGACGTTGGTTTGTGCGCGACGAGCGCATGTACCTGATGCCCGGTGACTCACCGATGGGTTGGCGCCTGCCGCTGGACTCTTTGCCGTGGGCTGCTCCCGGCGATCGCCAGCATTTGATCGAGCAAGACCCGTTTGCCCAGCGCAGTGCTTTGGCTCCCGCCTTGACCACCGTCTCATTCCAACCCCGCACTGCGGCCGCGCGTGCGGCCAAAGCGGCGCAGGCTACAGCCCATGCCCATGCTGGGCCAGCCAGCAGGGCGGGCAACGCTGGCCCAGCCAGCGTGGTGGGATCAGCGCCCGCAGGCAGGTTCGAATCCGACACCAACGTGGTGCGCACTGCGCTGTGCGTGGAAGTGCGTGATCCGCGCCGTGCCAACGGTCCCCAGGCTGATGCCGCAGCGCTGAAATCAGGCCAAGTGCAAGGCGTGCTGTATGTCTTCATGCCACCTTTGGCCGATGTGCAGGACTATTTGAATTTGCTGGCAGCGGTCGAAGCCACAGCGAAAGAATTGCAGATGCCCGTCGTGCTGGAGGGCTACCCACCTCCGCGCGATCCTCGCCTCAAACTTTTGCAAGTCACGCCCGACCCGGGCGTGATCGAAGTCAACATCCATCCCGCACACAACTGGGGCGAGTTGGTGGCGCACACTGAGTTTTTGTACCAAGCGGCGTTCGAAACACGTTTGTCTGCCGAAAAATTCATGACTGACGGCCGACACACCGGCACGGGCGGCGGCAACCATGTGGTGATGGGCGGTGCGACCCCCGCCGACAGCCCTTTCTTGCGTCGTCCCGAATTGCTGGCCAGCCTGCTTTTGTACTGGCACAACCATCCTTCTTTGAGTTACTTGTTCAGCGGCATGTTCATTGGCCCGACCAGCCAAGCTCCGAGGGTGGACGAAGCGCGCAATGATCAGGTCTATGAGCTTGAAATCGCGCTGCAAGAAATCGCGCGCAACCGCATCCAATACGGGCAAGACATGCCACCTTGGCTTGTGGACCGTACCTTGCGCAATATTTTGGTCGACGTGACCGGCAACACCCACCGCAGCGAGTTTTGCATCGACAAAATGTATTCGCCCGACTCCAGCACAGGGCGCCTGGGCTTGTTGGAATTGCGCGCTTTTGAAATGCCTCCCCATGCCCGCATGAGCATCGTGCAGCAATTGCTGCTGCGCGCTTTGGTGGCGCGCTTTTGGGACACACCTTACACCGCGCCAGTGACCCGCTGGGGGACGGAATTGCACGATCGGTTCTTGTTGCCCACCTTTGTCAAAATGGATTTTGACGATGTGCTCACCGAGCTGGGCGATGCGGGCTTTCATTTTGATCCGACCTGGTTTGCGCCGCACTTTGAGTTCCGCTTCCCCAAGGTGGGCGAACTCACTGCCGATGCGGTGCAACTGACCCTGCGCAATGCGCTGGAGCCCTGGCATGTGATGGGCGAAGAAGGCTCGGCTGGCGGCACCGTGCGTTACGTGGATTCGTCATTGGAACGCCTGGAAGTGCATGTCACCGGTCTGAACCCCAGCCGCTACACCGTCACCGTCAATGGCGTTGCCCTTCCGCTGCAGCCCACAGGGACTGTGGGTGAATATGTGGCCAGCGTGCGTTACAAGGCCTGGAACCCGCCATCGGCCTTGCATCCTTCCATCGGTGTCCATGCACCGATGACCTTCGATCTGGTCGACACCTGGATGAAGCGTTCGCTGGGCGGCTGCCAATACCATGTGGCACACCCCGGTGGGCGCAGTTACGACATGCTGCCCGTCAATGCCTACGAAGCCGAAAGTCGCCGTTTGGCGCGCTTCTTCCGCATGGGCCACACCCCAGGGCGCATGGCGGTCATGACACCCAACACCGGACTGGCCGCCAGCGCAGAGTTTCCATTCACACTGGATTTGCGCCGTCACCCGGGCTGATGAAGCGACAATAGCGACACTTTGGAAAACATCCGTCCCTTCAGCGCTCCTTCACAGAACTCTGCGTCCACTGCGGTTCGCAAGCCTGCGCCTGCGGATCTGCCAGGTACCGCCTTTGCGCAAGCCCAAACAGCTCCCAGCGGGCATTGGGATGAGTTGCAAGGCGGTCTACCTGCGGGCAGGCCATCTGCGAGTGCCGAAGACGCTGGTGGCTTCACACCCCTGAGCCGGGAATGGGCTTCTTTCATAGAGCACCTGCAAGACACCCGGCCATCGGCCCTGAACGCCCGCATGAACCAGTTGCAGCGGCAGGTTCACGACAACGGTATTTCCTACAACGTCTATGCCGATACCGATCGGCCGCAGCGCCCCTGGTCGCTGGATTTGTTTCCACTGATGGTGGATGCGCTGAGTTGGCAGCAGATCGAGTCGGGTGTGCTGCAGCGCATGCGCTTGCTCGAACACATCATGGCCGACACCTACGGCCCGCAAAACTTGTTGGCCCAAGGGCAATTGCCCGCCGCGCTGGTGCAAGGCCACCCGGGTTATTTGCACGCCATGCAAGGCGTGCCGCCGGTGGGCGGTCAGTACCTGAGTTTGGCCGCTTTCGATCTGGCGCGTGGGCCCGACGGCTGCTGGTGGTTGCTGTCGCAGCGCACCCAAGCGCCCTCGGGTTTGGGCTACTTGCTGGAAAACCGGCAAATCATTTCCAGGCAATTTCCGCAAGCCTTTGAAAACATGCCGGTGCAGCGCTTGGCCGACACCTACCGCAGCTGGATCGATGGTCTCAAGCAACGCTCCCCGGCCGGGGCTAACGCGCACATTGCACTGCTGACCCCAGGGCCTTACAACGAAACCTATTTTGAACACGCCTATTTGGCACGGTATTTGGGTTTGACCTTGGTGCAGGGCTCGGACCTGACCGTGCGCGACGAACGTGTTTTCCTCAAAACCTTGCAAGGCTTGCAGCCGGTGCATGGCTTGGTCAAGCGGGTGGACGATGTGTGGCTCGATCCGCTGGAGTTGCGCGCCGAGTCCACGCTGGGTGTGCCCGGTTTGTTGCAAGCGGTGCGCAGTGGCAACGTGTTGGTGGCTAATGCGCCCGGCTCGGGCTTTTTAGAGAGCAACGCCCTGCTCGGTTTCATGCCCGCGCTGGCGCAGACCCTGCTGGGCGAAGCCCTGCAACTGCCCGCCATCCCGAGTTGGTGGTGCGGCGAACAAGCCGCGCTGCAAGATGTGCTGCCACGTCTGTCTGACAGTGTGATCAAGCCCACCTACCCGCCTTTGTCGGGGCGCAGCAGCTTTGAACCGGTGATCGGTCAGCAACTGACGCAGCGCGCCCGTGACGAATGGGCGGGGCGCATCATGCGCGACGGCGAAGCGCACACCGTGCAGGCTTTTTTACCCCTGTCGCACACCCCGACTTGGCAGGCCGATGACGCAAGTCCAACGGGCTCGGTGTCCTCCAGGCCCGTGATCTTGCGGGTCTTTGCATTGGCCGACACCCAAGGCGGCTGGCAAGTCCTGCCCGGCGGTTTGGCGCGACTGGGCACACGCGAGGGCATCGCCTCCATGCAACGTGGCGGCGGCAGCGCCGATGTCTGGGTCATGGCCCAAGTAGCAGAGAGCCAGGCGGACACACACCATCAAACACAAGCTCAAGGACAAAGCCAGAGTTCATCCAGCCTGCCCTCTATGCCCCCGATGCGGGGTATGCAAACACCGCTGTCGGCGCAAACCCAGCTGCCCTTGCAAGCCCATGTGACGGCAGCGCAGTCGACCCCGGTGTCTCAGCGCCATCGCTTGGTCACCAGTCGGGCCGCCGAGAACCTGTTTTGGATGGGCCGCTACACCGAGCGCTGCGAAAACACCCTGCGTTTGTCGCGCCTGGCGCTGGATGTCCTGGGCAGCGAGGACCAGGCCTGCGCGCCCTTGGTCGCCTGGCTCAATCAGTTGGCGCTGAGCCATGGCTTGGTCGCACCCGGTGTACCCGCCGCGCTGCAATCGCGCCGCGTCTTTGAGCGTTCCTTGGTGGCGGGTTTGTGGGACACCCAAGTCACCACCGGTGTGGGCTACAACCTCAAAGCCATTCATTTGGCAGCGGCCAATGTGCGTGAACGTTTGTCGCCTGAGCATTGGAGTTTGATCGAGCAAACCCAAAACGCGTTTTTCCATACCCACGCTAAGAACACGCCACCTCAAGACACGGTGCAAGCACAGCGGGTGTTGGCGCAAACCAGTCAATTGCTGGCCGCCATGACCGGGGCTCAAACCGACCGCATGACGCGTGACGATGGCTGGCGCTTGCTGTCGATTGGCCGGCACATTGAGCGCTTGGACTTTTTAGCCTTTGCGATGCAAATTGCGTTGCAAAGCGGTACCTTGAATGAGCAAGCAGGTTTTGATGGCGTATTGACCTTGTTCGACAGCACCATCAGCTTTCATGCGCAATACCAACAAAGCCGCACCATGGCTGCATTGCTGGAGTTGCTGATCGTCAACCCCGACAACCCGCGCGCGCTGGGTTGGGTGGCGCACACCCTGAGGGGTCGGTTAGCGCGCATGGGCCATTTGGCCGAGGGTCGCACCGAGGCACTTGCGCAGGCCATTCCGCGCCTGATCGACACGCAAGTTGGCGTGCTGTGCGATGAGGCCCAACACACCACTCCTGCCTTGCTGGATTTGCTGCAGCAATGCCGCAATGCCGCACGCAGCACCTCCGACAGTTTGAATACCTTGTTTTTTGCGCACAGTGCCCAAACCGGCCACAGCGTAGGGGCCTAAAGCGCAGCATGACTGAAACCAAGGCTTCCACCACACTGCGCATTTTTCATGAAACGCGCTATCAGTACGCGAGCGTGGTGGACACTGCGCAGCATGTGGCGCATTTACAGCCGCCGCACACCGCCTGCCAAACCGTGCACGCCCACACCCTGCGGATCGAACCGGAAGGTGCCCAGATTCACACCAACCTCGACGCCTTTGGCAACCACCGCACCTACTTTGCGCTGCCCAGCACGCAC
The DNA here is from genome assembly GCA_947448325.1 of Comamonadaceae bacterium. Classification (GTDB taxonomy): domain Bacteria; phylum Pseudomonadota; class Gammaproteobacteria; order Burkholderiales; family Burkholderiaceae_C; genus Limnohabitans_A. The sequence goes on from CANFMK010000035.1 coordinate 15,833, forward strand.
AACAGCCTGAGTGTGAAAGCGCAAAGCGTGGTCAACACACGCACTGTGCCTGAGGCTGACAGCCCCATGCGCTGGGAGGAAGTGCGCACAGTTTTTGGCTACAAAGCCGGCGCGCCTGGCAGCAGCGCCGCCGGTTTTGTCTTTGGCTCGCACCACGCGCCCGTAGACGATGTGTTTGTGCAATACGCCCGGGCCAGCTTCACCCCGGGCAGGCCCTTGGTCATGGCGGCGCGCGACTTGATGCAACGCATCCACAACGACTGTACTTACGAATCGCACAGCACCGACATCAGCACCCCAGCGGCGCAGGCACTGGTGCAAAAGCGTGGCGTGTGCCAAGACTTTGCGCACATCATGATCGCCTGCCTGCGCTCCATGGGCTTGGCCGCCCGGTACGTCAGTGGCTACCTGCTCACACACCCCGCTGAAGGTCAAGTACGCCTGATCGGTGCGGACGCCTCGCACGCCTGGGTGTCGGTTTACTTACCCGATGTAGCGCATCAAAACCACGCCAGCGGCGGCTGGTTGGACCTGGACCCGACCAACAACCAAAGCGGCTGGGCCAGCCCCGGCACCGACTATGTACGCCTGGCCATCGGCCGCGACTTCGCCGACGTCTCACCCTTGCGCGGCGTGCTGCTGGGTGGCGCTTCGCACACCCTGGAAGTAGGCGTTACAGTGGAGCCCTTTGATTTGTAATCTCTACGCGCCATGAACATTTACGACCGACTTTCCGAGCTGAACATCACCCTGCCCCCTGTGGCAACCCCTGCTGCGGCCTATGTGCCTTTTGTGCAAACCGGCAACCTGGTTTTTCTGAGCGGCCACATCGCCAAGAAAGACGGCAAAGTCTGGGTCGGTCAATTGGGGCTGACCATGGGCACCGAGGAAGCCAAACTAGCCGCCCGCGCGGTGGCGATTGACCTGCTGGGCACCCTTCATGCCGCTGTAGGCGACCTGAACAAAGTCACCCGCATCGTGAAAGTGATGAGCCTGGTCAATTCCAGCGCCAACTTCACCGAACAACACCTGGTCACCAACGGTTGCAGCGAATTGATCGGTGAGATCTTTGGTACCCAAGGCGCCCACGCCCGCAGTGCATTTGGCGTGGCTCAATTGCCCATGGGCAGCTGCGTTGAAATCGAATTGATCGCCGAAGTGGCTTGACCTCGCATCTATGGCCATTGAACTGAGCAAAGAAGACCGGGCGCAAGCCATCGAAAGCTTGACGCGTTATGTTCTGGAGAACCTGGATCAAAAAATCGGCAATCTCACGGCGGGCGCAATGCTCGGTTTCATCCTCGAAGAAATCGGCCCCAGCATCTACAACCGCGCCGTATCCGACGTGAAAGAGCGCCTTCTGATGCGTGTTGAAGATGTGGAGTTTGAGGTCCACGAAGACGAATTTCAGTACTGGCGCAAATTCGACAAACGCAAGTAACCCCCAACGCCAACTCCCTCTCCGCCTCTACTTTAGGAATGACCCCATGACCATTTCCATGTCCAGCGCCACCCTGCCCGTGTGCACCCGGATGCTCAGCAATCTGAGCCACATCTTGGCCAAAGCCGAACAATTTGTCGAAGCTAAAAAGATCGATCCCACCGCCCTGACCACTTACCGCTTGGCCCCCGACATGCTGCCCTTCACACGTCAAATTTTGATTGCCTGCGATGCTGTCAAGAACGGTGTCGCCCGTCTGAGCGGCGTCGAAGCGCCGAAGTTTGACGACACCGAAGCGACCTTGGCGCAGCTGCAAGAGCGAATTCAGAAAACGCTGGCTTTTGTGGCCACGGTGCCCGCAGCAGCGTTGAACGGCACCGAAGCCAAGGAAATCACCTTCCCGGCCGGCCCGGGCAAAACCCGCACCTTGAGCGGCCAGGATTACCTGACCGGGTGGATGTTGCCGAACATGTATTTCCACATCACCACGGCGTACGCCATCTTGCGCCACAACGGCGTGGATGTGGGTAAGATCGACTACCTGCTGGGCGCGCAGGGCTGAGGCCGGGCCTCACTCCACCCGCGTCACCCGATTCGGCTTGAAGCCCAGGTCCGCCACTTTGCCCTTTTTGGCGCGGGCCACTTTGGCGTTGTTCAGACTGCGGATTTCCAGCGTTTCTTCGCGGGCTTTGCCGCCGCGACCAAGGCCTTCGATCTTCACGCTGCGGGTGTAAGCGGCGGCGCCGGCCAAAGTGTCTTTGGCTTCCAGGTCGATGAGCATCAGGCCACGACCGCCTTTTTCCATGGTTTTGAGTTCACCAATTGCAAACGTCAGCACGCGCCCGCCTGTGCTGGCGCAGCACACATGGGTGGCTGCAGGCATGGGGGCTGCATCCGCAGGCACCGTGGCGCTGGAGCCACTCACATGGCTGGGCACGCAAACGGTTTCGCCTTCGCCCAAGCTGATGAAGGCTTTGCCCGATTTGTTGCGCGAGACCATGTTCTCTACTGAGGCCAAGAAGCCGTAGCCACCTGAGCCGCTGAGCAGCAGCGTGGCGTTGGCTGGGCCGGCAAAATAATGCGCTAATTGGGTACCCGTTTCCAGTTCGATCAGCGTCGTCACCGGTTGGCCATCACCGCGTGCGCCAGGCAACGAAGCCACGGGCATGGAGTAGATGCGGCCCGATCCGTTTTTGGCCGTGCCAAAGGCCAACAAGGTGTCAACGGTGCGGCATTCAAAAGTGCCGTAGAGCCCATCGCCTGCTTTGAAGGCAAAGCTGGTGGCGTCATGGCCATGACCGGAGCGCGCGCGCACCCAGCCTTTCTCGGAAATGACGACTGTCACCGGTTCGTCCACCACCTTGACCTCGGCCACGGCTTTTTTCTCTTCTTGGATCAGCGTGCGGCGTGGATCGGCAAAGGTTTTGGCGTCCGCCTCGATCTCTTTGACCATCAGGCGGCGCAGCGCGGCCGGGCTGTTCAGAATTTCTTCCAATTTACCTTGCTCTTGCCGTAACTCAGACAGCTCTTGCTCGATCTTGATGGCTTCCAGCCTCGCCAGTTGGCGCAGGCGGATTTCCAAAATGTCTTCGGCCTGGCGGTCACTCAAACGGAAGGCCTCGATCAACGCCGGTTTGGGCTCGTCGCTGTGGCGGATGATGCGAATCACCTCGTCAATGTTGAGCAGCACCAACTGCCGGCCTTCCAGAATATGGATGCGGTCCAGCACTTTGTTCAAACGGTGCTGGCTGCGGCGGGTGATGGTGGTTTGGCGGAAGCTGATCCACTCCACGATCATTTGACGCAGCGACTTTTGGATGGGCTTGCCGTCGATGCCGACCGAAGTCATGTTGATCGGCGATGAGGTTTCCAGGCTGGTGTGGGCCAGCAGCGCGGTGATGAGTTCTTGCTGCTCAATGCGGCTGGTCTTGGGTTCAAACACCAGGCGCACCGCGGCGTCTTTGCTGGACTCGTCGCGCACCACGTCGAGCACATTCAAGATGCTGGCCTTGAGCTGCATTTGGTCGGTGCTGAGCGCTTTTTTACCGGCTTTGACCTTGGGGTTGGTCAGCTCTTCGATCTCTTCGAGCACGCGCTGCGAGCTCACCCCCTGCGGCAACTCGGTGACCACCAACTGCCATTGGCCACGGGCCAACTCTTCGATCTTCCAGCGCGCGCGCACTTTGAGTGAGCCACGTCCGGTGCGGTAGGCGTCAGCAATATCGCTGGCGGGGCTGATGATCTGGCCGCCGCCAGGAAAATCGGGACCAGGAATCAGAGACAGCAAGTCGGCGTCGCTGAGCTTGTCGTTTTTGATCAACGCCACGCAAGCGTCTGCCACTTCGCGCAGGTTGTGGCTGGGGATCTCGGTGGCCAAGCCCACGGCAATGCCGCTGGCGCCATTGAGCAAAGTGAACGGCAAACGCGCCGGCAACTGGCGTGGCTCTTCGGTGGAGCCGTCGTAGTTGGGAATGAAGTCCACCGTACCCATGTCGATCTCGTCGAGCAAGAGGCTGGTGATGCGCGACAAACGCGCTTCGGTGTAACGCATGGCGGCGGCGCCGTCGCCATCGCGTGAACCAAAATTACCCTGGCCGTCGATCAGCGGATAGCGCTGCGAAAAATCTTGCGCCATGCGCACCAAGGCGTCGTAGGCGGCGGTGTCACCGTGCGGATGGTAGCGGCCCAGCACATCACCCACCACGCGGGCACTTTTGACCGGCTTGGCGGCGGTGTTGTTGTTGGGGCCGCTGTAGGACAGTCCCATGCGGTCCATCGAATACAGAATGCGCCGCTGCACCGGCTTTTGGCCGTCGCACACATCGGGCAAGGCGCGGCCTTTGACGACGGACAGGGCGTATTCGAGGTAAGCGCGCTGCGCATAGGTGGCCAGATTCAGCGAGTCATCCGTCTCACCGGGATTGAAATCGAGTGTGGGTTGGTCGTTCATTTTTAAACATCAATCTCAATGTCGTCGCCGTGCAGTTCCATCAGCTCGCGCCTCGCAGCGGCTTCGCCCTTGCCCATCAACTGGGTGATCAAACTTTCGGTTTGCGCAAAATCAAAACTGCCCAGTTGCACCGGCAGCAAACGGCGGGTGTCCGGGTTCAGCGTGGTGTCCCACAACTGCTCAGCGCTCATCTCGCCCAATCCTTTGAAGCGGCTGATGCTCCAGCCGTTTTCTTTCACGCCGTCTTTGCGCAGTTTGTCCAAGATGGCGGTCAACTCTCCTTCGTCCAGCGCATAGGCTTTGGAGGCCGGTTTTTTACCGCGCGCTGGCGCATCGACCCTGAACAGCGGCGGCCGCGCCACAAACAAATGACCGGCTTCAATCAGCTTGGGGAAATGGCGGAAGAACAATGTCAAAAGCAGCACCTGTATGTGCGAGCCGTCCACGTCCGCATCACTCAGAATGCAAACCTTGCCGTAGCGCAGGCCGCTCATGTCGGGGCTGTCGTTGGGGCCGTGCGGGTCCAGGCCGATGGCCACCGAAATATCGTGGATTTCGTTGTTGGCGAACAAGCGGTCGCGGTCGACCTCCCAGGTGTTGAGCACTTTGCCGCGCAAAGGCAG
>CANFMK010000036.1 GCA_947448325.1 Comamonadaceae bacterium
AAGAGTCGTTCAAGACCAGGACGTTGATAGGTCAGGTGTGGAAGCGCAGTAATGCGTTAAGCTAACTGATACTAATTGCTCGTGCGGCTTGACCCTATAACTTTGATCAGTCTTCGAAAGGGGATGTTAGATCAAGGAAGTTATGCCAAGTTGACGCATTCAAAAAAGGCCGTGAGGCCTGGCTGAGAAGCCAAAAGCTAATTCCAAACTCTATGAATTCGTTGTCCTGACGCAAGTCAGGATGACAAACAGTTATGCTTGATGACCATAGCGAGTTGGTCCCACTCCTTCCCATCCCGAACAGGACAGTGAAACGACTCAGCGCCGATGATAGTGCGGATTCCCGTGTGAAAGTAGGACATCGTCAGGCTTGTATATGAAAAACGCCTCACCTATCCGGTGGGGCGTTTTTTTTCGTCTGCGAATAAATATGGATGGCAGTCAGATGTTGCGCAAGATGCGCCCGTCAACTTGCAAGGCATTGCTTTTGACCAATTCCGCCAAAATCATGTCCAGCCAGTCTGCAAAGGATTGGCCATTTGCCTGCGCCTGGCTTAGTGCGTGTAAATAAGGACTCTTTTGAGCCCACGCAACAAAGTCTTTTTTGTCTATCTGGTGCCACTCGAGAATTTTGAATTTGACCAAGACTTTGGCACCATAGCGCGCATGCTTTTCGGGGTTTTGCACGAACGCATTCAATTTTTGCCGCGCAAAAACCAAAGCACTTTGGCAGTCGTGAAATGGCGTGCCATGGCCGGGTATGACCCATTGGGGATTTAAGGACTCAATCAAGTCCAGCGTTTGCGCCACTTCGTGAAAGGCTGAAACTCCTTCTAATTCAGGAAAGACGATCCCGAAGCCGTGTTGCCAAAGCGCGTCGGCAGAGATCAAAGTCCGCTCAAAGGGCTCAAACAACAAAATGGAATGAGGATCGTGTCCTGGAGCACCGTGGATTTGCCAGGTCGATCCTGCCAGTTGGATTTCTGTGCCGGGTATCAATTGCCCCTGGCTTTGGAACCTGGGGCAGTTTTGCCCAGTGGCTTGGTAGGTGAGCGCGGCCTCATCCCAGATTGCAACGGCCTCAGCGTGACCAGGAGGAATCAGGGTTTGCAGACGCGGGTAGGCTTTCTGCAGGGCCTGGTTTCCGCCGCAGTGATCACTGTGCAAGTGGGTGTTCAGCAAAAGATCCAACTCGCGTCCGCTCAGAGCGTGCTGTACCAAGGCCAGAGTCTGATTGGCATGGCTCACATAACCACTGTCAATCAGCACCGCTGACGCTTCGTTTGTCAACAAAATATTGTTGGACGAGAGCCAACCCCTCTCGAACACCTGTATGCCACGGGGCATGGGAAAGCTTGCGCTCATGTCGCGACGGGATTTACTTGTTTCTCAACTCGCGTCGCAAAATTTTGCCCACGTTAGTTTTGGGTAATTCATCACGAAATTCAATGTATTTGGGCCGCTTGTAGCCGGTCAAGTTCGCGTGACAGAAACTGTTCAAGGTTTCCTCAGTCAGCAGTGGATCATTGCGTACCACGAACACCTTGATGGCCTCACCCTGCATCGCATCTTCAATGCCCACTGCGGCACATTCAACAACGCCAGGGCAAGTGGAAATGACATTTTCCAGTTCATTTGGAAACACGTTGAAGCCGCTGACAATGATCATGTCCTTTTTACGGTCCACAATTTTGAATCGACCATTGGCCGCCATGATGCCAATATCACCGGTGCGCATGAAGCCATCAGCCGTGAAGGCTTTGGCCGTTTCTGCGGGTTGTTGGTAATAGCCCGTCATCACGTTGGGGCCGCGAATACAAATTTCACCAGGCTCGCCTTGGGGCACGGTGCGGCCTTCGTCATCTTTGATGGCCATGTCAATGCTGGGTAATGGAAAGCCGATATCCCCGCTGAACGTTTTTTGCGTCACCGGGTTGTTGCTGCCAATGGCGCAGGTCTCGCTCATGCCCCAGCCTTCGATCATGGTGCTGCCCGTGGCTTCTTGCCAATGCTTGGCTGTGCCCTCGGAGGCTGCCATACCGCCTGCTTGGGTGGCCCTTAAGCTGGAGAAGTCAATGGTCTTGAACATCGGATGCATCATGAGCGCGTTGAACAAGGTATTCACGCCCGGCAACATGTGAAAAGGTCGCTTTTTCAGGACTTCAATGAACTTGCCAAAATCACGCGGATTGGGAATCAAGGTCATGTGTGAGCCTTGACGGATGGCCAAAAGACACAAGGTCAGCGCAAAGATGTGGTACAGCGGCAAGGCCGCAATGCTGTTGATTTTGCGCAAGTCCCCGATGTCTTGGATCGCTGGCGTGAACCACGCTTCGGCTTGGAGCATCGCCGCAACGATATTGCGATGCGTTAAAACAGCGCCTTTTGAGAGCCCCGTAGTGCCTCCGGTGTATTGCAAAAAGGCGATGTCGTCCAAATTTTGTGGGACCGATTTGAGAGGCTTTTTTTGCCCATCTGCGAGCGCCGCCTTGAAGCTTGTCACTTGACGGCCATGGGCCAAAGAAATTTCAAAAGCCGGCACCAATTTAGCCAAATGCCGCACGGCAAAAGTCATCCAGCGCCCGTACACAGCACCCAGTAAATCGCCCAGTGAAGTGATGACGACCCGTTGAATGGGGGTGTGATCGATCACTTGCGACAAGGTGTGGGCGAAATTCTCCAAAATGACGATCGTGGTCGCGCCGGAATCCTTGAGTTGGTGTTCCAACTCGCGTGCCGTGTACAAAGGGTTGACATTGACACAGGTGTAGCCCGCGCGCAGAACAGCTGCCATGGTGACGGCGAACTGGGGCAGGTTGGGCAGCATGATGGCAATTCGGGAACCAGGCTCCAGACCCTGGCTTTGAAACCAACTGCCCAGTGCCGCGGACAGATGGTCCAATTCGCCGTAACTCATCCAACGGTCCATGCAGACGGAAAAAGGACTTTGGCTATGGGCTTTGAAGGATTGCTCCATCAATTGCGTCAATGAACTGTATTGTTCAGGGTGAATATCGTGGGGGACGCCTGGCGGATAGTGCTCAAGCCAAATTTTTTCCATAAAGATCTCCATTAGCGCCCTATTGTGCGCGTGCAAGGGTGTGTGGGGTATCGGGCTAATCCCCGAGCCAGAGGCCGTGCGGTCCCAGAAGCGACAAAAAAGACACCACTGCATTGTTTGCGCGTGCGCAAAACGCGGTATTGGAAAAGTGCGAAAATAAGTACAAACCCTAGGTTTGATGCATGAACATTTCGCCCTCTTCCCCCCATGAGCCCGCACGCAGTTGGTGGCGCAATGCGCTTTTGCGCCTCACGGGGACAGATGCATTCCAATCTCCCCGGGTCTCATGGATACCGATCCGCCAACTGGGCCCGCGTCATCGGCCAAAAATTCTCAAGCACTTGCTTCACCTGGCACCCCCAGACCGTTACCTTCGATTTGGTTATCCCGCCACCGACGAGCACGTGGGTCGTTATGTGGCGGGCCTGGATTTTGTGCGCGATGAAATCTATGGTGTTTTCAACCGCCGCCTCGAATTGGTCGCGATGGCGCACTTGGCTTTCTCCATCGATCCCCAGTGGTCTACCTGTGCAGAGTTTGGGGTTTCTGTGTTGTTGCAAAGTCGGGGCAAGGGTTTGGGCGCCAAGCTGTTTGATCATGCGGTGGTCCATGCCCGCAACGAAGGCGTGCATCTCTTGTTCATTCATGCTTTGAGTGAGAACTCGGCCATGTTGAAAATTGCCCGTCATGCCGGTGCCCGAGTTGAGCGAGATGGCAGTGAAACTGAGGCTTATTTGCTGCTGCCAGCCGCCACGTTGGACAGCCGGGTCCACCAAATCGTCAATGCGCAAATGTCCGAAGTGGATTACCAATGGAAGGTCAAAGCCCAGCAATTTCGGGGCATTTTGCAGGTCTTACAAGAGATTCGACAAGGCGTCAGGGAGGCGAGGCACCCAGATCCTCGTGGGCCGCAAGAGCCTTGATGGGTTACCGTTCTGTCCACACCAGATGGGATCCAGTATCCTATAGGCCTCACCACAACGGCATGTCCTGCAACCATTGACTGTGTCAGACCCGCACTCCGCGCGCCACCCCGAACGTGAAGACAAACGCACGTTTTTGCAAAAACTCGCCGAATTTATCCATCCTGGCCCCGATTCAACGGCGGAGTTGATCGAAACCCTGGCTGAGGCTGAGGACAACCACATCATCAACAACGAAAGCCGGCTCATGCTCGAAGGCGTGATCCGCATGGCCGACATGACCGCCGGCGACGTGATGGTGGCCGCCCCGCGCATGGACTTGCTTTCCATTGACGCACCGTTTGATGAGTTGCTGCACCAAGTCATTGAAACCGCGCACTCTCGCTTTCCGGTGCATGAAGGTGACCGCGAAAACATCATTGGCATCTTGATGGCCAAGGACTTGCTCAAATTGCAGCGAGCGCCTGAGCTGAACATACGCGCTTTGTTGCGTCCGGCGGTGTTTGTCCCAGAAAGCAAAGGCCTCAACGATTTGCTCAGGCAATTTCGCGACAACCGAAACCATTTGGCCATTGTCATTGACGAGTTTGGCCGGACCGCCGGTTTGATCACCATCGAAGATGTGCTGGAGCAGATCGTCGGTGAGATTGAAGACGAATTCGACATCGTGGACGATGAGGGCGATATTTTTGGCCTGCCCGACAAAAGCTTTCGGGTCAGCGGCGATACCGCGGTCGAGCGGGTGGCCGAAGCCTTTGGGGTGCGTTTGACGCCGGATGACGATGCGCCCAACCATGATTTCGACACCATCGGGGGGCTGATTGCGCATGCCATGGGCCATGTCCCCAAGCGGGGTGAACGGCACTCTTTGGCCGGCTTGGAATTTGTGGTGCTGCACACCAAGGGCGGTGCTGTGCGCTGGTTCAAAGTCTCACCCACCGCGACTGCGCATTCCTCCTGATGTGGGAGTCGGCGCGCCAAGGTCTGAGTTCGCGCAAGTTTCAAGCGATTTGCGCCCTGTTGGCTGGGGGCGGACAAGCCTGGTCGCTGGCCGACGGTCAGGGACACGCACATGGTGCTCTTCAGGTCCTGTGCATGGCCATCCTGTGTGCTTTGTTGCTCGCTGAGCACGCGCACCCTCAAAACCAGATCGCCTCCTTTCAACGCTTGTGGCTGCGCGGTGCACGCCTGGGTGGGTGGTTTGCTTGGGGGTGGCTGTGCGCCACTTTTTGGTGGTTGTTCATCTCCATGCATGTCTACGGCGGCATGCCCAGTGCATTGGCTGTTGCCGCCGTTGCGCTCTTGGCCGGGGCATTGGCCTTGTACTACGCAGCCGCCTGTGGTTGTTGGTTGCTGCTCATGCGGGGTGCGACAGGCTGCGCTCTTTGGTGGCGCGGCTCTTTGTGTTTTGGCGCTGTTTGGACTTTGGCCGAACTCATGCGGGGGCAATGGTTCACCGGTTTTCCTTGGGGTGCAATCGGTTACGCGCATGTAGACAGCGGGTTGCAGGCTTATGCCGCTTGGATCGGCGTCTATGGCATGGGGGCCTTGGCTGCGGCAGGGGCTATGGCCTTGGCTGTGATGTTCACACCCATGACCTGGTTCAGTCGCATTCGCTTGCTGGGCATCTGCGGTGTTTTGCTTGCGGCTCCCTGGACGGTGCAACAAGTTCGTGGCGATTGGACGCTCAGCGCGGGCCAGGCCTCTGTGCGACTGTTGCAGGGCAATATCGCGCAAGACGAAAAATTCATCCCGGGCCGAGGCCTGGACGAAGCCCTCAATTGGTACGGGCAGCGTTTGCATGACAACCAGGCCCCCTTGGTGGTGGCACCCGAAACCGCGATCCCCCTGTTGCCCTCGAGCTTGCCCGCCGGTTATTGGGGTGCATTGGCCCAACGTTTTACAGCACAGCCTGACCAACTCGCCTTGGTGGGCATGCCCGTGGGCAGCCTGCAAAGCGGCTACAGCAATGCGGTGGTGAGTTTGGGCGGAGGCCTCGTGCAGCCTTACCAGTACAACAAGCACCATCTGGTGCCCTTTGGTGAATTCATACCGCCCCTGTTTCGGTGGTTCATGGATCTGATGCAGATTCCGCTGGGTGACTTTCAGCGGGGTGCCGTGCGCCAGCCCACCGTGGCCTGGCAAAACCAGCGCCTGGCGCTGAATATTTGCTATGAAGATTTGTTTGGTGAAGAGTTGGCTGCCGTGTTTGTGTCTGACGCACCTCACAGCGCCAAGTGGAAGGCAGAGGCTGCCCCAACCGCCTTGGTCAATGTCAGCAACATCGCCTGGTTTGGCGACAGCATTGCCATCGATCAGCATTTGAACATTTCCCGCCTGCGCGCCATCGAATTGCAGCGCCCGATGCTGCGCGCGACCAACACCGGCGCCACCGCAATCATCGACCACCATGGCCGGGTGCAGGCCCAATTGCCGCGTCAGACCCGAGGTGAGCTCAATGGCACTTTTGAAGGCCGAACAGGCCTGACCCCCTACGCTGGATGGGCCGGCCGCTGGGGCTTGAAACCACTGTGGATGGTGTGCCTCTTGGTTTGTCTATGGGCATGGCGAGCCCGCACCCGATTGCAGCGCGTCGGACCCGCAGTTGCGCCGTAAAATGGCAGGTTGTCGGCCAGACGCAGCGCATGTCGTGAATGTTGCTTCGCCAGTCGCCCCTTCTTTACCTTTTGGCCAAGCGCCTTCGAAAGTGCAAGGCCCTCGCTCATGTTGACCTTTCAGCAAATCATTCTTAAATTGCAGCAGTACTGGGATGCCCAGGGTTGTGCCTTGCTTCAACCCTATGACATGGAAGTCGGTGCAGGCACCTCGCACACCGCCACCTTCTTGCGCGCCATCGGCCCCGAGCCTTGGAAAGCGGCCTATGTACAGCCCAGCCGCCGTCCCAAAGACGGCCGCTACGGCGAGAATCCCAACCGCCTGCAGCACTACTACCAGTACCAGGTGGTCTTAAAGCCTGCGCCGAGCAATATTTTGGAGTTGTACCTGGGCTCACTGGAAGCCTTGGGTTTTGACTTGAAAAAGAACGACATCCGCTTTGTCGAAGACGACTGGGAAAACCCCACCCTCGGTGCTTGGGGCCTGGGCTGGGAGGTGTGGTTGAACGGCATGGAAGTGACGCAATTCACCTACTTCCAGCAGGTCGGCGGCATCGATTGCAAACCCATCACCGGCGAAATCACTTACGGTCTGGAGCGCCTGGCCATGTACCTGCAGGGCGTGGACAACGTCTACAACCTGAAGTGGACCGACACCCTGAGCTATGGCGATGTGTACTTGCAAAACGAGCAGGAACAGTCGGCCTACAACTTTGAGCATTCGGACGCGGACTTTTTGTTTGTGGCCTTCAGTGCCCACGAAAAACAGGCGCAAAACCTGATTGCCCAGCAGCTGGCCCTGCCCGCCTATGAACAGGTGCTCAAGGCTGCGCACACCTTCAATTTGCTGGACGCGCGTGGCGCGATCAGTGTGACCGAGCGCGCCGCTTACATTGGCCGCATCCGCAACCTGGCCCGCAGCGTGGCTCAGAGTTATTTTGAGAGTCGCGAACGCCTCGATTTCCCGATGGCCCCGCGTGAATGGGTTGCACAAATGCCCAAGAAAGCCGCGTGAGGGAGCCCACCATGACCACACACAACCTGCTCGTTGAATTGTTTGTAGAAGAACTACCGCCCAAGGCCTTGAAGAAATTGGGTGAGTCCTTTGCCCACACCCTGGTCGAGCAACTGCGCGCCCAAGGCCTGGCCGCAGCGGACTCGCACGTCACCGCGTTTGCCTCGCCACGTCGTTTGGCCGCCCATGTGACGGGTGTGGCCGCGCAGGCGACCGACAAGGCTGTGCAACAAAAGCTGATGCCCGTGACCGTCGGCCTGGACGCGGCAGGCAATGCCAGTCCCGCCTTGTTGAAAAAACTGCAAGCGCTGGGCGCTGATGTGAGCGATCCGGTTGCTGCCTTGGCCGCGTTGAAGCGCGCTGCGGATGGCAAGACCGAAGCCCTGTTTTACGACAGCCTGGTTCAAGGGGCCTCTTTGCATACCGGTCTGCAAAAAGCGCTGGAAGAGGCGCTGGCCAAACTGCCGATTCCCAAAGTCATGCAGTACCAACTGGAAACCGATTGCGAGTTGCCGGGCTGGAGCAGTGTGAACTTTGTGCGCCCCGCGCACAGCCTGATCGCTTTGCACGGCAGTGAAGTCGTGCCCGTCAAGGCCCTGGGATTGAGCGCGGGCAACAGCACCCAAGGCCACCGTTTTGAAGCCAAGGTCTCACCGCTGGTGCTGACCCATGCCGACCACTACGCCGAAGTGCTTAAGCGCGACGGCGCTGTCATCGCCAGCTTCGCTGAGCGCCGCGCTGAAATCGCGCGTCAATTGCAAGCCGCTGCGGCGAAAGTCGGTGGTGGTGTTCGTGCGATTGATGACGAAGCCTTGCTCGATGAGGTCACAGCCTTGGTCGAACGCCCCAATGTGCTGATTTGCGAATTTGAAAAACAATTCCTCGATGTGCCGCAAGAGTGCCTGATCCTCACGATGAAGGCCAACCAAAAATACTTTCCGCTGCTCGATGCTGCAGGCAAACTGACGCACCAATTTTTGGTGGTGAGCAACATCACCCCAGACGATGCCTCGGCTGTGATTCAAGGCAATGAGCGCGTGGTGCGCCCGCGTTTGGCGGATGCCAAATTCTTCTTTGACCAGGACCGCAAAAAGACTTTGGAGTCGCGCGTTGAAGGCTTGTCCAAAGTGGTCTACCACAACAAGTTGGGCAGCCAGGGCGAGCGCATGGCGCGGGTGTGCGCCATTGCCAAAGCCATTGGTCAACAGCTTGGGGGTGCAGAGTTGGCGCAGCAAGCCGAGTTGGCGGCCCGTTTGGCCAAGACCGATTTGCTGACCGATATGGTGGGCGAGTTCCCGGAGCTGCAAGGCATCATGGGCACCTACTATGCCAAGAACGATGGCTTGAGCGATGCGGTGGCCAACGCCATTGGCGACCATTACCGCCCGCGCTTTGCCGGCGACGAGCTGCCCAGCAACGACATGGGCTTGGTGGTGGCGCTGGCCGACAAACTCGAAACCTTGGTGGGCATGTTTGGCATCGGCAATGTGCCGACGGGCGACAAAGACCCGTTTGCGTTGCGCCGTCACGCCTTGGGTGTGATTCGCATGTTGATCGAGAAAGACCTGGCTTTGAGTCTGCCCGACTTGTTGGCGCTGTGCCTGCCTGTGTTTGGCGACAAGATCAGCGACCCTTCTGGTCTGTTGTTTGATTTCATCTTCGATCGACTCTCTGGCAGCCTGCGCGAGCAAGGCTTCAGCGCACAGGAAGTGGACGCTGTCCTGGCCTTGCGACCTACCCGTTTGGGTCAAGTCGGTCAGTGTCTGCAAGCCGTCCGCGCCTTCGCCGCCTTGCCTGAAAGTCCAGCCCTGGCCGCAGCCAACAAGCGCATCAGCAACATCCTGAAAAAAGCCGGTGATGTGGACGCGCACGTGAATACGGCGCTGTTGCAAGAGGACGCTGAGAAGAACCTTTATGCAGCCATGCAAAAGTTATTGCCTGAATCGACGGCCCAGTTCGAAGCAGGCGACTACACCACCAGCCTGCAAACCTTGGCGGCGCTGCGTGGCCCCGTGGACGCCTTCTTTGACGATGTGATGGTCAACGCCGAAGCCATGGATCTGCGCTTGAACCGGCAGGGCCTGCTCAAATCGTTGCACGTGGCTATGAACCGCGTGGCCGATTTGTCTCGTTTGGCAGCTTGATCGGGTTTGCCACATGAGCACGAAACTCGTGATCTTGGACCGTGACGGTACCCTCAATCACGACAGTGATGAGTTCATCACCTCGCCTGAAGAGTGGCATCCCATCGATGGCGCGCTCGAAGCGATCGGCCGTTTGAATCACGCGGGGTACCACGTGGTGCTGGCCACCAACCAGTCCGGCTTGGGGCGTGGTTTGATGGACGTGGCGTCGCTCAATGCCATTCACGCGCGAATGAACAAGCAGCTGAGCAAAGTCGGCGGGCGCATCGATGCGATTTTTTATTGTCCTCATGCGCCCGATGAAGGCTGTCTGTGCCGCAAACCAGCGCCAGGTTTGCTGGAGCAAATTGCAGAGCGTTACGGTATGACTTTAGAGAGTGTGCCCTTTGTGGGCGACAGTTTGACGGACATGCAAGCGGCGCAGGCGGCCGGCTGCCTTCCCCATTTGGTGTTGACGGGTAAATCTCTGGGCTTGCGCGGTCAATCGCTGCCAGCTGATTTTCCGGCGCACACGCGCATGCACAACGATTTGGACGCTTTCGTGACGCACTGGTTGCGAAAGAGCGTCGCTCCCGCTGCGGCGGCCTTGCCCACTGTGGCCAACTGACGCCTTGAAGTTGACGCCATGAACCTGATTCGATCTGTTCTCCACCTGTTGTGGTTGATCATCACAGTGATTCCTTGGGCCTTGTTTGTGGTCGTGTTTTCTTACTTTGCCAGCAGCACGCGCATCTATTGGTGGTGTGCCGGTTGGCTGCGCATGGCGGTGCACAGTGGCACTTTGATTTTGGGCATTCACAACCGGGTCACTGGCATGGAGAATTTGCCCCTGGGTGCCAAAGACCCGGCGGTGTTATTGGTGAAACACCAGTCGACCTGGGAAACCTTCGTCATGCCCACCTTGATGCCCCACCCCTTGGCCTATGTATTCAAAAAAGAGCTGCTGAGCGTGCCTTTTTTTGGCTGGGCCATGGCCCGCATGGACATGATCCACATTGACCGTGGCCAGCGTTCGCAGGCCTTTGCCAAGGTGGTGACGCAAGGCAAACGCCTGATGAGCGAAGGCGTCTGGGTCATCATGTTTCCAGAAGGCACGCGCATTCCACGCGGGCAGGTGGGGCAGTACAAAACCGGCGGCACCCGCTTGGCCATCGAGGCCGGTGTGCCGGTGATTCCGATTGCCGTCACTTCTGCCAAGTGCTGGCCCACCAAAGCCTTCATCAAAAAACCGGGGGTGGTCGATATATCCATTGGCAAACCCATCCCCAGTGAAGGCCGTGAACCCGATGAGTTGATGCAAGAAGTACAGGCTTGGATCGAGGCCGAAATGCGCCGCCTCGACCCTGAGGCCTACACCTGAAAGCCGTGCGCCATGCGCTCACCGTTTCAGTTTGTACTGGATCTGTTCGGAACTGAACCGCCTGCGCTCTCGCCTGCCAGTCCCTCCCCGCGAGAACCCAGACTGCCGCAAGCCGAACCCCTGCAAGTGCCTGCCGCGCCCACGCAAAGCTTGACCCAAGCCTTGGGGCCGATGCAGTTTGCGCACCCGCAGGCCAATCGTGCGGTCGTGTTCCAGGGTGTTCACATCGCCTATGCCTTTGCACGCGCCAAACGCAAAACCATTGGTTTCAGCATCGGCCCCGATGGCTTGGTGGTGCGCGCGCCCAAATGGGTTTCACTCAAAGAAGTGGATGCGGCTTTGCATGAAAAAAGTGTCTGGATTTTGCGCAAGCTGACCGAAACCCAAGAGCGGCACCAGCACCACCAACACAGCCGCATCGATTGGCGTGATGGCACCACATTCCCCTACCTGGGCCGGTCCGTGCAACTGCGCATCGACCCGGCGCAGGGCAGCGCCCAACTTGTGCAAGACCCATCTGGGCTGGCGCAGGCCTTGCACGTTGGGATTTCGGCGCACGCGAACGAAGCGCAAATCCGCGATTGTGTTCAAGCGTGGTTGATGCGCCAAGCGCGTAGCCTGTTTGAGGCGCGACTGAACCACTTTGCGCCCCTGCTGGGCGTGCAATGGAAAAAGCTCAGCCTGTCCAATGCCGGGACGCGCTGGGGCAGTGCGCGAGGTGATGGCGCGATTCGGCTCAATTGGCGCCTGATCCATCTGAGTCTGGCCGAGATCGACTATGTCGTGGCCCACGAGTTGTCGCATTTGCGTGTCATGAACCACAGCCCCCAGTTTTGGGACACCGTGCGATCGGTCATGCCCGATTACGCTGAGCGCCGCCAGCGTTTGAAACAAGAATCGCTGGCAGACTGGTGATCAGAGCGCGCCAAAGCGGTAGACGCCGTCCGCGCCCAGTACCCGCTTGACTTGTCCGTTGTGCCACAACACATGCAAATGCGCCACGGCCTCGCCCATGGCGAAGGTGGCTTGGTGAAAATTGAGCTCGCGCTTGAACAAAATCGGCAAGCTCTCGTGCGCGCTCAAGGGCTTGACTTGGCAGGCGGCCAGCACATCGGCCAAGCGGTCTTGGTGGTGCGCTTGCAGTTGCGCAATGCGCGTGTGCAAGCCTTTGAAAGGGCGCCCGTGCGAGGGCAGCACCAAGGTGTCGTCGGGCAAGTCACCAAAGGCTTCTAGCGAAGTCAAGAACTGTTGCAAAGCGTTGCCGTCGGGCTCTTGCGCATAGACGCTGACATTGGTGGAGATTTTGGGCAGCACCATGTCGCCGCTGATCAAAATACCGGTGGCTTCGCAGTACAAAGCCATGTGCTCCGGCGAGTGGCCGTAGCCGGCAATGCAGCGCCAACGCTGTCCACCCAGGGTGAAACTTTGGCCTCCCAGCAAGCGGTGGTAAGTGGCTGGGACTTGCGGCACCATGCCGCTGTAGTAGCCCATGCGGGCCTTCACGTCGCGCATGTCGTTGGGGTCAGACCAGCCGTGGCTGGCGAAAAAGGCCTGCGTCAAATCACCCCCGAAATTGGACAAGCCGTGTGTGGCCATTTGCGCGGATTGGTATTCGGTGCTGCTCATCCACAAAGGGGCCTGCCAACGTTCACACAGCCAATGGGCGCTGCCCATGTGGTCGGGGTGCATGTGGGTCACCAGCACCCGCAACACGGGCAGCCCTTGCAAGGCTGTGGCAAAAACTTGGTCCCACGCGGCATGCGTGGCCTCGTTGTGGATGCCGCAGTCCACAATCGTCCAACCGGCGCGAGGGCCGTCTGGGCCGGGCATTTCATCACGCACCAACCACAGGTTGATGTGGTCGAGCGCAAAAGGCAGCCCCATGCGCACCCACAGCAGACCGGGTGCGACTTCCAACACGCTCCCTGGGGCGGGCAACTGTTCGGCCAAGGGAAAGTGCAGGGCGGATTCAAGCGAGGCAGAACTCATGGTGTCCTTGGTATTGGCGCGTTCATCGGTTAGCATTCACACATCGTTGACGTTAACGTAAACGTCAATATGAGTGCATTCTAGGCACAGTGCAGGCCCTGCGCCTGTCGCCAGCGTGCGATCTTCAGTCATCTTCTGTCTGCTGTATGGCCAACACCTATTCGATCAGTGACCTGTCCAAAGAGTTCGATCTGACCACCCGCGCCATTCGTTTTTACGAAGACATGGGGCTGTTGGAGCCTGTCCGCTCCGGTCCGGGTGGGCGCATTCGTGTGTATTCGGCGCGCGATCGCACGCGGCTCAAACTCACCCTGCGTGCCAAACGACTGGGCTTGTCGCTCACCGAGGCGAAAGACCTGATTGACATGTACGACAGCCCGCGTGACACCGGTGCGCAATTGAAGAAATTTTTGGTGGTGCTGGCCGTGCATCGGCAGCAATTGGAGGCGCAATGGGCGGACTTGCAAGCCACCATTGACGAAGTCAAGACGCACGAAAAAGAAGCCCGTGCCATGCTGGCGCGGGCCGACAAAGTGACCCTCAAAAAGTAAATACAGCCAGGCTGAGCTTTGCGTCAGACTGTCTGGGATCAACTGATTTTGATTGACGTTTACGTAAACGTCAATTACAGTCAAGACTTCTCGCTCCACCTCCTCAAACCGACTTCCCATGAGTGCTGTTGCCCCCTCCGCCTTGTACCAGCGCATTGCCCAGAGCCTGCAGCGTCAAGGCATGATGCAGCACTTGCAGGTTCAGTTGCTGCGCGTCGAGCCCGGGTGTGTGGAGTTGGCGCTGCCTTTCAGCAACAAAGTCACCCAGCAGCAGGGCGGGTTCCATGGCGGCGCCATCGGCGCGCTGGCTGACATCGCGGGCGGTTATGCCGCTTTGACCGTGATGCCCGAGGGCATGGAGGTGGTCACGGTGGAATACAAAATCAATTTTTTAAGCAGCTTCCAAGGTGGCGAGTTGCGCGCCACGGGCAAGGTGCTCAAAGCTGGCAAACGCATCGTCGTCACGACGGCCGAAGTGGTGCACATCGACGCGCAAGGTCAAACGTCCTCTTGCGCTGTGATGCAGCAAACCCTGGCGCCTGTGCCGCAAACGTATTAAAACAAGGACCTGATTCTAGGAAACGCCCATGAACAACTTACCTGGCCTCAATTTTCAACTTGGCGAAGATATCGATGCTTTGCGCGATGCGGTGCGTGAATTTGCGCAAGCCGAGATCGCCCCACGCGCAGCTGAGATCGATCGCAATGACCAGTTCCCCATGGACTTGTGGCGCAAGATGGGCGACTTGGGCGTGCTCGGCATCACCGTGGGTGAGGAATACGGCGGCGCCAACATGGGCTATCTGGCGCACATGATTGCCATGGAAGAAATCTCCCGCGCCAGCGCCTCAGTGGGCCTGTCGTATGGCGCGCACAGCAATTTGTGCGTGAACCAGATCAAGCGCAACGGCACGCCTGAGCAGCGCGCCAAATACCTGCCCAAGTTGATCAGCGGCGAGCATGTGGGCGCTTTGGCCATGAGTGAGCCCGGTGCGGGCTCGGACGTGTTGAGCATGAAGCTCAAGGCTGAAGACAAAGGCGGCTACTACCTCTTGAACGGCAACAAAATGTGGATCACCAACGGGCCGGATGCCGACACCTTGGTGGTCTATGCCAAGAGCGAACCCGAGCTGGGCGCGCGTGGCGTCACCGCCTTCTTGATCGAAAAGGGCATGAAGGGTTTCAGCATCGCGCAAAAACTCGACAAACTGGGCATGCGCGGCAGCCACACCGGTGAATTGGTGTTCAACAACGTGGAAGTGCCTGCTGAAAATATCCTGGGCGGCTTGAACAACGGCGCCAAGGTGCTGATGAGTGGCCTCGATTACGAGCGCGCTGTGCTCACCGGCGGCCCTCTGGGCATCATGCAAGCGGTGATGGACAACGTGATTCCGTACATTCACGATCGCAAGCAGTTTGGCCAGAGCATTGGCGAGTTCCAACTCATCCAAGGCAAAGTGGCCGACATGTACACCGTGCTGCAAGCCGGGCGCTCATTTGCATACACCGTGGCGAAAAACCTGGATTTGCTGGGTACCGAGCATGTGCGCCAGGTGCGCAAAGACTGCGCCTCGGTGATTTTGTGGACCGCCGAAAAAGCCACTTGGATGGCCGGCGAAGGCGTGCAAATTTTCGGCGGCAATGGCTACATCAACGAATACCCGCTCGGTCGCCTGTGGCGAGACGCCAAGTTGTACGAGATTGGCGCTGGTACCAGTGAGATTCGCCGCATGTTGATTGGGCGCGAGTTGTTTTCCGAAACCTGCTGAGGTTTTTACGCTAGGGCGACAATGGCACCATGAGCACTTCACTTCAGCACCTTTTTGACAACAACCGGGCCTGGGCTGCGCGCATGCAGCAAGAGAATCCGGCGTATTTCAGTCGCTTGGCGAACCAACAAAATCCCAAGTATTTGTGGATCGGCTGTTCCGACAGCCGCGTTCCCGCCAACCAGATCACCGGGCTGGACCCGGGCGAGGTGTTCGTGCACCGCAATGTGGCCAATGTGGTGGTGCATTCAGACTTGAACGCTTTGTCGGTGATCCAGTACGCGGTCGACGCCCTCAAGGTGGAGCACATCATGGTGGTGGGGCATTACGGCTGCGGCGGTGTGCTGGCGGCCACGCGCGGCACCCGTGTGGGCCTGGCTGACAACTGGCTGCGCCATGTGCAAGATGTGCGCTTGCGCCACCGCCAGCGCTTGAACCATTTGCCGCAAGGCGAATTGGAATCGGTCATGTGCGAGATGAATGTGATTGAGCAAGTGGGCAATGTGGCCCTGTCCAACGTCATGCAAGACGCCTGGAGCCGAGGCCAAAAAGTCACCGTCCATGGTTGGATTTATGGCCTGGAAGACGGCTTGGTCAAAGACCTGGAGGTCAGCATGACTGGCGCACACGAAGTGGTGAACGTGTTTCGCCGCGCCTTCAAACGTTATCCCCGCGGCTGAGTCTTCTCAAGCTCGCCGAACACTTTATTGAACTGGAGAATTTGCATGTCAGATCCGATCGTCATCGTCAGCGCGGCCCGCACCCCCATGGGCAGTTTTCAAGGCGACTTTTCCCCATTGGCAGCGCATGACTTGGGTGGTGCAGCCATTCGCGCCGCTGTCGATCGCGCAGGCATCAGCCCTGAGCTGGTCACCGAGGTGCTGTTTGGCAACTGTTTGATGGCCGGTCAAGGCCAGGCCCCGGCCCGGCAAGCGGGCTTCAAAGGGGGCTTGCCCAAGAGTGCTGGCGCCGTCACCCTGTCCAAAATGTGCGGCTCGGGCATGCGCGCGGCCATGTTTGCACACGACATGCTGGTGGCAGGCACGCACGACGTGCTGGTCGCCGGTGGCATGGAAAGCATGACCAATGCACCTTATTTGATGCTCAAAGGCCGTGGCGGTTACCGCATGGGCCACGACAAAATTTACGACCACATGATGCTCGACGGCCTGGAAGACGCCTACGAAGCCGGCCGCAGCATGGGTACCTTTGGCGAAGACTGCGCCGCCAAATACAGCTTCACCCGCGCCGAGCAAGACCACTTTGCCACCACCAGCGTGCAGCGTGCCAAAGCCGCCACCGAGTCCGGCGCGTTTGCCGCCGAGATCACCCCGGTCACGGTGAAAGACCGCAGCGGCGAGCGCGTGGTGTCCATCGACGAAGGCCCGGGCAAAGTCAAGCTCGACAAAATCAGCAGCTTGAAACCCGCCTTCAAGAAAGACGGCACCATCACCGCCGCCAGCTCCTCCTCCATCAACGATGGCGCGGCCGCCATGGTGTTGATGCGCGAGAGCACGGCGGCCAAGCTGGGCTGCAAGCCGCTGGCCCGCATCGTCAGCCACGCCACCCATGCGCAAGAACCTGAATGGTTTGCCACCGCCCCGGTGGGCGCAACGCAAAAAGCCTTGGCCAAAGCGGGCTGGAAAGTCGAAGACGTTGACCTGTGGGAAGTCAACGAAGCCTTTGCCGTGGTGCCTATGGCGTTGATGAAAGAACTCAACGTGCCGCATGACAAGGTCAACGTCCATGGCGGCGCTTGCGCGCTGGGCCACCCCATTGGCGCGTCAGGCGCGCGCATCATGGTCACCTTGATCCATGCGCTGAAAGCGCGCGGTTTGAAAAAAGGCCTGGCCACATTGTGCATCGGCGGCGGCGAAGGCACGGCCGTGGCGCTGGAACTGGTCTAACGCATCAGATGTAGGAGCGACGCCCTCGTCGCGATGGGCGCAAGCCCCAAACAACACATCGCCGCGAGGGCGCGGCTCCTACAAAACATCGCGACGAGGGCGTCGCTCCTACGCAAAACACAACACCATGACCACAGTCCTTCTTATCGGCGCATCGCGCGGCATCGGCTTGGAGTTGGCGCGTCAGTATCTTGAAGAGGGCTGGCGCGTGATCGGTACCGCCCGCAACGATGAAGGTTTGGCGAAGCTCAAAGCCTTGGGCGCCGAAACGCTGCGATTGGATGTGGCCGATCCGGCCAGCAACTCAGGGCTGTCCTGGCAACTCGATGGCGAAAAGATTGACTTGGCTATTTATGTGGCGGGCGTGGGTGATCGAGAGACCACCGCTTCGCCCCCGACACGTGAAAAATTCGACTTCTTAATGCATACCAATGCCATGGGTCCGATGATGGTGTTGCCGCAGATTGCACCCATGTTGATGGAGTCAAAGGGCGTATTTGCCGCCATCAGCAGCCATTTTGGCAGTCTGGCACTTACACAAACCAGCATGGCGGCGCTGTATCGAATGAGCAAGGTGGCATTGAATATGTACATCCGATGTGCTCAGCACGATTTTCCTGAAATTTCTTGCGTAGCGTTACACCCCGGCTGGGTGCAGACCGAAATGGGTGGCCCACAGGCACCTCTCACGCCCGAGCAAAGCGCAAGCAGTTTGCGCCAGACGCTGGAGCGCATCCGCACACAGCCGCGCGCCGAAGACCGCGGCGCATTTTTGAACCACGACGGCACGCCGCTGCCGTGGTGAGCTGATCCCGAAAGACATCTATGCTGCTGACCCCCGACCAAGAAATGATCCGCGACGCGGTGCGTGATTTTGCCCAACGCGAACTCTGGCCGCATGCGGCCGAGTGGGACAAGAAGCACCACTTCCCGAAAGACGTGCACAAGGGCCTGGCCGAATTGGGCGCTTATGGCATCTGCGTGCCCGAAGAACTGGGCGGTGCGGGGCTGGACTATGTGACGCTGGCGCTGGTGCTCGAAGAGATCGCCGCCGGTGATGGCGGCACCAGCACCGTGATCAGCGTGACCAACTGCCCTGTGAATGCCATCTTGATGAAGTTTGGCAACGCGCAACAAAAGAAGCAGTGGCTCGAACCGCTGGCGCGCGGCCACATGCTGGGCGCGTTCTGCCTGACTGAGCCGCATGTGGGCAGCGATGCGTCGTCACTGCGGACGACGGCTGTGAAAGACGGCGACAGCTACGTGATCAACGGGGTTAAGCAATTCATCACCAGTGGCCAAAATGGCGACGTGGCCATTGTGATTGCCGTCACTGACAAGGGCGTGGGCAAAAAAGGCATGAGCGCTTTCCTCGTGCCCACCAGCGCCCCGGGCTATGTGGTGGCGCGCTTGGAGGACAAGCTGGGTCAACATTCCAGCGACACCGCACAGATCAACTTTGACAACTGCCGCATCCCGGCCGAGAACCTGATTGGCAAAGAAGGTGAGGGCTATGGCATTGCCTTGGGCGGACTGGAAGGCGGGCGCATCGGCATCGCCGCGCAAAGCCTGGGTATGGCCCGCAGCGCTTTTGAAGTGGCGGTTGACTATGCCAAGCAACGCGAAAGCTTTGGCACGACCATCTTCAATCACCAAGCCGTGGGTTTTCGTTTGGCCGACTGCGCCACGCAACTCGAAGCCGCGCGCCAATTGATCTGGCATGCCGCCAGCTTGCGCGACGCGGGCAAGCCTTGCTTGAAAGAAGCCGCCATGGCCAAGCTGTTTGCCAGTGAAATGGCCGAGAAGGTGTGTTCCGCTGCCATCCAGACCCTGGGCGGTTACGGCTACGTGAGCGACTTTCCCCTCGAGCGCATCTACCGTGATGTGCGCGTGTGCCAGATTTACGAAGGCACCAGCGATGTGCAAAAAATCATCATCCAGCGCGCGCTGTAAAACGTGACCGCGACGCCTTGCCCCTGTGGCCGCCAGACGGCCAAAGGCCAAGCGCTGGCTTTAGACGCCTGTTGCGGTCCTTTCCATCATGGTCTCGCCGCGCCCGATGCCGAATGCCTGATGCGTTCGCGTTACAGCGCATTTGTGCTTGGCGATGTGCCTTACTTGCTGGCCACCTGGCACGCCACCCAACGCCCGGCCGATTTAAAGCTTGAGGCCGGTGGCAAGTGGTTGGGCCTGGAAATCAAACAGCATCGCATTACAGGCCCCGATAGCGCCGAGGTCGATTTTGTGGCGCGTTTTCGTGTGGCGGGACGTGCGGTGCGCCAACACGAACGCAGCCGCTTTGTGCGCGAAGACGGGCGCTGGTTGTATGTCGATGGCGATGCGCTTTAAGTTCAGATGAAGCCCGTATCATTCCCGCATGAACTTTGAAGCCATTTTGTTTGACTGCGACGGCGTGCTGGTCGACAGCGAGTCCCTCACCTGCGGCGTGCTGCGCGACATGTTTGAAGAGCAGGGCTGGCGCATGAGTCTGGCCGAATGCATGCAGCGTTTTGTGGGGCACACTGTCAAAAGTCAGCGCGAGACCATTGAAGCCCATACTGGCCAGCCCTTGACGGACGACTGGTTGCAGGAGTTTTTTGAGCGCCGCAATGTGCGACTGCAAGCCAGCATCACCGCCATTGAGGGCGTGCACGAGGCCGTGGCGCATTTGCATGACCATTGCCAAGGCCGCATCGCGGTGGCCTCCGGCGCTGACCGTTTCAAAGTCGAGATGATGCTCAAGCAAGTGGGCTTGTACGATTTTTTTGAAGGCCGTATTTTCAGTGGCCATGAGATGCCGCGCAGCAAACCGCACCCCGATGTGTACCTGGCCGCCGCTGCGCATTTGCTGGTCGACCCCAAGCGTTGCTTGGTGATCGAAGACACCACCGTGGGCATCACCGCCGGTGTGGCCGCCGGTGCCACGGTGTGGGCCTATGCTGCCCCTGCCACGCCACCCGCCGCACACGAACCGCTGTTGCAAGCGGGCGCGCAGCGGGTGTTCACAGACATGCGCGAATTGCGCTTGAGCGGAGTCGCCTGAACGGGGAGCTGCCCTTCAAGCGCTCAGTCAGGCCTTGTTAAATCGACGGCGCTTTGACCGAACCCCAAATCGCCTCAATCCCCATGCCAATCGCCAGCAAGTTGGCGTCTGAACCCAATGGGCCGTCGATCTGCATGCCCACGGGCAAGCC
>CANFMK010000037.1 GCA_947448325.1 Comamonadaceae bacterium
GCACCGCATCGGTGGAAGAAAAAGTGCCTGGCCACAAAAAAGGCAGCGGCGAAGGCTGGGTGACCGCCGAATACGGCATGCTGCCGCGCGCCACCCACACCCGCAGCGACCGCGAAGCCGCACGCGGCAAACAAAGCGGACGCACGCAAGAAATTCAGCGTTTGATTGGCCGCTCATTGCGCGCGGTATTTGATTTGAAAAAACTGGGTGAGCGCACGATCCATCTCGACTGCGACGTGCTGCAAGCCGATGGCGGCACCCGCACCGCCAGCATCACTGGCGCTTTTGTGGCGGCGCAAGATGCGGTGACCTGGTTGATGGCGCAAGGCAAACTGACTCAATCACCCATCACCGCGCCTGTGGCCGCCATTTCGGTGGGTTTGAAAGACGGCCAGGCGCTGCTCGATTTGGATTACATCGAAGACTCGGCCTGCGACACCGACATGAATGTGGTCATGACCGGCGCTGGTCACTTTGTCGAAGTGCAGGGCACGGCCGAAGGCGTGGCTTTTACCCGCGCCGAAATGGACAGCCTGCTGGCCTTGGCGGACAAAGGCATTGGCGAGTTGATCACGCTGCAAAACCAAGCTTTGGCTTGAAACATGCGAATTGTTTTAGCGTCCAATAACGCGGGCAAGCTGGCCGAGTTGCAAGCCATGTTCGCGCCCCTGAATGTGCAACTGCTTCGGCAAGGGGACTTGGGCATTGGTGAGGCGCCAGAGCCGTTTCACACTTTTGTGGAAAACGCCTTGTCCAAAGCCCGTCACGCCTCTGAGGCCAGTGGCCTGCCCGCTTTGGCCGATGATGCTGGGCTGTGTGTGGACGCCTTTGGCGGTCAACCCGGTGTGGACACGGCGTTCTACGCGACACGTTTTGGTTATCCCAAAGGCGACGATAACAACGTGACAGCTTTGCTCGAACAAATGCAGGGCGTCTCTAATCGCCGCGCCGCCATGGTCAGCACTTTGGTGGCGGTGCGTTCGGCACAAGACCCCGAGCCGCTGATCGCCGTGGGCCGCGTGGTCTGCGACATCACACAAGAAAGAATGGGTCACAACGGCTTTGGTTTTGATCCGGTGCTGTGGTTGCCTGCTTTTGGCCAAACCTTTGCCCAATTGCCCACCGAGGTGAAAAACGCCAACAGCCACCGCGGTGCTGCGGCCCAGATCATGCTGACCCTGATGCGGGAGCGTTGGTTGGCATGATCCCCATTCGTCCTGAGGCCGAGATGTCCGCATCCGCCCAGGCGCTGGACGTCATGCACGCCATGCGCCCCGGTGTATTGCAGTTCGCCAGTTTGCCGCCGCTGTCCTTGTATGTGCATTTGCCTTGGTGTTTGAAGAAATGCCCGTACTGCGATTTCAACTCCCACGAATGGCGCGGCGCCGCATCAGCAGAACTGCCTGAGCAGGCCTACATCGATGCCTTGATGGCCGACTTGGAAGCCAGTTTGCCCTTGATTTGGGGGCGTTCGGTGCACAGCATTTTTTTAGGGGGCGGCACGCCCAGTCTGTTTTCGCCGCGCGCGATTGACAACTTGATCAGCGGCCTGCGTGCGCGCCTGCGCCTCGAGGCGGACTGCGAAATCACCATGGAAGCCAATCCGGGCACTTTCGAGAAAGACCGATTCAAAGCCTTTCGCGCGGCCGGGGTGACCCGTTTGTCGATAGGCGTGCAAAGTTTCAATGACACGCATTTGCAAGCCTTGGGCCGGGTGCACGATGGCGCGCAGGCGCGGGCGGCAGTGGCCGAGGCAGCTCAGGCATTTGACACTTTCAACCTGGACATCATGTACGCCTTGCCTGGCCAAAGCTTGCAAGACTTGGAGCAGGATGTGCACACGGCGCTGTCATTTCAGCCACCCCACATCTCCATTTACCACCTGACGATCGAGCCCAACACGGTATTTGCCAACCAGCCCCCGCAGTTGCCTGAAGACGATACCGCTTACGCCATGATGGACCGCATCACCGAGATGACGGCGACCCAAGGGCTGGCGCGGTACGAAGTCTCGGCCTATGCCAAAGCCGATCAACAGTGTTGGCACAACCTGAATTACTGGCAATTTGGCGACTACCTGGGCATTGGCGCTGGTGCGCACAGCAAGCTCACATTTGCCCACCGGGTGGTGCGACAAGTGCGCTTTCGAGAGCCTCAGCTGTACATGGCGCAGGCACGCAAAGGCTTGCCCGTGACGCGCAGCGAGGATGTGGCGCGCAGTGAGTTGCCGTTTGAGTTCATGCTCAACGCGCTGCGTCTGAAAGACGGCTTCAATTTGAGTGATTACACCGAGCGCACCGGTTTGGCCCTGACCAGCTTGCAGCAGGGTTTAAAGCTGGCAGAACAAAAAGGTTTGATTGCACGCGACTTTGCGCGTGTGTGGCCGACCGATTTGGGCTTTGATTTTCTCAGCGATTTGCAGTCGCTGTTTTTGGCTGAGAGCTGAGCCCACCTTGCACTTGGTTGATGACCAGAAAAAAAGCCACCTTGCGGTGGCTTTTTGCTTCACTGCGCTATAGCCGGCTGTTGTACTTTTTGCATGTTACCGCCTAACACGGCAAACATTTTCAGTGTTTTTTCCGAGGGAATCAGGTATTTGGCGCGGCGATCACCTTCTTGGTTGAAAGCCACCAACATGTCTTTTTGGCGCAGCCGGGTGATGCGCTTGTGCAAAGTGGCGGGGGACCCCAGCCGTTCCATCGCAATCGCTTCGCGCACGGTCATCGGCTCATCCTCGAACCAACGCAGGGCCACAGCTTCCAGCAAAGCCCGCTCGTTGGCATCCATGGCTGCCTCGGAGGTGTCAGCCTGGAATGTCCTGGCCAATTGCAAAAAGCGGAAATAAGCTTCGGCCAGTGGGGTGCGGTTTTTCTTCATAAGTTGGTTGCTGGGGTGGGATGGCCATTCATACTAGACACTATAAAGGTAAGTATAGCGTCAATTTTGCAGTTGGCCCCATAGACGGTAAGGAGTGAGGGGCATTTGCAGGCGCGGGGCGGTTTGGGCGTGGCCATGGCGAGCCAAGGCATCGGCCACAGCATTGACCAAGGCGGGTGTAGCCCCAATGGTGCCCAATTCGCCTACGCCTTTGACGCCCAAGACGTTGTTCTTGCAGGGAATGCGCTCGTCCATCTGGGTTTCAAACATGGCGGGCATGATGTCCGCATGCGGCACGGCATAGTCCATCAAGCTGCCGGTCAGCAATTGACCACTTTCAGGGTCATACACCACCTGCTCCAGCAGGGCTTGGCCCAAGCCTTGCACGGCGCCACCATCGAGCTGGCCGCGCACGATCATGGGGTTGATGACCCGGCCCACATCGTTGACCGACACATAGGACGCTAAGCGGGTCTCGCCCGTTTGAGGGTCCACTTCGACTTCGCAAATGTGGCAGCCATTGGGCCAAGTCGGGCCTTTGGCTGCGGTGGTGGAGCGCATTTCAATGCGCTGATCGGGCTGGCGGCGCGCCAACTCGGCCAGACTGATGTGCAGATCGGTGCCCGCCACTTTGAACTGACCGGTTTCATAAACCAAGTCTTGCGCCGAAGCTTCCAAGGCTTGGCTGGCCAATTCGCGGGCCTTGTCCAAGGTTTGGCTGGAGCCCACGCTGACTGCCGAGCCGCCGGTGAACAGCGAGCGCGATCCCGCGCTGCCAAACCCGTTGCCGCGGTCGGTATCGCCCATGACCACACGCACTTGCGACAGGGGCACATCAAACACATCGACCACCAATTGCGCCAGCGACGTCGCAATGCCTTGGCCCATGGCGTTGACGGCCGTGAACACTTCGATCACGCCATCGGCCAGCACTTGCACATGCACGTTTTCTTCCAGGGCATTGCCGCCGGTCCACTCCAAGAAGGTGGCGATGCCCAGGCCGCGCCACAGGCCTTGGGCTTGGGAAGCCGCTGCGCGCTCGGCAAAACTGTCCCATTTCGCCAGCGCCAGACCTTGGTCCATGATGGACTCGAAGGCGCCGGTGTCGTACACCTGGCCCATGGGGTTGGTGTAGGGCATCTGCGCAGGTTGAACAAAGTTTTGACGGCGCAAGGCAATGCGGTCGATGCCGCTTTGGCGCGCCGCTTCGTCCATCAAGCGTTCCATGTTGTAGATCGCTTCAGGGCGGCCTGCCCCGCGGTAAGCGCCGGTGCAAGCGGTGTTGGTCATGACCCCGGTGAAGTGGTAGTCAATCGTTTGTATGTCGTAGACGCTGCTTTGCACCCAAGGGCCAATCAGCAACTGAATGGCCAAACCGGTCATGCCGGGGTACGCGCCCACGTTGGCTTTGGAGTGCACCCGCAGCGCCAATATCTTGCCGTGCGCATCCAGCGCCAACGCGGCCTGGCTTTCAATGTCGCGGCCATGTGCGCTGGTCAAAAAGTCTTCGCTGCGATCGGCAATCCAGCGCACCGGACGTTGCAGCTGGTGGGCGCAATAGGCCGTGACCACGTCTTCGGGATAGGCACCGGTTTTCATGCCAAAGCCACCGCCCACATCGCCCACGATCACGCGCACATCGTCGGGTTTCAAGCCCAAGATATCTGAAACCATGCCGCGCACACCTGTGGGCATTTGGCTGCTGATGCGCACCGTCAGGCGGCCAGCGTCGGGGTAGGCCAACACGCTTCGCGGCTCAATCGTCAAAGCCACCAAGCGTTGGTTGGTGATGTCCAGTTGCACCACGTGTGCGGCCTGGGCAAAAGCCTGGGCCGCAGCTTCGACGTTGCCGTAGCGGGTTTCAGCCACGCGGTTGTCGGGGCTGTCGGTGATCAAGGGAGCGTTGTCCGCCAAGGCGTCATGCAAAGTGACGGCGTGCGGCAAATCTTGGTAGTCGACGACCACGGCTTCGGCCGCGTCACGGGCTTGCTGTTCGGTGTCGGCCACCACGGCAGCGACCGCTTCACCCACATAACGGGCGCGCTCGGCGGCCAAAATGTAGCGGTCAGGCGAGGCCAGGGGCGAACCATCGGCGCGCTTGAAGTTGACCGCGCGCGGCATGGGTTTGACGCCTGCAGCTTTGAGCTGAGGGCCCGTCAGAATGAGCCGCACTCCGGGCATGGCCAGCGCGGCGGAAGTGTCCACCGACACAATCCGTGCATGGGGGTAGGGGGAGCGCACAAAGCACAAACGCGTTTGCCCGGGCAAGTTCACATCGTTGGTGTACTGGCCCTCGCCTTGTAGCAATTGCGCATCTTCAACGCGTTCTACTGCTTGTCCGCTACCGAATTTGAGTGTGGAAGAAACCAAGGCTGTCTCCAAAGGCGTGAAGGTGATCAAAGAGAAATTAAAGTGCAGTTTAGCTTCAGTTGTTGACCCGGGGTGTCACCTGAGATGGGCATGAGTCGGTAAGTCTTGTGGGGCCTGCTTTTCGGGTTTAGCATTCAGTCTGGTGCCCAATGGGGTGTAGGAGCTCTCAGTTATGACTATATTTTCGGTTTTCGTAATCTTTTTGCTGTTTTTTTTAATGGCAGGATTACTGGTGTTTTATTTTCAAACCCAGCAAAGCTTGCGAGACATCACGCATCGTGTGGGGCAGTTACAACCGCAGATGACGGCACGTTCACCCAATACGATTCGAACGGAGCGTGCAGCACACCAGGACCGTTTGGTTTTATTAGAGGCGGACCTGAATCAAACATCCCGCGAAACCTTGGAAGAAACCGAACTGACGCTGGTGGACCAGAGCCGCGATGCCATCAAATTGTGCAACGACGAACTCAAACACACCGGCGAGTGGATCGGTATGCCTTTTGATTTCGAGTGGGCTGAAATCTTCAGCCGCATGCCCACGCTCAAAGCCCGCTACGCCGCCTCAGTTGAGGGCTTGCCCGCCGTCGACAGTCCAAGTTTGACCCGTGACCCAGGAAGCACAGTCACTCGCCAAAAATAAGGCCACGTTGGCCACTTCTTCGGGGGTGCCAAAACGCCCTGAAGGAATGCTGGCCAAGATCCGCTCATAAAGTTGCGGATTGTTCTTTTGCACCACGTCCCAGGTGCCGCCTTCAAAAAAGATCGAGCCGGGTGCAATGCAATTGACCCGAATATGGTGGGCGGCATGCGTCAAAGCTTGGGTTTGCGCGTATTCCATGATGGCGGCTTTCACTGCACCGTAGGGCGGTGTTCGCACGCTGGCTTTGAGCCCAGAGATGGAGGCAATGTGAATGATATTGCCGCTGCCTTGCTTTAAAAATTGCGGCATCACCGCCTGGCTGGCGCGCACCGAGGCCATCAAATCAACGCTCAAACTGGTGGCCCAACCGGCTTCATCGTCGGTGCGACCGAAGCCTGAAGCGTTGTTGACCAAAATATCCACGCCACCCAAATCGGCCTGGGCTTGCGCAACCCAATCGCTCACTTCTTGCGCTTGAGAAACATCACAGACGTGCGCGCTGATGTTTCTGCCTGTGCCGCGCAGCATGGCTTGTGCCTGCGCCAAAGGGCCTGGGTCACGCGCACAAATGGCCACGTCCGCGCCAGCCTGCGCAAAAGCGCGCGCAATCGCCAGTCCGATGCCGCGGCTACCCCCGGTGACCAAAGCCCGTTTTCCGTTCAACGTCAGTTGCATGACTTGTCCTTTTTTTTCATTTGGAAATTTCAGTTTAGTCAGGCGAGGGTGCAAGGCCTGTCGCCGTTTTGACCTGAGTTCGCAGGGGGCTGAAAGTTTGGTTTAGATCAAAAGAGTCGCAAATAGGTCGGCCAAAGTGCTGTTTGCAGCCAGACAAAAGGGGTACACAGCGCTTTCAAGCCGCAAAATCATTTGATGCGTGTCAATGTAC
Source organism: Comamonadaceae bacterium (assembly GCA_947448325.1). Lineage (GTDB taxonomy): Bacteria > Pseudomonadota > Gammaproteobacteria > Burkholderiales > Burkholderiaceae_C > Limnohabitans_A. The sequence continues at coordinate 6,777 of CANFMK010000037.1, forward strand.
GTCCTGTGTATGCGGTGGTGGCCCTGGCCCTCTTGGCGGTGATCGCGATCGCCGGCTCGGTGTCGCTTTTCTTGTGGGATTTGCGCGGACGGGAACTGGCCCATTCCCGCGCTGAGACCGTGAGCCTGACCAAGATGTTCATGACACAAACCCAACAAAGCCTGGAAAGCACCGATGCGGTGTTGCTCGGTTTGCAAGAACGATTGCAAACCCCTTTTGGTCGATCGGTGTCGCTGGACAGTTCGGCGATCCATCTGCTGCTGGCCTCGCGGGTATCGGGCGGGCCGCAAACCCACACATTGTTTCTGGTCAACCATGAGGGCAAGGTGGTCAACAGCTCACGCCAAGGTGAGGTCGCCGCCATTTCCGTGGAGGACCGCGCCTATTTCAGGCAATTGCGGGATGGAGTCGCTCAGGGACTGTTCATCGACAAGCCGGTGCACAACCGTTTGAATGGCTCCTGGACTTTGTATTTGTCGCGCCGATTGAATGATCCTGCCGGGCAGTTCCGGGGCGTGGTGGTGGCGGCATTCGACTTGAGCCGTTTGGAGCAGTCCTTCAGCAATCTGATGATGGACGTTGCACGGCCCATCGCCTTGTACCTGTCGGATGGCACCTTGTTAGCCAGCTTGCCGCACCGTGAACACATGATGGCCAGCTTAGCGCCTGAACTCAACCATGAATCCTTGCCCACCGCTGAACAAGGTGTGAAATTGATCACGCACAGCAGCGGCGATGGCTCTCAAGAGGTTTTGGCGATCGGTCGCTTGAAAACATTCCCTTTGCTCGTGTCTGTGACCAACGACGAGGTCTTGTCTTTGGCATCTTGGCGAGAAACTGCCGTTCGCATTGGTTTGGGCGCAGGTTTGGTCACTTTGTTCATCGTGATTGTGGCCGCCTCTTTGTTGGGGGAGTTATGGCGCGAAGAGCGTTTATCGGTGGAACTGAGCGAGGCGACAGACCGTTACCAACACACGGTGGACTCGGTCATGGACGCGATCGTGGCAATCGATGCAGAGCAAAAAATCGTGCTCTTCAATCCTGCAGCCGAGCGCATGTTTGTACGCAATGCGCATGACACTTTGGGCAAACCTCTATCTTTGCTGATGCCACAGCGCATGCGACCTCAGCATGGTGCACATGTGGGCCAGTTCAACCACTCCGCAGGATTATCAAGGACCATGGCACCGCAATTGGAGATTGTCGGCATTCGCTCGGACGGCGTGGAGTTTCCCATCGAATCCACGATTTCAAAAACCCTGATTGGCGGCAAGGTACAAATGACGGCGGTGTTGCGGGATGTGTCTGAACATCGACGCAACGAAGCCGAGTTGCGCAAAATGAATTTGCAGTTGAGAGAGCTGTCCAATGCTTTGCAAGATGTGCGCGAACAGGAACGCTCGCGCATTGCGCGTGAATTGCACGACGAATTGGGGCAAAAACTCACGGGGCTGAAGCTGGACTTGTCCTGGTTGGGCAGTCGTCTCAAAGAAGGTCGAGAGGCAGACCCGAACAAGGTCGATGAGATGCGGCATTTGCTGGACGAAACCATTGCTTCGGTGCGGCGCATTTCTACCGAACTGCGGCCCTTGATTTTGGACGACCTGGGTTTGGGAGAGGCCATCGCTTGGCAAGCGCGGGAGGTGACCAAGCGCAGCGGGCTGAGCATCGAGCTGGACTTGCCTGCCGCCTCGATGGTGCGACACGATGCATTGGCCACAGCTTTGTTTCGGATTGCGCAAGAGTCCATGACAAACGCGGTCCGCCATGCCCGTGCCACCCATATGAACATCAGCCTGACGGCGGATGCCGACGCGTTGAAACTGCAGGTGCAGGACAACGGCGTGGGCTTCGATGTCCAAGCCAAGTCGCCGGGTATCGGCTTGGTCAGCATGCGTGAAAGAGCGGTCGCTATGGGGGGTGACTTTCGCATGGTCAGTGCACCCGGACAGGGGGTGTCTATTTCGGTGCTGTTGCCGTTGGAGTCGGCTGTATTCACAGGAGAGTCGACATGAGCTACGAAGTTCTGGTGGCCGACGACCACGCCATCATCCGTGATGGTTTGAAAAAAATACTGGCCGATACCCCTGATCTGGTTGTGGCCGGTGAAGCCAGCAACGGCCACGCGGTGATAGAGCAGGTCAAGCGGCGCGATTGGGACTTGCTGATTCTCGATTTGTCGATGCCGGGACGCCATGGCTTGGAGCTGATCAAACTGCTCAAGACAGAGCGGCCTCAATTGCCCATCTTGATTTTCAGCATGCACCAAGAAGAGCAATTTGCGGTGCGTGCCTTGCGGGCCGGTGCTTCAGGCTATTTGTCCAAAGAAGGGGACAGTGATTTGATTTTGCCCGCGATGCGCAAAGTGGCTGGTGGGGGCACCTACATCAGCCCCAAAGTGGCGGAATTGCTGGCCACCGACATTTCACCCAACAGCCAGGCCTTGCCACACACCTTGCTGTCCGATCGGGAATACGAGGTGTTCAGCCGGATCTTGCACGGCATTTCCCTGACCGAGATTGCCGCAGAACTGTCTTTGAGCATCAAAACCGTCAGCACGCATAAATCCCACATCTTGATCAAGATGGGCATGAGCTCGCAGGTTGAATTGGTGCGCTACGCGATTGAGCATCACCTGATCGAGGACCTCGGTCGGTAGGCGCATTCTGAGTCTGAGTAGGAATTTTCCTACGCCCATTTTCATCGTCTTCTGATAGCGCCGACAGAAGCAAAGTCACAAAATCATCTCAAGTCGTTGGTTATATCAATTTAACCAATTTCAATGGTTTAAAGACAAGGTGATGAAGATGACACACAGTTTGAAAATGATCTCAAGCGCTCTGTTGATCAGCGCATCCTGGATGCTCATGGTGCCTGCTGCGCACGCGGTGGACGAAGAAGCGGCGCGCGCTTTGGCCAAGCAAAACAACTGTCTCAAATGCCACGCCATTGAAAAAGACAAAGACGGCCCAGCCTACAAAAAAGTGGCTGAAAAGTACAAAGGCAAGGCCACGGCCGAAGCCCATTTGATCGAGCACATCACATCGGGCGAAAAAGCCAAATTCCCAGATGGTCACGAGGAAGAACACAAGATTGTGAAAACCTCACCTCCCAAAGACATGGCGCAAATCAAAAATTTGGTGCAGTGGATCTTGGCGCAATAAGCGCCATCGATTGACCGAACCTTCACAGTGAGACTTCACATGAAACGCATCTTCCAAATCCTGGCCAGCATGATGGTGTTGGCTTCTTTGATGGCCCCTGCTGGGGCCATGGCCGCAGACGCCAAATTGCCAGACTTGACCGGCGCCAGCCCAAAGGCGGTGGTGGCTCAAGAGGCGTTGAAAAAAGATGCGGTGTGTACCAAGTGCCACGATGAATCCGAAACCGCGCCCGTGCTGTCCCTGTACCAAACCAAGCACGGTGTGCGCGGCGATGCCCGCACCCCGACCTGCCAATCGTGTCACGGCACCAGCGACAAGCACGTCAAGGGTGACTCCAATGTGAAGGGCCGCGCAGCGCCAGATGTGGTGTTCAAAAAAGGCGCGTTCAAACAGTCTGAAGACCATGAGCGCGCAGGTCAATGCCTGACCTGCCACAAAGACGCCAAGCGCAATAACTGGGACGGTGGCAAGCATCAGACCAGTGGCGTTGCTTGTAACGACTGCCACCAAGTGCACCGTCCGAGCGACAAAGTGTTGAACAAAAAGACACAAACTGAGGTGTGCTACACCTGCCACAAAGAGCAGCGTGCAGACAGCAAAAAAATCTCACATCACCCGCTGGAAGAAGGCAAAGTGGCCTGCGCCGATTGCCACAACCCCCACGGTTCGACCGGTCCGAAACTCTTGAAAAAGAACACGGTGACTGAGACCTGCTACCAATGCCATGCTGAAAAACGCGGCCCCTTCTTGTTTGAGCACCAGCCCGTGACAGAAGACTGCGCCAACTGCCACACACCGCACGGCTCCAACATCGCACCGTTGTTGAAATCTCGCGCTCCCTTCTTGTGCCAAGAGTGCCATGACGGCACCCATGCCAGTGGCACGCCCGCCGGCGTGAATGCAGCAGGTTTCCAAGGGGGATTGGCTGCACGCAATGCCTCCAATGTGGCGCAATTCCCGAGCAAAAACTTGGTGGGCCGTGCTTGCACCAATTGCCACAGCCAAGTTCACGGCAGCAACAGCCCCGCTGGCGGCTATTTACAACGCTGATGTCCAAAATTGGAGAAGCATATGAAAACAAGTCAAATCTCTCTGCGACTCACCCCTGTGGCGCTGGCCGTGGCCATGGCGCTGATGAGTCAGTCGGTTTACGCTGAAGACGACGAAGTCACTGCACTCACGCAACCGACCAATACCGTCGAAATCGGTGTGGTCCATGTCTCTCGCGATGCCGCCAAATTTGGCGAATACACCGGCTTGAACCAAGCTGGCAGTTCGATGGTTGGCAATTTAGATGTGCGTGGTGGCCGCGCTTACAGTGACCGTGAAAACGGTGGCACCCAGCGCTGGTCGATCAAAGCCAACGACCTGGGCCTGACCTCACGGTCCCTGAATGCGACGACCAGCGAGCAAGGTGAATGGTCACTGGGGCTCAATTACGACGAACTGCGTCACAACCTGTCCAACGGGTACCAGACGCCGTATCAGGGCACGATGGGCGGCAACCTGTACACCTTGCCCACAGGTTTCGGGCTGGTCACCACAACGGGTACGGGGGCGCCAGGAACCAACGTATTGACGCCTGGGCAATTGGCCGCTTTCCAGAATATGGACATCGCCACCACCCGCAAAAACACAACGCTGAATGCGGGCATGACCATCAACTCCCGCTTGAGTTTGAGCTTCGACTTCAACCATCTGGACCAATCGGGTGCCAAATTGATGGGCTTTGGCGCAGCCGCCGCAGGCGGTTCAGTGGTCAATGGTGAAGTGGTGTCCATACTGCCCATGCCAACCAACTACAAAACCGACACTGTCAATTTGGCCATGCATTGGAAGGGCGATCAATCGCATTTGAGTTTGGGCTATTTCGGCTCTTTCTTCCGCAACGACTATGACCGTGTCAATTTCCAAGCCTATTCTGGCACCTTGCCCAGCGGCGGTGCCTTGCCGATGCAAGTCATGTCGACGGCGCCCAATAACGACTTCAATCAGTTGAATCTTTCCGGCGGCTACACCCTGGCACCCAAGACCAAATTGGTGGGTAATTTGTCGTATGCGCAGAACACGCAAAACGCGAATTTTGTAGCACCGGAGACGGGCATGATGGTGACCGCTATGCCTGTGACTTCGCTCAATGGCAAAGTGGTCAATACGCATGCCGATCTGAAGGTGATCGATCAAACCACCTCGAAGTTGACGTTGACCGGTGGTTTTAAATATGACGAACGCGACAATCAAACCGCTTCCAATTTGTACAACTTCAACGCGATTGGCAATAACAACATTGCCAACTACCCTAATACACCGTTGAGTACGAAAAAGACGCAAGTTGAAGTGGCCGGCGATTACAAAATCAAAGCAGGCCAAGTCTTCCATGCGGGCTATGTGCATGAAGATTTGAATCGTTGGTGCAACAGCTATGCCGTGGGCACAGTGACTACACCGGGCACTTTAGGTTATTACCCTGCTGGGACCAACTGTGTGGTGGCCAAATCCAGTCGCGATGAACGTTTGGATACCAGTTACCGTGTGAAGGTCAATGAGGATGTGGATTTCAAACTGGGCTATGGCTACAGCGACCGAACCACCAGCAACGATCCCTTCGCCATTGCAGCCATGATCAGTCAAAACGGCACGGTTCCAGGGCCAGTGCCTGCATCTGGAAACACGACGATCCGTGGCCAGAACGCTGGTGACTATTATGGATTTTCACCTTTCTTTGATGGCAGTCGGATTCAGCATGCGGTCAAAAGCAGTGTGAATGTACAAGCCACAGAGCAATTGCAACTGACTCTGGGCGGTCGATACACCTACGACAAATATGGCAGCACCTACGGTGTGCAAAACGGCAACAGTTGGAGCTTGAATTTAGACGCTGCTTACAGTTACAGCGACAGCGGCTCTTTGTATGCCTACGCCACAGAGCAGCACCGTCAGCGCGACATGACCAATGTGCAACGCTATTCCACAACGACTGCTGCGGCCTCTGCAACAGGCTTGTCCAGCCCGTCTACTGCCACCTGGAGCAACCAATTGTCTGACGAAGATCTCACCCTGGGTGTGGGCGTCAAGCAAGTCGGGCTCATGGGCGGCAAAGTCGATCTGTCGGCCGATGCATCTCACTCTGTGGGTAAAGGGGTGTATGCCACGGTGCTCAATTACGCAGGCGCCACCACGGGTGGCTTGACTTGTTCTGCTGCTTCCATTCTGTCTTGTGGTCAGCTGACGGACATCAAGAGCAAAACCTCGCAGTTGAAATTGACCGGGGCTTACTTGGTCGACAAAAAGACCAAAGTCGTCTTGCGCTATGTGTACCAACGCCTGAGCAGCTCGGACTACTACTACAACGGCTACCAATACGGTTCTTCTCCCTCTGGCTTGATGCCCACCAACCAACAAGCGCCTAACTACAACGTGAATGCGATTGCAGCCACTTTGGTGCACACCTTCTGATCAGCAAGCAATCAATGATTTTTAAAAAAAGCCCGTCCATGTCTAACGAGCAACACGGATTTTTCAAGCGACTGTGGAACGCATTGAGAAAACCCAGCGCTAAATATTCGATCTTGGCCATTTCATCCGTTTCATTTGTGACCGGCATCATTTTCTGGGGTGGCTTTAACACCGGCATGGAAATGACCAACACCTTGGAGTTTTGTATCACTTGTCACGAGATGCGTGACAACGTTTACAAGGAGTACAAAGAGACCATCCACTACAGCAACCGAACTGGCGTGCGCGCCATTTGCTCGGATTGCCATGTGCCCAAAGATTGGGTGCACAAGATGATTCGCAAGTCACAAGCCAGCTTTGAGGTGTGGGGCAAGATCACCGGTTCCATTGATACCCCTGAGAAGTTCGAGGCCAAGCGGATGAAGCTGGCAACCCATGAGTGGGCCCGCATGAAGGAAAGCAATTCGCGTGAATGCCGCAATTGTCACAATTTCGATGCCATGAGTGCTGAGTTGCAAAAACAAACGCCTTACAAAAAACACATGAAGGCCAAAGAAGAGGGTAAAACCTGTATCGACTGCCACAAAGGCATTGCGCACCAATTGCCCAAAGAGTACGAAGAGCCGGATGAATAAGGGTTCACACCACAAAACCCGGCATTTGCCGGGTTTTTTTTGACTTGCGTCAACACAGAGAACCAATAGGCGGTCATGATCTGAGTCTTATGTTGAGCGTGTCAGATCTTTCTTGCAGCCGAGGTGATCGGCAACTGTTTTCCGGTGTTCACCTCACCTTGAAATCGGGCTGCTGTGTCCACATTGAAGGGGACAACGGCGTGGGCAAGACCAGCTTGTTGCGCATCGTCAGCGGTCTGTCGCCGGCCGCGAGTGGCCAAGTCGAGTGGGAGGGTGTTCCCATCCAAACCAGTGAAGCCTTCCGTGCAGCCCGGATGTACTTGGGGCATCAGCTGGCTTTGAAAGAAGATTTGACGGCACTGGAGAATTTGCACTACGAGGCGGCCATCGCGGGCCGCCCCCTCAGCGATGCGAATGCCCTGGCCGCTTTGGTGCAGCTGGGCTTGAAAGGTCGCGCGCATCTGCCGGTCAGGGTCTTGTCGCAAGGCCAAAAACGGCGTGCTGCTTTGGCACGCTTATTGGCCAGTCGCGCCGCATTGTGGATTTTGGACGAACCTTTGGTGGCCTTGGACCTGTCGGCACAAACCCAGGTGTGCGAACTTTTGCAATCGCACTTGGCGGCGGGCGGTATGGCTTTGGTGACCAGTCACCAAGCTTTGCAGCTGGGCAGCGCCCAGCACACAAGCTACAGGTTGCAGGCATGAACCCCTATATGGCCGTGCTGCGGCGAGATTTGGCCCTGGCCTTGCGCCGCAAGAACGAAGTGTTGACAGCCATGTTTTTCTTCGTGGTCGTGGCTTCTCTTTTCCCGTTGGGCATTGGCCCTGAGATGGGCACGCTGCGCTTGATAGCGCCCGGTATTTTGTGGGTAGGCGCTCTGTTGGCCAGCATCCTTGCATTGGGGCGCCTGTTTGCGGCCGATCACCAAGACGGCACACTGGAGCAGATGGTGTTGTCGAGCGCGTCTTTGCCCGGTCTGGTGGCCGTCAAAATTTTGGCGCACTGGTTGCTTTCGGGTTTGCCCTTGGTGCTGTTGGCCCCGGTTTTGGCATTGCAATTTGATTTGCCACCCGATGCGATCGCGGTGCTCATGGCCTCGCTGTTGTTGGGTACGCCCTTGCTGTCTTTGATCGGCTCGGTGGGGGCAGCTTTAACCCTTGGGGTGCGCGGTGCCGACGTGCTGTTGTCGCTGCTTGTTTTGCCACTGTACATCCCCGCGCTGGTGTTTGGCGCAGGCGCCGTGCAAGCGCATACGGCGGGTTTGGGCGCCTCAGCGCATTTGTCGATTTTGTTGGCTATGCTGCTCGTCGCCGCGCTGTTCACGCCTTGGGCATGTGCGGTGGCGCTGCGCATTGCCCTTGAATAACATTGAGACTGTCATGACTTCGCAACCCAACTTCTGGTTTCGTTACGCCTCGCCACAGGCCTTTTACGGCTTGGCTGGCCGACTCTGGCCGGTCCTTGCGGTGTTCGCCACCCTGTTGGGTGCCTGGGGTTTGTGGTTGGGCTTGTTCGTGGCCCCTGTTGATTTTCAGCAAGGGCAGGCCTACCGGATCATTTTTGTGCATGTACCGGCTTCTTGGATGTCGATGGTGATTTATCTGGCCATGGCCTTTTGGGCGCTGCTGGGCTTGACTTTCAACACGCGGCTGTCCGGCATGATGAGTCGCGCCTTGGCGCCCACAGGGGCGCTGTTTGCCTTTTTGTCCTTGTGGACGGGTGCGCTCTGGGGCAAACCCATGTGGGGGGCTTGGTGGGTGTGGGACGCGCGCTTGACCTCCGAGTTGATTTTGTTCTTTTTGTATTTGGGCTTCATGGGCTTGACCTCGGCGATTGAAGACCCTCGCCGCAGCGACAAAGCCGGGGGCTTATTGGCCTTGGTCGGCGCCATCAATGTGCCCATCATTTATTTTTCGGTGCGTTGGTGGAATACCTTGCACCAGGGCGCTTCTGTGTCGGTGACGCAAGGCTCGAGCATGGCTCAAACCATGCTGAGCGCCATGCTGTTGATGGCGCTGTCTTTTTGGATGTACGCGATTGCCGTGGCCCTGTACCGGGTGCGCACCCTGATTTTGGAGCGTGAACGCCATACCCATTGGGTGACTGAACTGTTGAGCGCGAAGGAGACAGCCGCATGATTTGGAACAGTGTGAGTGAATTTTGGGCCATGGGGGGCTATGGCGACTATGTTTGGGGCAGCTTTGGCGTGACCGCATTGTTCATGGCCATCGAAGTCGCCCAAGTCAGGTATGAACGCCAAAAAACTTTGCAGCAACTGCGCCTGATGCAAGAGGCGCAAACAGACACCTTGGACTTGCCCGCATGAAATCCCGGCACAAGCGTTTCATCATCATTGTGCTGGGCTTGCTGGTGCTAGGGGCTGCCGCCACGCTGATCCTCAACGCCTTTCGCAGCAATTTGGTGTTTTTTTTCACGCCCACCCAGGTGGCTCAGGGTGAAGCGCCTCGCGGTACGGCATTTCGCGTGGGCGGTATGGTGAAAGAAGGCAGTGTGGTTCGCGATTCGGAAAACGGACGCTTTGTGGTGACCGACACGAATCAAGAAGTGAAGGTGCATTACCGCGGCATGTTGCCCGATTTGTTCAAGGAAGGCCGGGGCGTGGTGGCGCAAGGTCGGCTGAATGATCAAGGTGAATTTGTGGCCAGTGAAGTCCTGGCCAAGCACGATGAAAACTACATGCCCCCCGAAGCCAAACACGCCATGGACCAAGCAGCGGCGCGCAAAGCGGCTGAGACTGTCAAGCCATGACTTTGATTCATCTGAAAGAGATCTGAATGATTCCCGAACTTGGGCATTACGCCCTGATCTTGGCATTTTGGGTGGCTCTGGCGCAAGGCGTGATGCCTTTGGCCGGTGCTGCCATCGAACGCACGGCTTGGCAAGCCATGGCCAAACCCGCGGCCGCGCTGCAATTTGGCTTGGTGTTCTTGTCTTTCGTGGCGCTGGCGCTTTCATTTGCAGCCAACGATTTTTCGGTGCTCTATGTGAGCCAACATTCCAATTCCATGCTGCCCATACAGTACCGCTTGGCCGCTGTATGGGGCGGGCATGAAGGCTCATTGCTGCTGTGGGCCTTCTTGTTGTCGCTGTGGTCGGTATCGGTGGCGATGTTCTCGCGCTCGCTGCCATTGGCCATGTCGGCCCGCGTGCTGGGCGTGCTGGGTTTGATATCGACGGGCTTCATAGCCTTCATTTTGACGACCTCCAACCCGTTTGAGCGTTTGATACCCGCCGCTGCGGATGGGCGAGACCTGAACCCTTTGTTGCAAGACCCCGGTTTGATCATTCACCCGCCCATGCTTTACATGGGCTATGTGGGTTTTTCAGTGGCTTTCGCATTTGCGATTGCCGCGTTGCTGTCGGGTCGATTGGATGCCGCATGGGCGCGCTGGTCACGCCCATGGACTTTGATTGCCTGGGTGTTTTTAACCTTTGGCATCGGCTTGGGCTCATGGTGGGCTTACAGCGAGTTGGGCTGGGGCGGCTGGTGGTTTTGGGACCCGGTCGAAAACGCTTCACTCATGCCTTGGCTGTTTGGCACGGCACTGATTCATGCCTTGATGGTCACTGAAAAAAGGGGGGGCTTCAAAGCCTGGACGGTCCTCTTGGCCATCGGTGCATTTTCGCTGTCCTTGCTGGGCACGTTCTTGGTTCGCTCAGGGGTCTTGACCTCGGTGCACGCCTTTGCGTCAGATCCTAAGCGAGGCGTGTTTGTGCTGATTTTCTTGGCCACCGTGGTCGGCAGTTCACTGACGCTGTTTGCCTGGCGCGCACCCAAGGTGACGCTGGGGGGGCGCATCGGCTTGGTCTCGCGCGAGTCGTTCTTGTTGGCCAACAGCGTGCTGTTGGTGGTGGCCACAGCCGCAGTGCTGCTGGGCACCATTTACCCCTTGGTGATCGACGCACTGAATTTAGGCAAATTGTCAGTGGGCGCGCCCTATTTCAATACCGTGTTTGTCCCTTTGCTCACGCCAGCCTTATTGCTGATCGTGCCTGGCGTCTGGTCTTCCTGGAAAGATGCGCAGTGGCCAGTCTTGCTGCGCCGTTTGCGCGCAGTCGCTTTGGGTGCTTTGCTGTTTGCGTGTGCCGTGCCTGCATGGCTGCAAATGCAAGGCCAAGGCGATTGGACGCCCGCCATTTCGCTGGGCTTGTTGATAGGCGCTTGGATTGTCGGTGGATCTGTGCAACACATCGTGGACCGCTTGCAAAAGCCGGGTCGCGTGCCATGGTCTTACTGGGGCATGCATTTGGCCCACTTGGGTATGGCTGTTGTGGTGTTGGGCATCACCTTGGTCAAGGGGTATGAAATGGAGCGCGATGTGCGCATGGGCATTGGGGATACGGTCACTTTGCGCAGTGTCACTTTCCAGCTGAAAGACGTGCAAGGGGTCGATGGCCCCAATTACAAAGCGCTTCGTGCCACTTTGGACGTGAAGCAGGATCAAAAGGTGATTGCGCAAATGCAGCCTGAAAAGCGCCGCTATTTTTCTTCGGCCATGCCCATGACCGAAGCGGCGATTGACAGCGATTGGAAACGCGACTTGTATGTGGCCCTGGGTGAAGCCGCAGAGCCCAACCCCCAAACCCAAGCGCCGCAATGGAATCTGCATTTTTACGACAAGCCATTTATTTCCTGGTTGTGGGCGGGCGGATTGTTGATGGTCCTGGGCGGCTTGGTGGCGGCGCTGGATAAACGCTATCGCCGTGCTGCGGCCCGACGCGAAGCACTGTGAGATCCTGTGATGAAAAAGTTTTTAATTCCTCTGGCCTTGTTTTTCGGCTTGGTGATCTTTCTGGCCATTGGCTTGCAACGCGATCCGCGAGAGATCCCTTCCCCATTGGTGGGCAAACCCGCGCCTGAATTCAAGCTGTTCACCTTGGCCGATAACGAGCAGCAATTTGGCCCCCAAGACATGCGCGGTCAGGTGTGGATGCTCAATGTCTGGGCCACTTGGTGTGTGGCCTGTCGCGAAGAGCATCCCTTGTTGGTGCAATTTTCCAAAGACAACAAGCTGCCCATCGTGGGCTTGAGCTACAAAGAAGTTCAGCCGCAAGACGAACCGCCGGGCGCGAAAATGACGCCTGAGGCCAAGCGTGATTTGGCGCGCCAACGCAGTGAAAAATGGTTGCGTACGCGTGGCAATCCCTATGTGGTCACCGTGCTGGATTTGGATGGCCGGGTCGGTATTGACTACGGTGTGTATGGGGTTCCTGAAACCTATGTCATCGATCAACAAGGGGTGATTCGCTACAAATTGATCGGAGTGATGACGCCCGAAGTGTTGACGCAAAAAATATTGCCTTTGGTCAGTCAATTGAAAAATACCTGAGTCCGCTATGAAGTTCAATCTTGGTTTTTCCAATACAGGCGCCGCCCTTGAGCGTGTGTGGCTCGCCTTGCCCTTGGTGCTGGCCCTTTGCAGTGGCTCGGCGAGGGCTTTGGAGGCCACCCCCAACGCACAAGACCCGGTGGTCGAAGCGCGCATGATTCACATCTCAGAAGAGCTGCGCTGCTTGGTTTGCCAAAACGAATCCTTGGCCTCATCCCATGCGGAGTTGGCAAACGATTTGAGAGAAGAGGTGCGTGGCCTGATCCGGCAAAACAAATCAGATACTGAAATCAAAGAGTTTTTGATTGCCCGGTATGGCGACTTTGTGCTGTACCGCCCTGCGGTCAAGCCGGTCACCTGGGCTTTGTGGTTTGGCCCTTTTGCTTTGCTGATCGCTGCTGTGGCCGGCGCTGCAGTCTATTTACGGCAGCGCCAGACACTGGCTGCGGCTTCGACGTGGACCGCTGAAGAACTTCAAAAAGCAGAGCAACAGCTCAAAGACGGAGAGTCTGCGTGAATTCCAATTTTGTATTTATGGCGTTGGCCTTAGCGCTCACCGCAGGGGTGGTGCTGGTTTTGATGTGGAGTTTGTTGCGCACACGTATGACGGACAGCCCCAACTTGACTCAGGCCAATCAGCAGGTGTATCGCCAGCAATTGAAAGACCTCGAGCAAGAACATGCGCAAGGCGTTCTGTCGCCGACCGACTATGAGAGCGCTCGTCACGAATTGCTGGGGCGTTTGCTGGAAGACACAGCGCAGGTTGACAGTCCGCGTCCCGCATCAGCCCCGCGCGCCTTGGTCAGCGCGATGGTGCTTGCGGTCTTTTTGCC
>CANFMK010000038.1 GCA_947448325.1 Comamonadaceae bacterium
CCACCACCAACTGACCTTCGAGTGTTGCGCTCATCGATCGCCTCGCATTATTTGACCCATTGATTGAGCTCGATGATGGGCATCAAAACAGCCAGCACCATCACCATCACCACGCCGCCCATGGCCACAATCAAGAGCGGCTCCAAAATGGTGGCCAGCGCCAAAGCCCGGCGTTGCACTTCGCTGGACAGTTGCTTGCCCGCACGTTGCAGCATCACAGGCAACTGGCCGGTTTGCTCACCCAAGCGGGCAAACATGGGCAGCAGGCCGGGAAAGCGTTTCTTTTGCGACAAAGCCATGGCCAGCGGCGCGCCTTCGCGCACCAGCACCAATGCCTCCAGCGCATCGGCGCGCATGGCTTGGTTGGACAAGGTTTCGGCCGCAGTGTGCAACGCTTTCAAAATCGGGACCCCTGCGCTGGCCAGCATGCCCAAGGTGCCGGCAAAGCGGGCGGCGTTGTAGCCGGTGGCCAATCGACCGATCAGTGGCAAGCGCAGCCAAGCCGCATCAAAACGCAATCTGAAAGCCTCTTGCCGCAAAGCCATGCGCAAAGCGGCCGTGGCCAGCAATGCGCCGAAAAGGATGAGCCAGCCGTGCTGTCGCACCACGTCGCTGACGGCCAGCATGGCGCGGGTCAGCCAAGGCAACGCGTGCTTGCTGCCGGCAAACACGCCGGCCACCTGCGGCACCACCGAGGTCACCAAGAAAATCACAATCGCCAAAGCGACCACAGAGACGATGGCCGGGTACAGGGAGGCACCTATCAATTTGGCCTTCAGATTTTGCTGGTCCTCCAAGTCGTCCGCCAGCTGCTCCAGCACCTGACTCAGGTGGCCGCCTTGTTCACCGGCACCGATCACGGCGATGTAGATGGGGGAGAACTCACGTGGGTGCAAGCCCAGCGCGCGCGCCAGGCTCGAGCCGGCGTTCACTTCCGCGCGGATGCTGGCCACCAGGTCACGTTGGCTGTCAACGCCTGCTTCTTCGCTCAGCGCCGCCAAGGCCCGCTCCAGCGGCAGACCGCTGCTGACGAGACCTGCCAACTGACGTGTCCATACGCTGAGTGCCGCTGCACTGAAAGCCCGTCCAGAGCCGATAGAGCGCTGCCACCACGGAATTTGATGTTGGGGGGTGTCGACCGCCAAAATGGCCACATTCAAGGGCACCAATTGCTGCGCTCGCAACTGGGTGCGGGCCGACTTGAGGCTGTCGGCCTCCATCACCCCTTTGCGGGTAGCGCCATCGGCTTGGAGGGCTTCAAAAGAAAAGGCAGGCATGACCGTCATTATGACCAGTGGTCATGACCCATTAACGCAAAAGACGGAATTGAACCCTCAGCAAAGGCCTCAGTTGTACCGCAGCGATGACGCGCCTGCAAGAGCCGCTTTGGTGACAAGGGCGCGTGGCCGCGCAGCCCAGAATCGGTCAAGCCGCACCGAAACAGTGAGTGACGGCCTCAATATTTGGAGACCCGACGATGCTGAAATTAGAAAAATGGGCTTTGATGGCTCTGGGCCTGCTGAGCAGTCTGGCTGCACTGGCGCAGCCTGCACCCCAAACCGGCGTCTGGACCGCGAAAGATTTCCGATTCCACACCGGACAGGTCCTGCCCGAGGTCAAACTGGGCTACACCACCTTGGGCCATCCGTCCAACGATGCGGTGGTCATCTTGCACGGTACCGCAGGCACGGGCGCCGGCATGCTCAATCCGGCATTCGGCGGCGAACTGTTTGGCGCTGGGCAGCCCCTGGATGCCAGCAAATACTTCATCATCTTGCCCGATGCCCTCGGTATGGGCGGCTCGAGCAAACCGTCTGACGGCCTGCGCGCGGCGTTCCCGCGTTACAACTACGACGACATGGTCCTGGCCCAGTACCGTTTGCTGACCGAGGGTCTGAAAATCAAGCATGTGCGCATGATCTTGGGTAACTCCATGGGCGGCATGCACACCTGGCTGTGGAGCATGCACTACCCTGATTTCATGGACATTGCCGTGCCCATGGCCTCGCTGCCCAGCGCCATGTCCGGGCGCAACTGGATGATGCGCCGCCTGATCATCGACGCCATCCGCAACGACCTGGAATGGATGAACGGCAACTACACCCAGCAGCCGCGCAGCTTGCAATGGGCCTCCACTTTCTACGCCACCGGCACCAGTGGCGGCAACCAAGGCTTGCAGCGCTTGGCCCCGACGCGCGAAAAAGCCGATCAATTGCTCAACCAACGCTTGAACACGCCGATCAAAGCCGATGCCAATGACAACTTATACCAATGGGATGCGTCACGCGACTATGATCCCTTGGCGCAGATCGGCAAAATCAAAGCCACTGTGCTGGCCATCAACTCGGCTGACGATGAGCGCAATCCGCCGGAGTTGGGGGTGATGGAAAAAGTGCTGCCTCAAATCCCCAACGCGCGTTTGCTGTTGATTCCTGGCAGTGAGCAAACCGCTGGCCACGGCACGACCGGCCAGGCCAAGTGGTGGAAGAACGAAGTGGGCGCTCTGATTCAGTCCGCGCCGCGCAAAGCCCCTTGAAACCCATGAATCCGAAAATTGTTCCTATGTTGAAATCCCCATTCACCTCGCTGGCTCTGCTGGCCAGTGCTTGTCTGATGGCTGGCGCCCATGCGCAAGAATTCGTCAACAAACCAGCCGACTTGCCCTTCAACGTGGTCAGTCCCAAAACGGCCGGATTTTCGGAGGAAGGTCTGCGCAACATCGATCGCTTCTTGGCGAGCGAAATGGCGCAAAAGCGGCTGCCCGGTGCGGTGGTGGGCATTTTGCGCGATGGCAAATTGGTCTACCTCAAAGCCCATGGCGTGCGCGATCCTGCCACGCAATCGCCCATGCAAATCGATTCGATTTTTGCCTTGGCGTCCATGACCAAACCCATGGTGGCCGTGGGTGCGCTGGCGCTGACGCAGCAAGGCAAGCTGCCCTTGTTTGGCAAAGTGGCCGACCATTACCCTGAAGTGGGCCAGATGAAAGTGGCGGTGAAAAAGCCGGACGGCTCGGTGGCGCTCGAAGCTCCCAAGCGCGGCATGACCATCCAAGACTTGATGCGCCACACCTCCGGGTTGACCTATGGGGGTCGGCCTGACACCAGTGGCGCTGCGCTGGCACCTTACCCTGCGGGGGGCGAGTTGCCGAGCATGAAAGGCAGTGCCGCATTTGTGCAGCGCATCAGCGGTTTGAGTTTGGTCTACCAGCCCGGGACGGTGTTTGAATACAGCACCTCGTTTGAGATGCTGGGCGCGGTGCTTGAAAAAGTCTCAGGTCAGAGTTTGGATGCGTATTTGCGTGACGCGATCTGGGCCCCCTTGGGCATGAGCGATACCGGCTTTCATGTGGCCCCGGCCAAGCAAGTGCGGCAAGCCCATCCGTTCAAACTCAACCCCTTGGACGGCAAACCTCAAAAAATAGAAGTCCTTGACAATGCCACCACCTTCGAGTGTGGCGGCGGATGTTCGTTGGGCACCGTACCCGACTACTTGCGTTTTGGTCAGATGCTGGCCAATGGTGGCGAGTTCAATGGCAAGCGGGTACTGAGCCCGCAGATGGTGCAGCTCATGACCAGCAACCACCTGACACGCACCATCGACAACCGCGTCGCCAATGTGGAGCCGCACCGCGATGGATACGGCTTTGGGTTGGGCGTGGCTGTGCGCATGGAGCCGGGCTTGGCCGCGGTGCCGGGCAATGCGGGTGAATACAGCTGGAACGGTGCGTATGGCACGGGTTTCTTTGTCGACCCGAAAGAAAAACTGGTGGTGGTTTTTGGCACGGCGGCCCCGGGTGACTTGCGCAAGTACTACCGCGAACAAATCCA
This sequence comes from Comamonadaceae bacterium, assembly GCA_947448325.1. Classification (GTDB taxonomy): domain Bacteria; phylum Pseudomonadota; class Gammaproteobacteria; order Burkholderiales; family Burkholderiaceae_C; genus Limnohabitans_A. Next base: position 3,831 of record CANFMK010000038.1, read on the forward strand.
AGATTTGGTCTACGGCGCCATGGTCAAGTGAGTGCGCGTTTTGAAACCCGTCGCTCAGACGTGCATGGCACAGGGGTGTTCGCACTGAGTGAATTTGCGGCGGGGGAGTTGATCATTGAATACGTGGGCGAAGTCATCACCATGTCCGAGGCGATCCGTCGCCACCCGCACGATCCGCACAACCCGAATCACACTTTTTACTTTCACCTGGACGATGCCCATGTGATCGACGGTTTGCACGGGGGCAATGCCGCCCGCTGGATCAACCATTCGTGCCGCCCCAATTGCGAGCCCCAAGAGCGCAAAGGGCGAATTTTCATTCATGCCTTGCGCCGCATTTGGAAGGGCGAAGAGCTCACTTTTGACTACGACCTGTTCAGTGACGAGCCGATGACCGAGGCACTGAAAGCGCAGTACGCCTGTCGCTGTGGCGCGCCCAAATGTCGCGGTACCATGCTGGCTGCGGTTTCTTCCGCATGAGGACATGAGTTGATGCAAGCGATGGATATCGGCCTGGTGGGCCTGGGCGTGATGGGTGAAAACCTGGCGTTGAATTTGGAGCGCAATGGCTTTGCGGTGATGGGTTTTGATCTGGATGCGACCAAGTGCAGCAGCTTTGCACAACGCACAAAGGGTTTGCGGGCCCAAGCGGCCGAGTCTTTGGAGGACTTGGTCGCCAGATTGAGTGTGCCGCGCCGAGTTTGGCTGATGGTGCCTGCGGGCGCACCGGTCGACGCCGTGCTGGCCTCATTGCGTCCCTTGCTCTCGGCGGGGGATGTGGTGATTGACGGCGGCAACACCTTGTTCACGGACACCCACAGGCGCATTCAGTCGCTGCAAGGCTCGGGCATTTTGTATGTGGGCTCGGGCGTGAGCGGTGGTGAGGAGGGCGCTTTGCGCGGCCCCGCTTTGATGCCGGGCGGCTCTGTGCAAGCCTGGCCGCTGGTGCGGCCTTTTTTGCAAGCCATTGCCGCCAAGGCCGACGATGGCCAGCCCTGCTGCGAATGGATGGGGCCGGGCGGCGCGGGCCACTTTGTCAAGATGGTGCACAACGGCATTGAATATGCCGACATGCAGATGATTTGCGAGGCTTATGCGTTGATGAAAGACTGGGGCATGACTGCGCTGGAGATGAGTGCGGTGTTTCGGCAATGGAATGCGGGCGAGCTGGGTGGTTATTTGATCGACATCACCGCTGACATCTTGGCGCAGACCGACCCCGACTCCGGTCAGGCTTTGGTGGATGTGATCTTGGACACGGCCGAGCAAAAAGGCACCGGCAAGTGGACCAGCCAGGTGGCGCTGGACATGGGTGTGAGCGCGCCCACCATCGCTGACGCCGTGTTTGCCCGCACCATGAGTGCGCTCAAGGCCGAGCGGGTGGCCGCAGCCCAAGTGCTGGTGGGGCCTTTGACGCAAGCTGTGCCCGACCGCACGGAGGTGCTGGGCCAGTTACAAAAAGCCTTGCTGGCCGCCAAAATTTGCGCGTATGCCCAGGGCTTTGCCTTGCTTCAAGCAGCTGATCGTGAGCACCAATGGCAATTGCCCATGGCCCAGGTGGCCTCGGTGTGGCGCGCGGGTTGCATCATTCGCGCGCAGGTGTTGCAAGACATTCGCCAAGCGTTCAGCGAAGACAAGACCTTGGCGAACTTGCTGGTGGCCCCCCACTTTGCCCGCGTCATGGCCAGCTGCCAGCAAGCCTTGCGCGAGATGGTGGCCATGGCCGCCCTGCGCGGCGTGGCCGTGCCCGCCTTCATGAGTGCGCTCAGTTACTACGATGCCTATCGCAGCGCGCGCTTACCGGCCAATTTGCTGCAAGCGCAGCGCGATTATTTTGGCGCGCACACCTACCAGCGGCTGGACCAACCGGGCAAGTTCCATACGCAGTGGCGTGCCGGCGCGAAGTCTTAAACCGAAGTGCGTTGCGCGCTCAAGGCTTGGGCCAAAGCCTCACCCACCTTGATGCCGTCCACCCCCGCTGACAAAATGCCGCCGGCGTAGCTGGCGCCTTCGCCTGCGGGGTACAGGCCTTGGGTGTTCAGGCTTTGGTAGTTGTTGCCGCGGCTGATTTTCAGCGGTGAGGAGGTGCGTGTTTCCACACCGGTCATCACCGCGTCGGGCATGTCAAAGCCTTTGATCTTGCGACCAAACACCGGCAGCGCTTCGCGCATGGCCTCGATCGCGTAGGCCGGCAGCACCTGGGCCAAGTCGCCCAGCTTGATCCCGGGTTTGTAAGACGGCAGCACGCTGCCCAGCTGGGTGGAAGGGCGCTGCGCCACAAAGTCACCCACCAGTTGGCCGGGGGCTTCGTAGTTTTCACCGCCGACTTGAAACGCCAACGATTCCAGTTGCCTTTGCAGCACGATGCCGGCCAAGGGGTGCGCTTGCGGCGGTTGCAGCGCGGCCAGTTGCGCGGCTTCTTTGGCCAATGCTGAACCGGGCGCTTCGCCAAAGGCGTCGATCCAGGCTGCGGTTTCCCGTGGAAAGTCGCTCGGCTCAATGCCCACCACCATGCCGGCGTTGGCGTTGCGCTCGTTGCGCGAGTACTGGCTCATGCCATTGGTGACCACGCGGCCCGCTTCGCTGGTGGCCGCCACCACGGTGCCACCGGGGCACATGCAAAAGCTGTACACCGCTCGGCCATTGCGGGCGTGGTGCACCAGTTTGTAGTCGGCCGCGCCCAAGAGGGGGTGGCCTGCGTGTCGGCCCCAACGCGCCTGGTCAATCACGCTTTGCGGATGCTCGATGCGCACGCCAATCGAAAACGCCTTGGCCTGCATGAACACGCCACGGGCATGCAGCATGGCAAAAGTGTCGCGCGCACTGTGACCCAGCGCCAAAACGGCGTGACGCGTGGGCAGTACATGGCTTTCGCCACTGCGCACATCCAGCACTTGCAAACCGGTCAGTTGGCGGCCTTGCGCGCTCTCGCTGATGTGCACATCGGTGACGCGTTGTTGAAAGCGGATCTCACCGCCCAGGGCGATGATTTGCGCGCGCAAATGCTCCACCACCTTGACCAGTTTGAAGGTGCCAATGTGCGGATGCGCGGCGTACAAAATCTCGGCCGGTGCGCCCGCTTGCACAAACTCGTGCATCACTTTGCGGCCCAGATGGCGGGGGTCTTTGATCTGGCTGTAGAGCTTGCCGTCGGAAAACGTGCCGGCACCGCCTTCGCCAAACTGCACATTGCTTTCGGCATTCAGCACTTTTTTGCGCCACAAGCCCCAGGTGTCTTTGGTGCGCTGCCTGACCGTGGTGCCGCGCTCCAAAACGATGGGCTTGTAGCCCATTTGTGCCAACACCAAAGCGGCAAACATGCCGCAAGGCCCAAAGCCGACCACCACCGGGCGTTCGCCCTCGCGCAAGCCAAAGCCTTCAGGCGCATGGCAGGGCGGCTGCCACTGCATGTTGGGTGTGGGCTGGATGTGCGGGTGTCCTGCGTGTTGGGCCAGTAGCGCGGCTTCTTGCGCTGGAGATGGCAGCTGCACATCGACGATGAAGACCGCCAAGATATCCGCCTTGCGCGCGTCAAAGCTGCGTTTGAAAACTTGCAGCGATGAGATGTCTGAGTCCGCAATGCACAGAGCCTGCGCGGCGAGTAGGCGCAAGGCGGCTTGCGGATGGGGTGGTGGGGTGCGGTCGTCGTCGGTTTCATGCGGCGCATCGGCGGCGCGGCGCACTTGCACGGGCAAGGCCGTCAACGGCAGTTTGAGTTCTGAAATTCGGATCATGGGGCCTCGCAGGCTTGTGGTTATCAAGCAGAGGCCTTCATTATCCGGGATGCGGGATGCGGGATGCGGGGTGCGGGGTGCGGTCAGCCCGCAGCGCAGGTTTCAGGGGGTGGGCAAAAAACCTTCGACCGACAAATAGCGCTCGCCGGTGTCGTAGTTGAAGCCCAGCACCGTGGCGCCAGCAGGCAACTCAGGCAGCTTTTGCGCAATCGCGGCTAAGGTGGCGCCCGAAGAAATACCCACCAAGATCCCTTCTTCACGCGCCGAGCGCCGCGCGTATTCGCGGGCGTCCTCAGCCTCCACCTGGATCACGCCGTCCAGCAGCGTGGTGTCCAGGTTCATCGGAATGAAGCCTGCGCCAATGCCTTGGATCGGGTGCGGCGCGGGTGCACCGCCGGAGATGACGGGCGATGCTGTGGGTTCTACCGCATAGACCTTGAGGTTCGGGAATTTGGCTTTCAACACCCGCGCCGTGCCGGTCAAATGGCCACCGGTGCCCACGCCGGTGATGAGGGCGTCAATGCCTTGGGGAAAGTCGGCCAAGATTTCTTGCGCTGTGGTGCGCACATGCACCTCGATGTTGGCGGGGTTTTCAAACTGCTGCGGCATCCAAGCGCCGGGGGTTTGCGCCACCAGTTCTTGGGCGCGGGCGATCGCGCCCTTCATACCTTTTTCACGGGGTGTCAAATCGAAGCTGGCGCCATACGCCAGCATCAGGCGGCGTCGCTCGATGCTCATGCTGTCGGGCATGACCAAGACCAGTTTGTAGCCCTTGACGGCGGCGACCATGGCCAGGCCAATGCCGGTGTTGCCCGATGTCGGCTCGATGATGGTGCCACCAGGCTTCAAAGCGCCAGATTTTTCTGCATCTTCGATCATGGCCAAGGCGATACGGTCTTTCACCGAACCGCCGGGGTTGCTGCGCTCGGACTTGATCCACACATTGGCACCTGCACCGAACAGGCGGTTGATGCGCACGTGGGGCGTGTGGCCAATGGTGGCAAGGATGTTGTCGGCTTTCATGGGGTCTCCTGTTGTGACTGGTGTTGTCTGTATTTTGGCGCATTTGACAGATCCCACCCCGTATATGGTTATGCGCGCAGGTGATAATGCACGGGTGGAGCTCGCCAGACCGCCGCTGGTGCAAGGACAGAAATGTCGCACTGGAGGAACGTCCGGACTGCACAGAACAGCGTAGGAGGTAACTCCTCTCCACCGAAAGGCCGCAAGGCCCCAAGGTGAGGATCAGAGCAACAGAGACGAGCCGATTCAGTTCGGGTGAAACGGGCAATCTCTACGCGCAGCAATACCAAGTAGGCCAGCGTTGAGGCGGTTCGCTGAGTTGGCGGGTAGGTAGCATCGAGCCGGGTGGGCGACCCCCGGCCCAGAGTAATGGCGGTCACACCGGGGGCAACTCCGGTGCACAGAATCCGGCTTATCGGCGAGCTTCACACTTATTCAATACGGTTCTCACCGCAGTGGAACCCGCAAGACAAAGGGCCCCGCAGGGCCCTTTGCTTTGGTGATCAGGTAGCAAAATTAGCCGCGTGTGGGCACCAAACTGGCGGCCAAGGCAAACACCGAGTTCGGTGCGTTCACACGCATCGGCGCGGTTTTGGGTTTGGCGAAAACGCCGCGCTTGATCATCGGGGTCGCAGGTTCTACGGCCACGCCTTTGGCGCGCTGCTCGGACACCAGCTGGCGCAAGGTGATCGACTGCAGATGGGCCAGCATTTTTTCATTCAGGCTGGACCACAAATCGCTGCTCATCCAGTTGGCCCCTTCGCCATTGGCGGTGTTTTCGCCATCGGCGCTGGCGTCCACCGCGCTGACGATGTCAGCCATGGTGATTTTGTCAGCACTGCGCGCCAAGGAATAACCACCGCCAGGTCCGCGGGTACTCTCCACCAAAGCTTGCTGACGCAGTTTGCTGAACAATTGTTCCAAATAGGACAAAGAAATATGGTGGCGCTCACTGATGGCGGCCAAAGACACGGGGCCCCGGTCTTCTCGCAGGGCCACATCGATCATGGCGGTCACAGCAAAGCGGCTTTTGGTGCTTAAACGCATGGTTTTTCCTTTCAACGCGACGAGGCGCAACAGGGACAGGCTGCTCACCTGCGGTGTCAGGCCTCTTTGGGTATCTCAGAAAGCCTTGCACCGATTGAAGCTATTTTCTCAAACTTCTCCACATAAATTGGGGTGCCCTTAGGTAAATCAAGGGTAAATGTCCTGAATTTGTAAGGAATATCGGTCAGAAAGCCAAATTCTTGATGGGCGTCAGAAGCGCTCGTAGGGCAAAAGTGCCCGCCATTGGCCCGGTTGCAACGGGGCCAAATTCATGCGGCCCAGGCGAAGTCGTTTCAGGCTGAGCAACTCCAAGCCATTGTGAGCGAACAAACGGCCCAGTTCGCCGGGGACATAGCCTTTGAGCGCCAAACGCAGCACGGTGACCTCTTGCGTTTGATGGTTGATGCTGGTGCGCAGGCCGGGCGGGTTCAGTCTTGCCAATAACTCGGGACTGACCAGGCCTTTGACTTGCGCTGCCATTTCGTTTTCCAACGGGGATTGGCGGTCTTCCAGGTGCCGCAAAATGCGCGGGTCTTCGCTGAGCACCACCAAACCGGTGGCCGCGTCTTCAAGCGGAGTGACGCTGAGCAACTGTTTGCACTGACGCGGGCTGACTTGCAATTGCGAGCGATCGGCTTCGCAGCGCTGAGCAGGGTCTAAAACCTCCCAAATGCTGGACTGGCCTCGGGTTTGCCCCTTGGGCCAGCAGGTCACACCGTCAGTTTTATGCAACAAAAGGGTGAGCAGGGGAACGCTGCCGTGCTGCGCCTGGGGGTGGATGTCAATTTTCTCTTCGCTGACCCGGCGCGCGGGTTCGTCCACCACCTGGCCATTGACCTGGACCCAGCCGCCCACAATCACTTGCTCGGCGGCGCTGCGTGAACACTTCAAAATGGCCGCAACGCGTTTGGCCAGGCGAATACCGTGTGTGGATTCCAATGCCATGCGCTCAGTCGTTACCAGGCGCAAATGACCGAATGCGGTCCACATGGGCTTGCAAAGAGCGCGCCGCCACCGGCCACAGGCGCGGGGGGACGTCGGCATATGCGTGGGCGACCCAGTCCTGCAAGCTGCCTTCGGGTAGCGCTTGCATCGCCGCCATGATTTTGGCTTCGCGCTTCAAGCGGTGCGCTTTGAGCTGGGTGATGGCGGTGCGGGCAAAGCCCAGCACGTAACCATGGGCGGGCAAGATGAATTCAATGTGGAATTGATCGCAGGCCTGCGCCAGCAAGTCCAGGGAGTTCAAATAGTCATTCATGTTGCCATCCGGCGGGTCAATCACCGTGGTGCTGCCGTTGAGCACGTGATCGCCGGAGAACAACAGACCGTCTTCTTCAAGTACCAGGCACAGGTGGTTGGCGGCGTGGCCCGGGGTGTGCAGCACGCGCAATGTGTGGGTGACTTCACCCTCGGGTCCAGAGCCTTGCAGGATCAGTTGTTCGCCATGCGCCAGTTCGCGGTCCGGCGCAAAAAAGCTGTTGGCCCTGGCTGTTGGTTTGGAATGCAGGCCCAAAATGGGCGGGGTGTGGCTGCACAAGGCCTGCAAAGGCTTGGCGCCGGGAGAATGGTCGGCGTGCGAATGGGTGCACACGATCATGCGGATCTGCCCGCCTGTGGCGCGCCACAGGGCTTGGACATGGCCCTCATCGGCCGGGCCGGGGTCGACCACCAGGTAGCCGGTGGCCGGATCGCCCACGATGTAGCTGTTGGTGCCCGGGCCCGTCATCACGCCGGGGTTGGGGGCGGTCAAGCGCATCAGGTTTTTCAACAGTGGCACGGGCCGCTCGGACTGCCAATCCAATGCGTGCACGATCTGTCCGTCCGGGCTGACCAAGGCCAGCTCGCCAAACGCTGCATCGTGCTCCATGTAGCGCTCTTCTTTGCCCGCCAAGAGGCCACCCCGGGGGCAACTGGTCCACAGCGGTTCGTCATTCACTGCGCAAGCGCTCAGCACCGCGTCCACCGTGGCGAAGCTTTGCAAACGCTCCAGGGTGCGGATGGTGGGGAAAATGATGAAAAAAGTACCTGCGGCGTGCTGCGCCAAGGCCTGTGCCGGGCTGATCCACACCGGTTCGAACTGCTCAGCCTCGTCGGCCACCGGGTTTTGGCCCTCGGGCATACGGGCCACCAAAAAGGGCACGTCAAAGCGGCGCGGCAGGTCGCGGTCGGTGATCCAGTGGGCCAACACATACACCTGCTCGCCCATGAGTGTCAGGCCGCGCGCGGCGCATTGGGCGGCAAATGGGGCTTTGCGGTCGAGCGCGGCAATGTCTTCGGTGGTGGCCGCGCGGCCGTCGGCATGGGTGGCCAGCAGCACGCCCAGTTCTTCAAAGCTCTCGCGGATCGCGGCAATGGCCTGGGTCAGGTGCAGATCGCTTTGGCTGTCGCGTCGGCGAGAGTGCGCGTGCGCCTGTGCATCGGCGGCATCGATGCCGCCACCGGGGAAGACATAGGCGCCCGGGGCAAAGCTGGCGGTCATGGAGCGGCGCGTCATCAGCACTTCGATACCTTGCGGGCCGTCACGCAGCAACAGCACTGTGGCGGCAGGTCGAAGGGCAACGCTCTCGCGCTGGGGGTGAAGGAGTTGATGCGTGCGGGTCATGCGCCATTATCGTTCGCGCCGCCGCGACTTGCTGCAAGGGCATTCCCCCTGGGCGGGCGTGCCCGCAGCCGCCGTATCGGGCGATAATTGCCTTATGCGCATTCGCTTTACCAAAATGCAAGGTGCGGGCAACGATTTTGTCGTGCTCGACGAAACTGCAGGCCGCTTGAAACTGAGCACGGCCCAATACCGGTTTTTGGCCGATCGCCATTTCGGCGTGGGGGCGGATCAAATTTTGACTGTCAGGCCTTCACCTTCAGCAGGTTTGGATTTTGAATATGTGATCCACAACGCTGACGGCGGCGAGGTCGAACACTGCGGCAACGGTGCACGTTGTTTTGTGCGCTATGTGCGTGACAAAGGTCTGACCAACAAAACCAGCATCAAAGTCAAAGTGCAGCGCGGCGAGATTGCGCTGCGCATGAACCCGGATGGACGCGTGACCGTGAACATGGGCGCGCCGGTGCTGACGCCCTCCCAAATTCCTTTTAATCCTGCTGGTTTGGTTGAGCACATGCGCAACGGCTGCCCCACTTGGACGCTCGCCTTGGGCGATGGCAGCCAGGCGCAAATTGCGGCCGTGTCCATGGGCAACCCGCATGCGGTGCAGGTGGTGACCGATGTCGCCACGGCACCGGTGCTGACACAAGGCCCTTGGATTGAGCGGCACTCAGCGTTTCCAAACCGGGTCAATGCCGGCTTCATGCAGGTGCTCAGCCGCACGGCCATCCAATTGCGGGTCTACGAACGCGGCGCCGGTGAAACCCTGGCCTGCGGTACAGGGGCTTGTGCCGCTGTGGTGGCGGGCATTCGCATGGGCCTGCTCGACACCTTAGTGGACGTGCACACCCCGGGCGGCGTTCTCACCATCGAATGGGCCGCTCAGGCTGACAGCCCGGTGCTGATGACCGGTCCGGCCACTTCGGTGTTTGAAGGCGAAATTGATTTACCTGAACTTTGATTCACCTGTACTTTGAATGGACCCCTTGTCATGACCACCACCCCGCCCACCGGCATGAGCCCCATGAACCCGATCACCGAAGACGACATCGCCGATTTTTTGGCCAATACCCCTGATTTTTTTGAGCGCCACGCCCAATTGCTGGCGGCGGTGCAACTCAACAGCCCGCACAGTCACAGGGCGGTCAGTCTGCAAGAGCGTCAGGCTGAAATGCTGCGGGACAAGATCAAAGGCCTGGAGGGGCGGATCATGGAGATGATCCGCAACGGCACCGAAAACATGATCTTGATCGACAAGTTGCACCACTGGGCTTGCGAGTTGTTTGAAACCCCGCTCGAGGAGCGTCCGTTTGTCGCCACCGACAAAATTGCCGCCCAATTTGCCGTGCCCCAAGTCGCTTTGAAGCTGTGGCGATTGGACGCGCGCTATGCCAGTCAGCCTTATGCCCAAGACATCAGCGACGATGTCAAAACCTATGCCGATGCTTTGACAGCCCCTTATGTGGGCGCCAACACCGGCGTGGCAGCGGTGCAATGGCTGGAGCACCCGGCGCAAGCCGCTTCGGTGGCGGTAGTGGCCTTGCGCCGCGCCAAAGGCGAGCCCGCTTTCGGTTTGCTGGTGCTGGCTTCGCCCGATTCGCAGCGCTTTCACAGCCACATTGGCACCGACTTCTTGTCGCGCCTGGCCGAGTTGTCCAGCGCCGCTTTGCTGCGCCTGCAACCGCTGACGATTTGAAATCCGTGGACGCGCTGGATTCGCCCGACCCCTGGGTCACGCGGTACCTGGCGCATGTTCGTTTTGAAAAGCGCCTGGCCGAGCGCACGCTGGCGCTCTACACCCTGGATTTGCAAAAACTGGCCGAGATGACGCAGGCCGCATCGGTGGGCTTGCTGCAGGTGCAAAGCATCCATATCCGCCGTTTTGTGGCGCAAATGCACAGCGCAGGACGAACCGGCCGGGGCATTGCCTTGATTTTGTCGGGCTGGCGCGGTTTCTACACCTGGTTGGGCCGTGAAGGCTTGGTCACCAGCAACCCGGTGCAAGGCGTGCGTGCACCCCGCGTGGCCAAACCCTTGCCCAAGGCGCTGGGGGTGGACGAGGCCATGCAACTGGCCGACCACAGTGAGGCGGGCGACGACCCGTGGCTGGAGGCACGTGACGCGGCGATGGTCGAATTGCTCTACGGCTGCGGCTTGCGGGTGGGCGAGCTCACCGGCTTGGACGTGGTGGCCAGTGAGGCCGCAGCCCGGCAGGGGCGTGGTTGGATCGATCTGCAAGCGGCCGAGGTGATGGTCCAAGGCAAAGGGGGCAAACGCCGTTCGGTGCCTTTGGGGGCATCGGCCATGGCGGCCTTGGCGCATTGGTTGGGCGTGCGCACCCAGGTGCCCGGGGTGCTGGCGCAGGCCGCACCAGGCGCGTCGGCCCAGGCCTTGGCCTTGTTCCCTGGGCGGCGCGGCACCCGCCTGACGGCGCAATCGGTCTGGCAGCGGCTGCAGCGGCGCAGCCAATTGGCCGGCATGGCGACACCGGTGCATCCGCATATGCTGCGCCATTCGTTTGCCAGCCATGTGTTGCAGTCCAGCAGCGATTTGCGTGCAGTCCAAGAGTTGCTGGGGCATGCCAACATCACCACCACCCAGGTCTATACCCGCTTGGATTTTCAGCATTTGGCCAAGGCTTACGATGCCGCCCATCCGCGTGCCAAGCGTCAAGTTGCTGGGGGCGACTCGGGCCCTGACAAGCCCTGATCTGCCCATGCCATGGGGACTGCGGCATTCACCCCGACAATACAAACCATGAAAAGCATCCGTCTCAAAGAAGGCAAAGAAAAATCTTTGCAGCGCCGCCACCCCTGGGTGTTTGATTCCGCGATCGCCAAAGGCGCGGCGGACGCGGGCGAAACCGTGCGCATCGAGTCGCACAGCGGGCAGTTCCTGGCTTGGGCGGCATTCAGTCCGACTTCGCGCATCAAGGCGCGGGTCTGGAGTTTTGACGAGGCGCAGCGCATTGATGCAGCCTTCATCGGGCAATTGATCGACAAGGCCATTGCCGCGCGCGCCCTTTTTGACATTCAAAGCGACGGTCTGCGCTTGGTGCATGGCGAGTCCGATGGCTTGCCGGGGTTGATCGTTGACCGCTATGGCGACGCCCTGGTGGCGCAGTTCACCTCTTGCGGCACCGAGCGCTTTAAATCTGAGATCGCCGACGCCTTGCTGCGTGCCACGGGTCTCACGCGCCTGTATGAGCGCTCAGACGCGAATGTGCGCGCACTCGAAGGCTTGCCTGAGGTGACAGGATGGCTGCGCGGTGAAGGACCGGTGGAGTTGCAAATCCGTGAACACGACTGGCAGCTGACCCTGAACATTGCCGACGGCCACAAGACAGGTTTTTACCTGGATCAACGTGACAGCCGACAGCGCTTTGCCGTGCATGCACGGCATCGCCAGTACCGCCAAGTGCTCAATTGCTTTTGCTACACCGGCGGTTTCACCGTGGCCGCTTTGGCGGGGGGCGCAGCGCATGTCACCTCGATTGACTCCTCGGCACCGGCTTTGGAGCGGGCGCGTGCCAACGTGGCCTTGAACGGCTTTGACGCGGGGCGCACTACCTTCATGGACGCCGATGTGAATGCTTCACTGCGCGCCTTCATTGAACAAGGCGCCACTTTTGACGCGATCGTGCTCGATCCACCCAAATTCGCGCCCACCGCCGCCCATGCAGACCGCGCGGCGCGGGCTTACAAAGACATCAATCGCTTGGCCTTCAAGCTGTTGGCGCCCGGCGGTGAACTGTTCACCTACTCCTGCTCGGGGGGCATCAGCGCCGATCTGTTCCACAAAATCGTTGCCTCTGCCGGCATGGACGCGGGCGTCGATGGTTTCATCAGCGAGCGCTTGCAAGGCGCCCCGGATCACCCGATGACGGTCTTATTCCCGGAAGGGGAGTACCTCAAAGGCCTGGTGGTGGTGAAGAAGCCTTGAAATCACCGATACACTGCCCACCTGCAACGAACTGACACAAAGAAATTCACCATGGCGCTTATTCCTGTCACCATCCTCACGGGCTTTCTGGGCTCTGGCAAAACCACCTTGCTCAAGCGCGTGCTGACCGAGGCGCACGGCCAAAAAATCGCTGTCATTGAAAACGAGTTTGGCGAAGAAAACATCGACAACGACATCCTGGTGTCGGACACCGAAGAGCAAATCATCCAAATGAGCAATGGCTGCATTTGCTGCACCATCCGCGAAGATTTGCGCGTGACCCTGCAACTTTTGGGTGCCAAACGCCGCAAAGGGCTGCTCGATTTTGAGCGCGTGGTGATTGAAACCACCGGTCTGGCCGACCCCGGTCCAGTTGCGCAGACCTTTTTCATGGACGATGAAATTGCCGAGACCTTTTTGCTCGACTCGATCTTGACCCTGGTGGACGCCAAGCACGCCCCCAACCAACTCAACGACCGCCAAGAGGCGCGGCGGCAGGTGGGTTTTGCCGACCAAATTTTCATCAGCAAAGCGGATTTGGTGTCCGATGCAGAGCTGGACGCGTTGCAGCATCGGCTGAAACACATGAACCCTCGGGCACCGCAAAAAGCGGTGCATTTTGGCGAGGTGTCGCTGGCCGAGGTGTTTGATTTGCGCGGCTTCAATTTGAATGCCAAGCTCGATATCGATCCGGACTTTCTGAAAGAGGATGACCACGGCCATCACGACCATGATCACCACGATCACGCCCATGGCGAAGCCTGTGATCACCCCTCGCACCAGGGCGCGTCAGGGCATCACCACCACCATGATGACGATGTGAAAAGCTTTGTTTTTCGCTCTGACAAGGCTTTTGAGCCGGCCAAGCTGGAAGACTTTTTGGGCGCCATCGTCAACGTCTATGGCCCGCGCATGCTGCGCTACAAAGGGGTCTTGAACATGCGCGGCACCGAGCGCAAGGTGATTTTTCAGGGCGTGCACCAACTGATGGGCAGTGACCTGGGCCCCATGTGGGCCGAAGGCGAACACAAAATGAGTAAAATGGTTTTCATCGGCATTGACTTGCCCCAAGACATCTTGATGCAGGGCTTGGAGCAATGTTTGGTTTAAGCCGGGCTGCTCGGGGCTTTCGTAGCCCCTTTTAGCTCAGTTGTGAATTTAATACGGATCATTCCAGCTTTTGACTTGTCCTGTCGCTACAATCGCCGCCCTGACAGGGTGCCTTATTTCGGCGCCCCCCGCCCCAGAAGGTCCGCCCCTGGGTTTTGAAGCAAATGAGCGCACTGCGCTCAATGCGATGGGCTGGCGCACAGAGTGCGCGTAAGCCAGCACGGCGAGGAGACAGGACGTGAAAAAATCCAGCAAGTCATCGGTCCAAGTGACTGCCAAAAAAGCGCCGCCTCAAGCTGCGGCCAAAGTCAAACCTGTGGCCAAAGCCGTGAAGAAGGCTGTGGTGAAAGCCGCAAGCAAACCCCCCGTAAAAGCCGCCACAAAAACCGCTGTCAAACCTGTGGTTAAAGCCGCCAAAGCCGTCAAAGCCGTCAAAGTGCCTGCAAAACCGGTCAAACCGGTCAAGGCCGCTGTGAAAGCGCCTGCCAAAGCCGCTGCCCCAGTGAAATCCAAGGCGGTGGTCAAAGTGACGGCCAAGGCGGTGAGTCCTTCTAAAGTCAAACCCGTTGCCGCCAAAAAACCGGGCAAAAGCGCAGCCCCAACCCCCATCAAAGCGACGCTGAAACCGCTGGCCAAGCCCGTTGTCAAAGCGTCCAAGGTCTCCGCGGTCAAACCTGCGAAGTCACCCGCACCCTCCAAGGCCAAAACCGTCGCTTCAGCCGCGGTCAAAGCCAGTTCTCCACCGACCCCAAAGGAAGTTTTGAAGTCTGCTCAAGCTCTTGCAAAAGCCCCCATTGCACCGCCAACCGCCAAAGTGAAAACGCCATCGAAGGTGGCGGCACCCGCCGCGCCTGTCGCGCCTCCCGTGGCCGTTGCTGCGCCCGTCGTGGCTGGCGATGTGCCAGCACGTGCGACGCGTCCTTCCGCCCGCTTGGCTCAAATCACCGTCCCCTCCATGCCCCAGTCCGTGGCCTCGACCGCGGCCAAGGCCAGTTACCTTCACAACACGCCAGCCCCAGTGATGATTCCTGTATTTACTGCTTCAGTTAAAAAAGACGCCAAATTGGCCAACAACTGGAAAACCAAAAAAGTCGATCAACTCGTCGATGCCGAAATTTTGGCCATGTCTGACGACGATTACATGAACGACGCGCAAATGGCGTTTTTCCGTCGCAAATTGGTTTTGCTCAAAGAGGACATGTTGGCCAATGCCGGTCAAACCACTGAAAATTTGCGTGAAGACACCGTGGTGGTCCCCGATCCGGCCGATCGCGCCACCATCGAAGAGGAACATGCTCTGGAGTTGCGTACACGCGACCGTGAGCGCAAATTGCTCAAGAAGATTGAGCAATCGATCACGCGCATCGACGCCGGCGACTACGGCTATTGCGATGAAACGGGCGAGCCGATTGGCGTGGGTCGTTTATTGGCCCGTCCAACGGCTACTTTGTCTTTGGAGGCGCAGCAGCGCCGCGAACTGAAACAAAAAATGTTCGGTGATTGAGCATGCAGTTCGCGGGTTTCAACCTGCCCTCATCTCTTCAAAGGCTCCCACGCGGAGCCTTTTTGCCGAATAAAGTGCAAAAAGTGATCCATCCTTGCAAATTTTGTTGAATTTGTTTGATTCACAAAATCCTTCAGAGGTTACTTTCAGTCAGTTCGCTAAGTGCCTCATTTAGAACGATTTTTCTCGAATTCATTTGTTTGAAAACGCTTCTAAGCCCTTGATTTCATTGAAAAAAATGTCGATTGCCCTCTTGTGATGATGTGAATTCCTGATACAGTGCAAAAAAGTGCAATTAAGTGGGGAAAAGTGCCCTCTTTTGCGCGTTGAGCCTGATGAAGGAATTTTTGCGTGTTTCAAGGTGCGTCATCGTTGAGTTTGGATGCCAAAGGGCGGTTGTCGGTGCCGACTCGGCACCGTGACGTTTTGAGCGCGACCGCCGGTGGGCAGCTCACAATCACCAAGCACCCGCACGGCTGTCTGATGGTCTTTCCCCGCCCTGAGTGGGAAAAATTCCGTGAACGCATAGCCCAATTGCCCATGTCGGCGCAGTGGTGGAAACGCATTTTCTTGGGCAATGCCATGGATGTGGACATGGATGCCACGGGCCGCGTGTTGATCTCGCCTGAGCTGCGCCAGGCAGCAGGCATCAGCAAAGACACCATGCTGCTGGGCATGGGCCACCACTTTGAGTTGTGGGACAAGACGACCTACGATGCCCAAGAGGCGCAAGCCATGCAGGGCGCCATGCCCGAAGTCTTCAAAGACTTTTCATTTTGAACGCCTGACGAATGAGCGCTTCGAATCACACCACCGTTTTGTTGAATGAGGCCGTTGAGGCTGTCGTCGGCGGCGTTTGGGGGGGTGATGGGACTTATGTGGATGCCACCTTCGGTCGCGGCGGGCATTCTCGGTTGTTGTTGTCCAAGCTGTCTGTCAAAGGTTGTTTGATTGCATTTGACAAGGATTTGGAAGCTGTTGCAGAAAGCCGCAACATTGCCGATGCACGATTCTCCATCCGTCATGAAGGCTTTGCCAACCTGGGTGCGCTGCCATCGGGCAGTGTGGCCGGCGTACTGATGGATCTGGGTGTGAGCTCCCCCCAAATTGACAGCCCCGAGAGGGGTTTTTCTTTTCGTTTTGACGGTCCTTTGGACATGCGCATGGACACCACGCGCGGCCAAAGCGTGGCCGAGTGGCTTGCCGATGCAAGCGTGGATCAGATCACGGAGGTGATACGTGACTATGGCGAAGAACGGTTTGCTTTTCCGATTGCAAAGGCGATTGTGGCTCGCCGACAAGAACGGGGCCCAATTTCAACCACCACCGATTTGGCCGGGCTCGTGGCTGGTACGGTCAAAACCCGCGAGCAGGGCCA
>CANFMK010000039.1 GCA_947448325.1 Comamonadaceae bacterium
GAAAACGCCGCGCTCAAAAACGGCGTGCCCCCCGCCAAGTGGACCTACGAAAACATTGCTTATATGAAGCAACAGATGCAGGCCATGGGCTTGGCGATCGACTGGTCGCGCGAGGTCGCCACTTGCGACCCCACTTACTACAAATGGAACCAGTGGTTGTTTCTCAAGATGCTCGAAAAAGGCATCGCCTACCGCAAGACCCAAGTCGTCAACTGGGACCCGGTGGATCAGACCGTGCTGGCCAACGAGCAGGTCATCGACGGCAAAGGCTGGCGCACCGGTGCGCCTGTCGAAAAACGCGAGATCCCCGGCTACTACCTCAACATCACGTCTTACGCACAAGAGTTGCTCGACCACGTGCAAATCGGCAACCCCAAGGCCACCTTGAACGGCTGGCCCGACAAAGTGCGCTTGATGCAAGAGAACTGGATTGGCAAGTCCGAAGGCGTGCGCTTTGCCTTCCCGCACGACATACGGGGCGCCGACGGCGCCCTGCTGGCCGAGGGCAAGATGTACGTCTTCACCACCCGTGCCGACACCATCATGGGGGTGACTTTTTGTGCGGTGGCGGCGGAGCACCCGTTGGCGATGCATGCGGCAGTCAGCAATCCTGCCTTGGCGGCCTTTTTGGAGGAGTGCAAGAGCGGCGGCACCACCGAGGCCGAATTGGCCACGCAAGAGAAAAAGGGCATGGCCACGGGCCTGTTTGTCACGCATCCTTTGACTGGCGCGCAGATTGCGTTGTGGGTGGGCAACTATGTGCTGATGAGTTATGGCGATGGCGCGGTGATGGGCGTGCCTGCGCATGATGAGCGGGACTTTGCGTTTGCTTTGAAATACGACTTGCCGATCAAGCAAGTGGTCGCTTTACGCGGGTCGACCTTGACCTCGCCTGCGCCGGGCGCCTCAGACGCGGGCTCAACACCGTTGCCCGGGGCAGTCAACGCCAAGGCCGTAGCGGCGTTCGATGCCACAACCTGGGCCGAGTGGTACGCCACCAAAGACGGCTTGTGCGTGAACTCTGGCGAACTCGATGGCTTGACCCAAAAAGCGGCAACCACCAAAGTGGCCGATTTGTTGGCCGCCAAAGGCCTGGGCGAGAAGAAAACCACCTGGCGTTTGCGCGATTGGGGCGTGAGCCGTCAGCGCTATTGGGGCACGCCGATCCCGATCATTCACTGCGAAGCGCATGGCGCCGTGCCGGTGCCCGAAAAAGACCTGCCGGTGGTGCTGCCGCAAGACTGCATCCCTGACGGTTCGGGCAATCCGCTGCACAAACATGAAGGCTTCCATGCGGGCGTGGTCTGCCCGGTGTGCGGTAAACCCGCGCGTCGTGAGACCGACACCATGGACACCTTTGTGGATTCGTCTTGGTATTTCATGCGCTATTGCGACCCTACCAACACCGAGGCGATGGTGGCTGAGGGCGCTGAATACTGGATGCGTGATCAAAATGCACCCTCGGGTGGCAGTGGCATGGACCAGTACATTGGCGGTATCGAGCACGCGATCTTGCATTTGCTCTATGCGCGTTTTTGGACCAAGGTCATGCGCGACATGGGTTTGGTGAAAGTGGATGAACCCTTCAGCAAGTTGCTCACGCAGGGCATGGTGTTGAATCACATCTACTCACGCCGCACCGCCAAAGGCGGCAAAGACTATTTCTGGCCACACGACGTTGAGCATGTGCTGGACGAGACCGGCAAAGTCGTGGGGGCCAAGCTGAAAAACCCCGCCGACAGTGGCGACGGCAAATTGCCCGTGGGCACGGCCATCGATTACGAGGGCGTGGGCACCATGTCCAAGTCCAAGAACAACGGCGTGGACCCGCAAGACTTGATCGAAAAATACGGCGCCGACACCGCACGCCTGTACACCATGTTCACAGCGCCGCCTGAAGTCACGCTGGAATGGAACGACTCGGCGGTGGAAGGCAGCTACCGCTTTTTGCGCCGGGTCTGGAACTTTGCCTTCAAGCACCACGAGCGCTTGCGCACGGCCACGGGCCAAGACCTGAGCCAAGCCGCGTTGGGCGACGCGGCCAAGGCCTTGCGCCGTGAGATGCACCTGGTGCTCAAGCAGGTCGGGTACGACTACGAGCGCATGCAATACAACACCGTGGTGTCGGGGTGCATGAAGCTGCTGAACGCGCTGGAGGATTTCAAGCCCGACGGCAGCGCAGGAGATACCGCGGCGTTGTGTGAAGGCGTGTCACTCTTGATGCGCATGCTCTACCCCGCTTGCCCACACATCACCGACGAAGTGTGGCAGCAGCTGGGCTATGCCCAGGCGGTGGGTGAATTGCTGGACGCCCCTTGGCCCAGCGTGGACGAAGCGGCACTGGAGCGCGACCAAATCGAGTTGATGCTGCAAATCAACGGCAAGCTGCGCGGCGCCATCGTGGTGCCAGCGAATGCGGACAAGGCCTTGATCGAGCAGACCGCCATCGCCAGCGACGAGTTTCAAAAACAAGCCGCCGGTGCTGCGCCCAAAAAAGTGATCGTGGTGCCCGGGCGCCTGGTCAATCTGGTGATCTGAGCATGCAGCGCCGCCAACTGATGCGCCGCCTGAGCCTGGGCCTGTCCATGGCGGGGGTGGCGCTCGCCAGCGGCGGCTTGAGTGGCTGTGGCTTTGCGCTGCGCCAACCCACGCAGTTTGCGTTTAAAACCATCTACCTGACGTTGCCGGCGAACTCGGCCTTGGGCACTGAGATGCGTCGCAGTCTGATCGCGACCGGTCAGTTACAGGTGCTCAAAGACCCGGTCGAGATGTCTCAATCGGATGTGGTGTTGGATATTTTTTCCGAAGAGCGTCAGCGCGTGGTGGTGGGCATGAACGCGTCGGGCCAGGTGCGTGATCTGCAGCTGCGTTTGCGCATCAAGTTGCGCTTGCGCACCCCTGCTGGCAAAGCGGTGATCCCGGATGTGGAGCTGTTTCAACAGCGCGACCTGAGTTTCACCGAGACCGTGGCGCTGTCCAAAGAAATTGAAGAGGCCACGATGTACCGCGACATGCAGACCGACATCGTGCAACAAATCATGCGCCGCCTGGGTGCCGTGCGGGCGCTGTAAGCCATGCAACTGGCCCTGCCGCAATTGAGCGCGCACCTGCAAAAAGGCTTGCGCAGCCTCTACACCTTGCACGGCGATGAGCCTTTGCTGGTGCAAGAAGCCGCCGATGCGATTCGCAGCGCTGCCCGTGCCCAAGGCTATACCGAACGCACCGTGCATACGGTGGCCGGTGCCCACTTTGACTGGAGTGAAGTGTTGGCCAGTGGCAGCTCTTTGAGCTTGTTTGCCGACCGGCAGATCGTGGAGGTCCGCATTCCGTCCGGCAAGCCGGGCAAAGAAGGCAGCCCGGCGATTCAGCAATTGGCGCAAGCCGCACAGGGCAATAGCGACACCTTGACTTTGTTCTTGTTGCCGCGTCTGGACGCCGCCACCAAAAAAGGCGCTTGGTTCGGCGCGCTGGACAACTTTGGTGTCACCCTGCAAGTCGAGCCTGTGGAGCGACAGGCTTTGCCGATGTGGATCGCCCAGCGATTGCAGCTGCAGGGCCAACGCGTGGCCGCCGGTGAAGAAGGGCAGCGCACCTTGCAGTTTTTTGCCGACCGGGTGGAAGGCAATTTACTGGCCGCGCACCAAGAAATTCAAAAACTCGGTTTGCTGTATCCAGCAGGCGAATTGAGTCAATCTCAAGTGGAAGGCGCGGTGGTGAACGTGGCGCGCTACGACGTGTTCAAGCTGTCCGAGGCGGTGCTGTCGGGCCAAGTGGCGCGTGTGCAGCGCATGCTGGAGGGGCTGCAAGCCGAGGGTGAGGCCGCGGTGCTGGTGCATTACACCTTGGCCGAGGATATTCGCGCGCTCAAGCGCGTCAAAGACGCCATGGCCGCTGGCCGACCCTTGCCCATGGCCTTGCGCGAAAACCGCATTTGGGGCGCCAAAGAAAAGCTGTTTGAGCGCATCTTGCCGCGCCTGTCAGACGCCAATCTGGCTCGCATGCTGTTGGCTGCGCACCAGGTGGACGGCATTGTCAAAGGCTTGAAGGTGCCCGAATGGCCAACCGATGGTTGGCAAGCCCTGCAGCGCTTGGCCATGCGCATGAGCCGGGCGTGTTCGGTGCGTTGAGCAGACAATGCGAAAATACCGCTCATGACTTCGCCTTTGAACGCCCTTTCCACTCCGGTCCAGATTGACGGGCATGTCGCCGCAGACCGCGTCTTGGCTGACATGCTCGCTATAGGGCAACAGGCCAAGACCGCTTCGGCCCTGATGGCCAAGGCCTCGGTGGCTGTCAAAAGCGCCGCGCTCAAGCGCCTGGCCGCTTTGCTGCGCGAGAACACTGCGCAACTGCAAACCGACAACGCCAAAGACCTGGACCGCGCCCAAGCCGCCGGCCTGTCGGGTCCGATGTTGGACCGGTTGAAACTCAGCCCCCAAGTGCTGGAAACCTGCGCCTTGGGTTGCGAGCAACTGGCCGCCATGCCCGATGTGATTGGCGAGATCATCGGCATGAAGCAGATGCCCAGCGGCATTCGCGTGGGGCAGATGCGGGTGCCCATTGGCGTCTTTGGCATGATTTTCGAGAGCCGCCCGAACGTGACCATCGAGGCCGCGAGTTTGTCCATCAAAAGCGGCAACGCCTGCATTTTGCGGGGCGGCTCGGAAGCCATCGAGTCCAACAAGGCTTTGGCTTTGCTGGTGCAGCAGGCCCTCACCGACAGCGGCTTGCCTGCGCAGGCGGTGCAACTGGTGCAAACCACCGACCGCGAAGCGGTGAGCCATTTGATTGCCATGCCCCAGTTTGTCGATGTGGTGATTCCGCGCGGCGGCAAGGGGCTGATCGAGCGCATCAGCCGCGACGCCAAGGTGCCGGTGATCAAGCACCTGGACGGCAATTGCCACACCTACATCGACGCTCCGTTTGACTTGGCCATGGCGGTCAAGGTGGCGGACAACGCCAAAACCCAAAAATACAGTCCGTGCAACGCCAGCGAAGGCCTGCTGGTGGCGCGTGCCTCGGCCGCCGAGTTCTTGCCGGCCATTGGCGCGGTGTATGCCGCCAAAGGGGTGGAAATGCGCTGCTGCCCGGAGGCCCAAGCCATTTTGTCCAAGCTGCCCGGCGCCAAAGTCCTTGCCGCCACCGAGCAAGATTGGTTTGAAGAGTACCTGGCCCCGGTCATCAGCATCAAGGTGGTCGACGGTGTGGACGCCGCGATTGCGCACATCAACCACTACTCCAGCCACCACACCGATGCCATCCTGACCCGCGACCACCAGCACGCTCAGCAATTTCTGCGTGAAGTCGACTCGGCCAGTGTGATGGTCAACACCAGCACCCGCTTTGCCGATGGTTTTGAGTACGGTTTGGGCGCTGAAATTGGCATTTCGACCGACAAATTCCACGCCCGAGGCCCCGTGGGCATTGAAGGCCTGACCTCGCTCAAGTACGTGGTGCTGGGCGACGGCGAAGTGCGTCACTGACTTTTCACACGCCCCGTTCATCCTCTAGCGCTGTCGCCCCGGCGCTTGCAATCCACAGATGCTGCCCCATATAAAGGCATTCTGCATTTCCCTCACACCGGTACAAAGGTTGTTTTCATGGTCCCCCATCTCGTTACTGCGCTGACCGGCCCCATCAATGAGCTGGAGCAGCGCATTTTGGATTCGATGCCCGCCATTGAACGCTGGTTTCGTCTGGAATGGATGGAGCACACGCCACCCATTTACACCTCGGTGGACATCCGCAACGCCGGCTTCAAACTGGCACCGGTCGACACCAATTTGTTCCCGGGTGGCTGGAACAACCTGACCCCCGAAATGCTGCCTTTGGCGGTGCAGGCGGCGCAAGCGGCGATTGAAAAAATCTGCCCTGAGGCCAAAAACCTGCTGATCATTCCGGAAAACCACACCCGCAACCCTTTTTACCTGAGCAATGTGGTGCAGCTGCAGCGCATCTTCCACATGGCGGGTTTGAACGTGCGCATCGGCTCGGTCAACCCCGAGATCAAAGACAGCACGGTGATCGAGCTGCCCAATGGCGAGTCGGTCACCTTGGAGCCGGTGATTCGCACGCGTCACCGCCTGGGTGTGAAAGACTTTGACCCCTGCACGATTTTGCTGAACAACGACTTGTCAGCGGGCGCGCCAGGCATTTTGGAAGAGCTGCATGAGCAGCACCTGCTGCCACCGTTGCACGCCGGCTGGCATGTGCGGCGCAAGAGCCAGCATTTCCAGTGCTATGAAGAGGTGACCAAGCGCTTTGGCAAATTGCTGGGGATTGACCCGTGGCTCATCAACCCGATGTTCAACCAATGCGGCGATGTGAACTTTGCCGAAGGCATTGGCATGGAGGCGCTGCGCAGCAATGTGGACGCGCTCCTGACCAAAATCAAGCGCAAATACAAAGAGTACGGCATCAACGAAAAGCCCTTTGTCATCGTCAAAGCCGACAACGGCACCTATGGCATGGGCATCATGACGGTGCGCGACGTGGCCGATCTGGACGCCTTGAACCGCAAGACCCGTAACAAAATGAACGTCATCAAGGACGGCCAAACCGTCAGCGATGTGATCATCCAAGAAGGCGTGTTGACCCACGAGCGCATCAACGACGCCGTGGCCGAGCCGGTGGTCTACATGATGGACCGCTACGTGGTGGGCGGTTTCTACCGCGTGCATGCCGATCGGGGGGTCGATGAAAACCTCAACGCCCCCGGCGCCAGCTTTGTGCCATTGGCTTTTGCCGACAGCCCCCATTTGCCGCAACCCGGCGTCAAACCTGGCGCCAGCGTGCCCAACCGCTTTTACATGTACGGCGTGATTGGCCGCTTGGCCATGCTGGCTGCCAGCTACGAACTCGAAGCCAGCGACCCGCAGGCCGAGGTGTACGACTAAAGCATGAATCTGGGTGTGCAGGAAAGTTGCTGCAATGCAACATTTTCAGGATTCCCGTGCGCCAACAAACCGATGAGATGGTGGTGAGCTGACAAGAGGCGCAGAATACGACTCTTGTCTGTTTTGGGCCAACACTTGGGGTTGGCGAATCTGTGTCCGCCACAAAATCCTCCCTCGCCGCGCTCACCCTGGGCGCCATCGGTGTCGTCTACGGAGACATCGGCACCAGCGTCTTGTACGCGGTCAAAGAAGTGTTCGGCTCCGGCCACGTCCCCTTTACCCCTGACAACGTCTTTGGCATCTTGTCCATTTTCTTTTGGACCTTGACCACCATCGTTTCCGTCAAGTACGTCACCTTGGTGCTCAAGGCCGACAACCACGGCGAAGGCGGTTTGGTGGCCATGTTGGCTTTGGCCTCCCAGTCGGTCAAAGACCGCCCCGAGTTGCGTCGGCGTTTGCTGATCGTGGGTATTTTCGGCACCTGTTTGTTTTATGGCGACGGCGTCATCACCCCGGCCATTTCGGTGTTGTCGGCGGTGGAAGGTTTGGAGGTGGTCTCGCCAACGTTCAAACGTTTTGTGATTCCTTTGACCCTGGTGATCTTGTTTTGTTTGTTTGCGGTGCAAAAGCGCGGCACCGCAGGCATTGGCAAATTTTTCGGCCCGATCACCGTGGTCTGGTTTGCCGTGATTTCGGTGCTGGGCCTGTACCACATCGCCTCCAATCCTAGCATCTTGTGGGCCATGAGCCCGCACTTCGCCGTCATGTTCATGTGGGACTTTCCGGGCATCACCTTCATCATTTTGGGCGCTGTGGTGTTGTGTGTGACCGGCGGTGAAGCCTTGTATGCTGACATGGGCCACTTTGGCAAAAAGCCGATTCGGCTGGCGTGGTTTGCCGTGGTGATGCCTGCCTTGACGTTGAACTATTTTGGTCAGGGCGCGTTGCTGCTGGCCAATCCTGAAGCGGTGAAAAACCCCTTCTTCATGATGGCGCCCGATTGGGCGCTCTTGCCTTTGGTGATCTTGGCCACCATGGCCACGGTGATCGCGTCGCAGGCTTTGATCTCAGGCGCCTTCAGCGTCACCAAGCAGGTGATTCAACTGGGTTATTTGCCGCGCTTGCAGGTGTTGCACACCAGCGAGACCGATACCGGTCAGATCTACATGCCGTTTGTCAACTGGGGCTTGTTTGCCATGATCGTGCTCGCGGTGGGCATGTTCCGCTCGTCCAGCAATTTGGCGGGCGCTTATGGCATTGCGGTGTGCACCGACATGCTGATCACCACGGTGCTGACTTTCTATGTGATCCGTTATGGCTGGCAATTGCCGCTGGCGCTGTGCATTGGCGCCACCGGGTTTTTCTTCGTGGTGGACTTTGCCTTTTGGGCCTCCAACCTGATGAAGCTGTTCGATGGCGGCTGGTTCCCCTTGGTGATTGGTGGCGCTATTTTTACTTTGATGCTGACTTGGCACGACGGGCGCCGTTTGATGCGTGAAGCCTTGCAGGCCGACGCCTTCAAGCTCAGTGAGTTTTTGGATGCGGTGTTCATCGCGCCGCCCGCACGCGTCGATGGCACGGCGGTGTTTTTGACCTCCGAAAACGGCAATGTGCCAAATGCCTTGCTGCACAACCTCAAACACAACAAGGTGTTGCACAAGCAAAACCTGTTCGTCACCGTGCGTTCGCATGAGGTGCCTTGGATTGACGTTGAAAAACGCCTGGAGTTTGAACCCCTGGGTCACGACTGCTGGCAAGTGATCGTCAACTACGGCTTCAAGAACGACCCGGACTTGCCCAAAGCCTTGGAGCAACTCAAAGGCCAGGGTTGTGAGTTGGATCCGATGAACACCAGCTATTTCTTGTCACGCGACATCGTCATCCCGACCATCGGTGGCGGTATGGCCACCTGGCGCGAAAAGCTGTTTGCGCAAATGCACCACAACGCCAGCGCCGCAGCCGAGTTCTTGAACCTGCCCACCAACGCCGTGGTCGAGCTGGGCTCCAAGATCGAGATCTAATGAATCGGGGTCAGATCCCGATTAATTTCCGATGAATGGGTGTGGCCCATCGCCTCGCCCATGCGGATGGGGCGGGCCGGTGTCCAGTCGGCGTTGAAATTCATCACGCCTTTCGGGAAAAGCATGACCACGGTGGAGCCGAGCAAAAACCGGCCCATTTCTTGGCCCTGCTGCAAGCGGATGTCTTGGCTGTCATAACGCCACTCTTGCACCACACCAGGCCGAGGCGGGTTCACCTGACCATGCCAGACGGTGGCCATGCTCCCCACAATCGTTGCGCCCACCAGCGTCAGCACAAAAGGCCCACGTTCGGAATCGAACACGCACACCACCCGCTCATTGCGGGCAAACAAACCGGGCACGCCGCGGGCCGTTGTGGGGTTGACCGAAAACAGATCGCCTGGCACATAAATCATGCGCAGCAAGCGCCCGTCGCAGGGCATGTGGATGCGGTGGTAGTCGCGCGGACTCAGGTACAGCGTGGCAAATTGACCGTCTTGGAACTGCGCGGCCAAGGCGGCATCGCCGCCCACCAGCGCACGGGTGCAATAGTGATGCCCCTTGGCCTGGAAAATCTGATCGCGCTCGATCGGGCCACACTGGCTGATGGCGCCGTCCACTGGGCTGACAAAAGCTGCATCGGCCAATGGGCGCGCGCCTTCGCGCAGCGGGCGCGTGAAAAAATCGTTGAAGCTGGCGTATGTGGCCGTATCAGGCACGGCGGCCTCCGTCATGTCCACGCGGTAACGCGCCACAAACCATTGGATCACCCCGTGTGTGAGGCGCCCCCCTTGGGCGCTGGCCAAGCGGCCGGCCAGCACGGTCAGTGCGCGTTTGGGCATCACATATTGTGGCCACACGGCCAAGCGGTCAGACAAAGAGGGCTCCAGCGTGAAAGTGAAGGCATTGTATCGACCCGGCTGGGGTGCCTTGGAGCACCCGAGAGCGGGTCTGAGCGCGGCACAATACCCGCATGAGTACACCTTTGTTATCGGTCAGCCACCTGGTCAAGCGCTACGGCGACGCCACCGTGGTCAACGACCTGTCTTTTCAAATCCACCCCGGCGAATGCCTGGGCGTGATCGGCCCCAACGGCGCTGGCAAAACCACCACCTTGCGCATGTGCTTGGGCCTGTCCACGCCGGACAGCGGGCAGATCGATTATTTCGATGGCCTGCACATGCCGCAGGACGCACTGGCCATCAAAAGCCGTCTGGGCGTGGTCAGTCAAATGGACACGCTGGACCCGGATTTTTCGTGCGCCGAAAATCTCTTGGTGTACGGCCGCTACTTTGGTTTGAAGGACGCGCAGATTCGCGAACGCATTGCACCGCTCTTGGAGTTCGGTGCACTCACCAGCAAGGCCGACGCCAAGCCCGGCGAGTTGTCGGGCGGCATGAAACGGCGACTGAGTTTGGCGCGCGCCTTGATCAACCACCCCAGCCTGCTGATGCTGGACGAGCCGACCACCGGCTTGGACCCGCAGGCGCGGCATCTGATGTGGGAGCGTTTGCAAAACCTGCTGCAACAAGGCAAATCGATTTTGCTCACCACCCACTTCATGGACGAAGCCGAGCGTTTGTGCGACCGCCTGTTGGTGCTCGACCATGGCCGCAAAATCGCCGAAGGCCAACCCCGCGACCTGATTGCCGAGCATCTGGAGCCCGACGTGGTCGAGGTCTATGGCGCAGGCGCTTTGGCGCTGGCACAAGACACCACACTCAAGCCTTTGGCCGCGCGCATTGAAGTCAGTGGCGAAACCGTGTTTTTCTATACCGCGCAAACCCAACCCCTCTTGCTGGCGCTCCAAGCTTGGCCGCAGCTGCGCACCTTGCACCGTCCCGCGAACTTGGAAGATCTCTTCCTCAAACTCACCGGTCGTCAGATCAGGGAGGACGCATGAGCACGTCAACATCGTTGAACACCGCGCCTTCGGTCTGGCGCGCGCCGCAGCTGTCGATGCGCTGGTGGCCTGTGTTTTTGCGCAACCTTTTGGTGTGGCGCAAGCTGGCCATTCCCAGCTTGGTGGGCAATATTGCCGAGCCGCTGATGTGGCTGGTCGCTTTTGGCTACGGCCTGGGCTCGCTGATCGGTCAGATTGAACTGGGCGGTGAGAAGGTGCCTTACATCCTGTTTCTGGCCAGCGGCAGTATTTGCATGAGCGCCATGAACGCAGCCACTTTTGAAGCGCTGTATTCGGCGTTTTCACGCATGCATGTGCAAAAAACCTGGGACGGCATCATGAATGCGCCGGTGCGGCTAGACGACATCGTGCTGGCCGAAATGCTGTGGGCGGCGTTCAAAGCGCTGTTCACCGTGACCGCGATTTTGGGCGTCATGCTGGCCCTGGGCATCAGCCACAGCTGGAAGTTGTTGGCTGCTTGGCCGGTGCTGCTGGGCGTAGGCATCACCTTCAGCTGCATGGCGTTGATCTTCAACGCGCTGGCCAAGGGCTACGACTTTTTCACCTATTACTTCACCCTGTTCCTCACGCCCATGATGTTTTTGTCGGGCATCTTTTTCCCGCGTGACCAATTGCCGCCCTTGGTGCGAATGATTGCCGACTGGCTGCCCTTGTCGGCGGCGGTGGAATTGGTGCGCCCGCTCTTCATGGACCGCTGGCCTGAGCATGCGCTGCGGCATGGCTTGGTGCTGGCGCTGTTTGCAGGCGTGTCGTTTTGGGTGGCGCTGGCGTTGACGAGGAAGCGGTTCAGGAGTTGAGCTTATTCAATTCAATTTCGCTGATTTGAGCAGGTTTTTGCTTGAGGTTCTAAGGTTCACATCAGGCTGGTTGCGGTCCTTCCTCCTAATGGTTGACTGACAGGTTTGTCGCGGGAAATTTTGGTGGACAAACAGGATGTTCATATCAGCTCAGAACCGCTCTCAGAGGTTTGAATCATCGCACGGGCTCGCTCTGGCCTGGGCGCCCCGTCAGGAAATCAGGGCGCTGGCCCCGCTAAGATAAGGGCAGATTCATTTTTATTCTTTGAGAAGGACATTTCAGCGATGAGCATTCAATCCGTAGGCATCCTTGGCGCCGGCACCATGGGCAATGGCATTGCACAAGCCTGTGCGGTTTCGGGCATCTCCGTGGTGATGGTCGATATATCTGAAGCCGCTGTGGCCAAGGGCATTGCCACGGTCGAAGGCAGCTTGGAGCGTTTGGTCAAGAAAGAAAAAATCTCCGAGGCCGACAAAGCCGCTGCCTTGGCCCGCATCCAGGGCAGCACGAGCTATGACGACCTCAAGTCCACCCAGCTGGTGATTGAGGCGGCGACCGAGAACCATGAGCTCAAGGTCAAAATTTTGAAGCAGCTCGACGGCATGCTGCCGGGCAATGTGATCATCGCGTCCAACACGTCGTCGATCTCGATCACCCAGTTGGCCGCCGCCACACAGCGGGCCGACCGTTTCATTGGCATGCACTTCTTCAACCCCGTGCCGATGATGGCCCTGGTGGAGATCATTCGCGGCCTGCAAACCAGCGACGCCACGCACGACGCTGTGCACGACATGGCCTTGGCTCTGGGCAAAACGCCGATCACCGTGAAGAACGCCCCCGGCTTTGTGGTCAACCGCATTTTGGTGCCGATGATCAACGAGGCGTTCTTTGTGCTGGCCGAAGGCTTGGCCGAAGCCGAGGCGATTGACGCTGGCATGAAGCTCGGTTGCAACCAACCGATCGGCCCGCTGGCGTTGGCCGACATGATCGGCCTGGACGTCTGCCTCGCCGTGATGGAGGTCTACCTCAAAGAGTTCGGCGACAGCAAATACCGCCCTTGCCCCTTGCTCAAAGAAATGGTGGCTGCCGGGCGTTTGGGCCGCAAGACCAAGCAAGGCGTTTACAGCTACTGAGCGCTGTCGCCTGCGTGAATGGCCCGGCCCCAGGGTTCGGCCTACCATGCAGGCATGAACACCTCCACTCCCCACCCCGAAGGCCAGATCGACTGCACCGTGCACGGCGCGGTGCTGCAGATCTCGATCAACCGCCCTGCCAAGCGCAATGGCTTCACGCCCAAGATGTTCCGCGAACTGGGTGAGGCCTACACCCGGCTCGAAGATGAGGCCGGTTTGCGTGTCGGCGTTTTGTGCGCCGCGGGCGCGCACTTCACCGCCGGTTTGGACCTGCCCACCATCGCGCCCTTGATGCAGCGCGGTGAAAAGTCGGTGCCCCTGGGCCTGGTCGATCCGCTGAACTTGGGCATGGAAGGCTATCGGCGCCGGTGCAAACCCATGGTGGTGGCGGTGCAAGGCATCACCTACACCTTGGGCATTGAACTCATGCTGGCGGCCGACATCGTGGTCGCAGCCGACGACTGCCGCTTCTCGCAACTCGAAGTCAAGCGCGGCATCATGGCCACCGGCGGCGCCACCTTGCGCATGGCCGAGCGCGCCGGTTCGGGCAACGCCTTGCTGCACCTGCTCACGGGCGACGAATTCGGCAGCGCCGAAGCCCTGCGCCTGAACTTTGTGCAGCGCGTGGTGCCTGCAGGCGAGCAACTGGCCGAGGCCTTGCGCATCGCCCAAGCCATTGCCGCGCAAGCGCCGCTGGCGGTCGAAGCCACGCGCTTGAATGTGCTCAAAGCCGTGGAATACGGCCCTGTGGTGGCCATGAACGAGTTCATGAGCGTGCAAAAGGGCTTGGCCAACAGCCAGGACGCGGCCGAGGGCGTGCTGTCTTTCGTCGAGAAACGCGCGGCGCGGTTCACGGGGCGCTGAAGCCCCTGCAAGCTGCCGTTCAGTTCCCTAGGTGATGATGGGGCGTCACCCCCCCCATCCATCCGAGACACACCATGAAGTGGGCGCTCTTATCCGACATTCACGCCAACGCCCAGGCCTTGCAGGCTTGCATGGACCACGCGCGCGCCCAAGGTGCTGAGCGCTTTGCCGTCTTGGGCGATTTGGTGGGCTACGGCGCCCACCCTGGCGAGGTGGTGGAGCAGGTCATGGCTTTGGCCGCGCAGGGAGCGGTGGTGATTCGCGGCAATCATGACGACATGGCCGTGCGCCCGCAGCCCTCGGACGCCAGCTTGGGGGCCAGCACCGCGCTGTGGACGCACCAGCAACTCAGCCCCAGCCAACGTGATTTTTTGGCGGGCTTGCCCTTGCAGGTGCAAGACCATCAAACCTTGTTTGTGCATGCCAGCGCCGATCGGCCGCAAGCCTGGCGCTACGTGGACCGCCCGGAGCTGGCGCAAACCTGTTTGGACGCCGCCGCCGCGCTGCAGGCGGACCGGGTGTTTGTGGGGCATGTGCACCACCAGTCGGTGTATTACCGCGGTTCGGGCCAGCAGTTGATGAGCTTCAAACCCACGCCCGGCGCGCCGATACCGATGCCGGCGCACCGCCAGTGGGTGGTCACCGTAGGCTCGGTCGGTCAGCCGCGCGATGGCGATCCGCGCGCCATGTACGCGCTGCTCGACGATGCGGCGCAGCGCCTGACGTTTCACCGCGTGCCCTACGCCCACGCCGAAGCGGCGGCGGCGATTCGCCAAGCGGGCTTGCCTGAGTACTTTGCCCAGCGTTTGGAGAGTGGCCGATGAAGTTACTCGAACCCGGCCATGTGATCGATGGCTTTGAAATCATGGCCTGTGTGCATGCCGGTGGCATGGCGCACATTTACGAGGTGCGCTATGCGCCCGATGCCCAGGGTGAGCGGCGTGACCCTGGTTTCCCCATGGCCATGAAAATCCCGCGCATGACCGCAGGCGATGGCGCCGAAAACATCATCAGCTTTGAAGTCGAGTGCCAAATCATGCCCACGCTCAGCGGCCGGCATGTGCCGCGTTTTGTGGCCGCAGGCGATCTGACCCGCTTGCCGTATTTGGTGATGGAGTACCTGCCCGGTCAGACTTTGTCGCATTGGGTCGAGGCGGATGAGTTCACACCTTTTGAAACGGTGGCGCACATCGGCGCGGCCTTGGCGCATGCGGTGCACAGCCTGCACCGGCAAAACGTGTGTCACCTGGACCTCAAGCCCGCCAACGTCTTGGTCAAGCCCGAGGGTGGGGTGGTGTTGCTGGATTTTGGTTTGTCTTGCCACGCCCATTACCCGGACCTGTTGGCCGAAGAAATGCGCAAAGCCGTGGGCTCGCCGGTGTGGATCGCGCCGGAGCAGGTGGTGGGCGTGCGGGGTGACTTGCGCAGTGATATTTTTGCCATCGGCGTGATGCTGTACGAATGGGTCACGCACGAATTGCCTTTTGGCGCGCCGCAAACGCCGGGCGGGCTGCGCCAACGTTTGTGGATGGACCCGCCGCCGCCGCGTCAACGCCGCTCTGAGGTGCCAGAATGGTTGCAAGAAATCATTTTGCGCTGCCTGGAACCGGAGGCTGCGAAGCGTTACCCTTCGGCCTCGCACCTGGCCTTTGATTTGTCGCATCCCGATCAGGTCGCGGTGACCGAGCGCGGGCGTCGCACCCAAGGTACGGGATTCAAAACCCATTTCAAGCGTTGGCTCAAAGCGGCGGGCATGCACTACCAGCCCAGCCCCTTGCCCGCCCAGCAAATTGAGGAGGTGCCGATCGTGATGGTGGCGCTGCCGCACACCGATGTGAGCGACGCCACTTTGTATTCGCTGCGCGAGGCGACGCAACGCTCCCTGGGGATTCGACCGGGCGCGCGGCTGGTGTGTGTCACCGTGATTTCACCCAGCGCCACCAGCAGCACCGAGTCGCACAAAAGCGAGACGAATGTGCACCGCCAGCACCTGAGCCGCATGAAGCAGTGGGCGCAGCCGCTGGATTTGCGCGATCACCAAATGTCCTGTCACGTGTTGGAGTCAGGTGACGTGGCCGAGGCCTTGCTGCGCTATGCCGAGGGCAACCACGTGTCCATGATCATCATGGGGGCGGCGACCCACGGCCTGCACATGCAGCGCTTTGTGGCCACGGTGCCGATCAAAGTGGCCATGGGCGCGCCCTGCACCGTGATCTTGGTCAAGCAAGCCCTGCCTTTTGAACATTGGTCATGAGGCCGCAGCTTGCGCCGACCTGAACTCGCCGACAATCGAGGCATGCACGACATGCCCCATCAAGCGACCCAAGAAGCGAACGAAGAAGCGATCCACAGCGCCACCCATCCCTATGCCCATTTGACGCCCGATGTGGTGCTCGATGCGCTGGCCTCGGTGGGCCTGTTTGGCGACGGCCGCTTGACTGCGCTGAGCTCTTACGAGAACCGCGTGTACCAAGTCCATTTGGACGAGCCTCACCAAGGTCACGCCGCGGTGGTGGTGAAGTTTTACCGGCCCGGACGTTGGAGCCCCGCGCAGATCCAAGAAGAACACGATTTCGCCGAAGAACTGGTGGCCGGCGAAGTGCCGGTGGTTGCGCCCTTGCGCTTGAATGGCCAGACCTTGCACCAGGCCGCAGGCTTTGCGTTTTCGGTCAGCCCGCGCCGAGGCGGACGCGCGCCCGAACTCGATGACATGGACGTGCTCGAATGGATTGGCCGCTTTTTGGCACGGATTCACACCGTCGGCGCGGCGCGGCCTTTCGCCCACCGTCCCACGCTGGATGTGGCCAGCTTTGCGCAAGAGCCGCGCGAGTGGTTGCAGCGGCACCGCATGATTCCGTTGGAGGTCGAGCGGGAATGGTTTGACACCTTGGACCAAGCCTTGGCGATGATCCAAACCCACCCGGTGCTGACGCAGGCCGATGCCACAGGCCGCATTCGCTTGCATGGCGATTGCCACCCCGGCAATATTTTGTGGACCCCGGCAGACCTGCCGGGGGCGGGGCCGCATTTTGTGGACCTGGACGACGCGCGCATGGGCCCGGCGGTGCAAGATGTGTGGATGCTGCTCTCAGGCGATCGCCGTCAGCGCAGCCTGCAACTGTCGGCTTTGCTCGATGGGTATGAACAGGTGCGCGACTTTGACCGACGCGAGTTGAACTGGATCGAGCCCTTGCGCACGCTCAGGCTGATCCATTACAGCGCTTGGCTGGCGCGGCGTTGGGACGATCCGATTTTTCCGATCAACTTCCCTTGGTTCGGCACGCCCGATTACTGGCGCGGTCAGGTGCTCATGCTGCAAGAGCAGATCGAGCAAATGCAAGATGACCCGTTGGTGGTGTGAGCGTCATGCATCGCCGTCATTCTCGTCTTTCAGCACCCGATCCATCAAAGCCCGCACCTTGGGCAGCAGCGGCACTTCGGTGCGCGCGGCGATGGTCACCAATCCAAAACGGGCCTTGACGTTCAAGGCCGGTGACAGCGGCAGTTCCACCAAATCCGGCGCGGCCGCGCGGATGGTCAAGGCCACGGTGTTGGTGTGACGGGCCACGTCGAGCAGGCTGGAAATTTCTTCACAGCGCAAATTCACCAATTCATCGGGATGCGCGCGGGGGCCAAAGCGTTCCATCAGCAAGCGCGCCACTTCGTCGCTCAAGGGCGTGGAGGCGATGGGATAGTCCAGCAGCGCCTCCAAAGTCACGCTGCGCTTTTTCGCCAAGGGGTGTTGTGGTCGACACAGGAAGGTACCGACCATTTCGTGCAGGGCGTCCACTTTCAAATCACTGGCCGGCTCCAAGGAGCGCACATCCACAATCAAAGCGTCCAACACCCGCTCCCGCAAAGCCTGCACCAACAGCGTGGTGCTGCCGCGTGAAATCTGCAGATGGGCTTGCGGATGCTCTTGCGCCATCATCATCAGCAAGGGCGTCATCAACATCGCCCCCGGCCCAGAGCCCATGCCGATGCGCAACTGACCGATTTCGCCGTTTTGCAGATGCTGGCTGGTCAGGCGCAATTCTTGGGCATCGTCCACCAACACGCGGGCGCGTTGCACAAAATGCTGGCCGAACGGCGTGAGCTCATTGGTGCGACCGATGCGGTCAAACAGGGCTTGGCCCAATTCGTCCTCCAGCGCCTTGATGCTGCGACTCAGCGCCGGTTGCGTCAGGTGCAGCTTCAAAGCGGCTTGGCTGAAGGAGCCGCTGGAGGCCAATTCGATCAGGTGTTTCAGTTGAACCAGGGTCATGGCGCGGCCTATCCATGAGTAAAAGTTATATCAAATAAGACAAAAATGCATTGGACATTATAGAAGTGGCTTTCTACGATGCACCCATCCGCACTTTTTTGCCTTCCATTTTCTGGAGTTGAGCCATGTCGAAACCCTTCACCCGCTGGGCCGCCTTGTTGAGCAGCCTGATCTTGGCAGGCGCCGCCGCCGCGCAGACGTACCCCAGCAAACCGGTCACCTTGTTGGTGCCGTATCCCGCAGGCGGTTTGTCCGATGTGATTGCCCGCACGGTCAACACCACCTTGTCCAAGAACGTGGGGCAACCGGTGATCGTCGAAAACCTGGGCGGCGCCAGTGGCGCGATTGCGGCGCAAAAAGTGCTGAATGCACCGTCTGACGGTCAGATCATTTTCCAAGGATCGCCCAATGAGCTGATCCTGGCGCCTTTGGCCATCTCGGCGGTCAAGTTCAAGAGCGAAGACTTCCGCCTGGTGCAAATGATTGCCACCGCGCAAATCGGCTTTTTGGCGCGCAAGGATTTGCCGGTGAACACGGTGGACGAGTTTTTGGACTATGCCCGCAAAGAAGCCGCGCAAGGCCGGCCCATCACCTACGCCAGCGTCGGCCCGGGTTCTTTCTATCACCTGCTGGGCGAGCACTTGTCCAAAGTCAGCAACATCCCGATGACGCACGTGCCCTACAAGGGCTCGGCACCGGCCAACCAAGATTTGCTCGGTGGCCAGGTGGACATTTTCTTGGCCCCGTTTGGCAAGTCGTATGAAGAGTTGCAAAAACAAGGCAAGCTCAAAGTGCTGGCCATGCTCAACAGCGAGCGCCTGGAGTCGGTGAAAGCGTTTCCTGCCATCACCGAGAGCAAGAATTTGAAGAACTTCACTTTCACCATCTGGACCGGTTACTTTGTGAAGAAAGACACGCCCGAGCCGATCGTGCAAGTCATTCACAAAGCCATCACCGATGCGTTGTCGGACCCTGCTGTGCATGCTGGCTTGGAAGCCAACAGCCAGTTGGTGGCCAAACCCCTGTCGCTGGCTGCGGTGAGCAAAGCCTATGCCGATGGCACAGCGCAGTTCCGCGCCATTGCCAAGTCGATCAATTTGCAACCGCAATAATTTGAAAAAAACACATCGACCTTGCGTCGACATGTGATCGGGAGAGACTGCCGCCGCACCCCGCGGGCGGGCAGCGCCGAAGGAGCAACCGCCCCGGAAACTCTCAGGCCAAAGGACCGGTCACATGCTTTCACTCTGAAGAGCTGCTGGCGTTTCGTCCGCCAGTGCACCGAAGGAGCAAGCGCAGCGCCCAAAGCGCCGCGTGAATCTCTCAGGTTCTGAACAGAGGGGGCGCTTTGCACACGCAATGGGTGTGTGCAGGGCTCCAATCCCTGACGTTTTAGAAAGCACTTCTCATGAAAACGATCGCAGTCATTGGTGGCGGCATCACCGGCGTGACCACCGCCTATGCCCTGGCCCAACGCGGCTTTGCCGTGACCCTGTTCGAGCGCCATCGCTACGCCGCGATGGATACCTCGTTTGCCAATGGCGGTCAGTTGTCCGCCTCCAACGCCGAGGTGTGGACGCACCCCTCCACCATCCTCAAAGGCTTGAAGTGGATGCTCAAAAGCGATGCGCCGCTCTTGGTCAATCCGACTCCAACCTGGCACAAGCTGTCCTGGTTTGCCGAGTTCATGGCGGCCATGCCCCATTACGAGCGCAACACGGTCGAGACCGCGCGCATGGCCGTGGCCGCGCGCCAGCATTTGTTCGCTTGGGCGCAAGAAGCCGGCATCGACTTCGATCTGAAAAAAGAAGGCATCTTGCACATCTACCGCGATAAAGGCGGCTTTGAGCATGCGGGGCGGGTGTCCAAGTTATTGGCCCAGGGTGGCTTGCCGCGACGCGCCGTGACGCCCGCAGAAATGAAAGCCATTGAGCCGACCTTGGCCGGCCAGTATTACGGTGGCTATTTCACTGAGAGCGACTCGACCGGCGACATCCACCTGTTCACCACGGGTCTGGCCGCCGCAGCGCAGCGCCTGGGCGTGAAAATTCTCTACGGCCAAGATGTGCAAGCGGTGCGCAGCGATGGCCAGCAAGCCTGGGTCACTGCAGCCGCTGAAGGCGGGGAGCGCGAAGTCCA
>CANFMK010000040.1 GCA_947448325.1 Comamonadaceae bacterium
CCTGCGCAAGTAGCCAACCCGTGCGCAGTGTGCTTTTGGGTATCGACGGTGAAACGACCCTGGCCCCCCTGTCTCAGGCCCAGGCCTTAGACCAGTTGCGCCATTGGCTGCAAGCCTATGCACAAGCTTGGCAAAGGCCTTTGCCTGTGGCGCTGCGCTGCGCTTTGGCCTACCTTGAGGCGATGCAAGATACCCATCCGCCAGCGCAGGCCGCCACCCAGGCGCCGCAGCAGGCCTTGGACGGCGAAGAGTCCTTGAACGAATTCGCCCTGCGCCAAGCGCAAGAAGTTTTTGAAGGCAGCTTTGCAACAGAGGGTGAGTGGGGCAGATCGCCTTATTTACAGCGTTCTTTTGAATCCTTTGAAGACATCGCCCACGACCTGCCCAAGTGGGCGCACAAGTTGTACGGTGGCTTGATGACGCAGGTGCAGTTGACGTTGACGCCAGAGTCCGCGCAGGACTCCGGTTCGCAACCAGGGCCGGGCGCATGAGCTTGCAAGCCTTGAATCCCATCACCTTGCCGCTGCGGGGCCTGCAAGTCATTGAGGCCAGTGCAGGGACTGGCAAAACTTATACGCTGGCAGCCTTGTATGTGCGTTTGGTACTGGGTCATGGCCGCGCTCAAGGCCCGTTGACCCCGCCCGAAATTTTGGTGATGACTTTCACCGAAGCGGCCACGGCCGAGTTGCGCGACCGCATCCGTTTGCGCCTGACGCAGGCAGCGCACGACTTTCGGCAATCGCAAGAACCCACCGATCCCTTTTTGCGTGAGTTGAAATACGGCATCGAATCGCAGGCCTGGCCCGCTTGTGCAGCCCGATTGGATCAGGCTGCGCAGTGGATGGACGAAGCCGCGATTTTCACCATCCACGGTTGGAGCTCGCGCATGTTGCGCCAGCACGCTTTTGATTCGTCCAGTTTGTTTGAGCAAAGCACGGTGCAAGACAGCGAAGCTTTGCGTTTGCAAGCGGCTGCCGATTATTGGCGTCAGTGGTATTACCCTTTGAACGAAGCAGAGTTGGGCGCTGTGTTGTCCATCGCCAAAACACCGCAAGCCTTGCTGAAAAAACTGCAACCGCTGTGGCGCGCGCAAGAACGTACTCCGCCTGCAGCCTCAGCTCCGCAGCAGGCGATGGCGCAGGCCACCCCCACCCCCACCCAGACCCTGCAGCGCTGGACTGAAGGCCAACAACAAGCCGCTGCGCGTGAGCACCATGCGCGTTGCCTGTGGACGGCCCATATCGACCTGTTACTGGCGCAGTTGGCGCAAGCCATGGACCAGGATTTGAACGGCAACAGCTACAAGGTGGCCCACAGAGCCACTTATTTGCAGCAGCTGAAAGCCTGGACGCAGGGGGCTGATCTGGACCTGAAGCTGGTGGCCAAATTTGGTTTGCAGGCCCTTCAAGCCAAAACCAAAGCCAACCGCCCCCAACCGGCAGACCCCACTGGTGCGCTCAGCGCCATGCAAGCTTGGAGTGAAGCTTTGGACACAGTCCTGTCGCCTCAAGACGCCTTGCTGGCCCATGCCGCGCAGTCCATTGCGCACAGTTACGAGCGCAGCAAATTGCAACGCGGGCAATTTGATTTCAGCGACTTGCTCACGCGCTTGCACGCGGCCTTGCACCTGCCCGATTCGCGGTTGCCGCAGGTGATTCGCCAACAATACCCGGTCGCCTTGGTGGATGAGTTTCAAGACACCGACCCTTGGCAATGGGGCGCTTTGTCGAAGATCTACCCCGACCCTCACGCACAAGATGTTGCTTTGCTGCTGATTGGTGACCCCAAGCAAGCGATCTACAGTTTTCGCGGTGCCGATCTGCCCACCTATTTGGCAGCGCGCGAGCGTGCACAAGCGGTGCACACTTTGCAATTCAATTACCGATCAAGCCCGGCGCTGATCGCGGCGGTCAACCATGTATTTGGTCATGCTCACCAAGCTTTTGGGGCGATCG
This sequence comes from Comamonadaceae bacterium, assembly GCA_947448325.1. Lineage (GTDB taxonomy): Bacteria > Pseudomonadota > Gammaproteobacteria > Burkholderiales > Burkholderiaceae_C > Limnohabitans_A. The sequence continues at coordinate 1,956 of CANFMK010000040.1, forward strand.
AATTTTTACCGGCACGTCCGCCTGAAGGGGTGCAGACCCCTGCGGCCTCGGGGAATGGGGAGCCAGCCATGACGGTTTGGCATTTGCACACCGACAAGCCCTTGAGCGCACCGCATTACCTGCAGCGCATGTCGGCAATATGCGCCAGCCAAATGGTTGCCCTGTTGCAAAGTGGAGCCGCGCAGCCGTCACAGCTGGCAGTGTTGGTACGTGACGCCAAAGAAGCGCAAGCCATTCGACACGCGTTGCAAGTGCGGGGGGTGCGCAGCGTCTACTTATCTGACCGCGACAGTGTCTTTGCCTCACGCGAAGCCTTGGATCTTTGGCATATCTTGCAGGCCATTTCACAGCCCCAGTCGGTCCAGCACCTGCGATCTGCCCTGACTTGCCGCACCCTGGGGCTGGGGCCCGCTGAAATTGAGCATCTGTTGCAAGACGAAGCCGCTTGGGATGAGCAGGTCGAGCGTTTTGGCCGCTGGCAGCAGACCTGGCAACGCCAAGGCTTTTTGCCCATGCTCTACCAATGGCTCCATGAACAGCAGATTGCGCAGCGCTTGACGCTGACCACCCAAGACCCTGAACGGCGCCTGACCAATTTGCTGCATGTGGGTGATTTGCTGCAGAAAGCCAGCTTGAACCTGCAAGGGCAGGGCGCCGTCTTGCGTTATTTGGCCGACCAGTTGCACAACCCCCAAGCCAGCGGTGACGCAGGGCAGATGCGCCTGGAAACCGATTCGCACCTGGTGAAGGTCATCACCATGCACAAAGCCAAGGGCTTGCAGTTTCCTTGGGTCTATGTGCCGTTTGCATCGAATTTCAAAAAAGAAAAAAAGGACTCGCTGCGTACCGAAGATGAACGCAGGGCAGAGGATAAGCGGTTGTTGTATGTGGCATTGACCCGCGCCGAACATGCGCTGTTTTTGGGGGTGGCTTTGCGCAGCCATGACTTCACCGCCAAAAGCCAAACACCGGCCAGTGCGCTGAGCGATCTGTTGGGCCGCACCCAAGCCGATGACCTGCAAGCCAAACTGCGCCTTTGGTCGAGTTGTGCGGCGATACAAGTGATTTCAGCGCCCGAGCCCTGTGACTCGGTCTACCAACCCCATTCAGTCCAAGGGACGCCCAAAGCAGCGTTGTCGCCGCTGCGTCATCATCACAACACGTGGTGGATGGCCAGTTTCAGCGCGCTCACCCGTCAGCCCGCACACACGGCGGCCTGGGCCCTGCCCAGTGAATTCGATGAACGCTGGCAAGACGCCAAAACCGACAGTGACTCCGAGGCTGATCTGATGGCTTTGGCGACTGCAGGGCCTGCACCTGCATTGCCTTTCAATGATTTCAAAGCAGGCAGTGCGTATGGCACTTTGCTGCATGATTTGCTGGAGTGGCAACTCCTCGAAGGCTGGCCCATCAGCCGCACCGAGGCGCATGACCAAGACGGCGAAAAAGAACAGCGCTGGCAGCAATTGTTTCAAAGCCAAACGGCAGCCCTTCAACTGGAGCCGCCTCAATGTGATTTGCTGCTGCAGTGGTTGGCGCAAATCGCGCACACCCCGCTGCCCTTGGGCCAGACTTTGAACGATGCACAAACCAGCGCCTTGGTGTTGTCAGATCTCACCCCGGCATGCGCTTGGGCCGAAATGAACTTCACCTTGTTGACGCATGGAATTCAGGCGCAGGCCTTGGATCGTCTCATCAGCGCCCATGTCCTGCCGGATCACCCGCGTGAGCCTTTGCATGCGCGCAGCTTGCAAGGCTTGCTGACCGGCTTCATGGATGTGGTGTTTGAACATGCCGGGCGCTATTACGTGCTGGACTACAAGTCCAACAAACTGCCTGGCTACACGCCCAGCGAACTGGCGCAAGGCCTGCTGGCGCATCGCTACGATGTTCAGCTCAGTCTGTACCTCCTTGCGCTGCACCGACTGCTTCAAGCGCGCTTGCCGGGTTATCGCTGCGAGACGCACATGGGCGGCGCGGTTTACCTGTTTGCGCGGGGCATCGATCAGCCGGGCGCTGGCGTGTGGGCGCATCGCCCCTCACCGGCCATGCTCGAAGCGCTGGACGTCGCTTTCAAGGGGGGCGCATGAGCAAGCCCAACCCCACTGCGATGAAACCCTTGGGTTTAGAGGCATGCACCGCCTTGGACCGTGCTTTCGCTGATTTTTTGCAAGCACAAGAGCCAACGCCTGACCCCCGCCATCGCTGGTTGGCTGCATTGACGAGCTACCAAATGGGGCGTGGCCATACCTGCTTGGATTTGCGCGCTTTGCAAGAACAACCCGCCGTTTTGCTGGGCTGGACAGCCGCGCAGGTGCAAGTATTGCCGGCTGACTTGTGCGCGGCAGCAGCCAGCTTGCCTTGGTGCATGGGCGCGGGCTCGCCTTTGGTGTTGAGTGGGCAAGCACCCCAGCTGCGTTTGTATTTGCGTCGTGCTTATCAAGCCGAACACAATGTGATGCAGGCCTTGCGCAGACGCATGGCTCAGCCCCTGCTAGAGACAGGCGTTTCTGTGGCGCACCTGAACGCATTGTTTCCGCCAGACCCAGAACAAGCCGAGCGGATCGATTGGCAGAAAGTCGCTTGCGCCCTGGCTGCCCGTTCTTCGCTGACCCTGATCACCGGCGGCCCGGGGACTGGCAAAACCACCACGGTGGTGCGCTTGTTGGCATTGTTGACGGCGCAGGCACGCGCGCAAACGGGCACGCTGCGCATTCGACTGGCCGCGCCCACGGGCAAGGCGGCCAGTCGCTTGGGCGAATCGATTCAATCGGCCATCGGCCAATTGCCGCATGACTTGCGCATCGAGCCACCTGCAGCGCCTGACACGCTGCACCGCTTGCTGCAGTTCACGCCCGATGCACCGCTGCGCGAGGTGCCTGAATTGGCCTGCGATGTGGTGGTGGTGGATGAAGCGTCCATGATCGATCTGGAAATGATGGCCCGCTTGCTGGCGGCCGTGCCGCTGTCGGCGCGTTTGATTTTGTTGGGCGACAAAGACCAATTGGCCTCGGTTGAGGCGGGGGCGGTGATGGGGCAACTTTGCGAAGGTGCCGCCTCAGGGGGCTACAACCAGGAGACGGTCGCTTGGATACAGGCCCATACCGGACAATTGGTGCGCGATTGGGGTACCACTTCTGCTCCTCAGGCCTTAGCGCAGCACACCGTCATGCTGCGTCACTCGCGCCGTTTTGCGGCCGACAGCGGCATTGGTCAATGGGCCCAAGCGGTGAACGCGGGCGATGCGCCCACCGTCAAAGCTTTATGGACCCAATGCCCAGCGGTCACGTCGACGCAAGACGCCTTGTTCCCAGCCGATGTGGACCACATCCCTGTGCAGCGCCTGCCGCACCCGGCCGTGGCGCACGCCGTCAAGCAAGGCTGGGCGCGGTGGTTGGAAATGTTGCAGCCTTTGCGCCTTGCTCAGGCGGTGTGCAGCGACGCACAGGCGCGGCAACTGATCGATTGCTTTGCTGATTTTCAGGTGTTGTGCGCCTTGCGCAGCGGCCCTTGGGGTGTGGAGAACCTGAATCTGTGCATCAGCCGTTGGCTGGGCTGTGGCCAGGAGACGTGGTACAGCGGTCGCCCGGTCATGTTGACGCGCAACGACCCCAATCTGAAGTTGATGAACGGCGATGTGGGCCTGTGTTTGCCCACGGCCAACGGATTGCGGGTGGCCTTTGTGCAAGCAGGCCGCATTCGCTGGGTCTTGCCTTCGCGCCTGGACGCTGTGGAAACGGTGTGGGCGATGACGGTGCACAAATCACAGGGTTCTGAGTTTTCGCACGTGATGCTGGTCTTGCCCGACACGCCATCCCCTGTGCTGACGCGAGAGTTGATTTATACCGGAATCACCCGCGCCAAAAAGCGCTTGACCCTGCTGCTTGCGTCACAATCGGTGTTGTTGCAAGCGACCGCAACGCGCGTGTTGCGCAGTGGCGGTTTGTCGGAACTGACCCAAGAGAATTGAATGAGCCAACTCAGCTTTGGATTTGAAGTGCCGCCAGGCCATGTGGAGCCCGATGTGCCCCGCGCGCGTGCCAAGCCGCGCAAAAAAACCACCGCTTCGGCCCCGCCAGCTGCGGCATTCATCGCGCCGCCTTCACCGCCCTCCCATCCCGGTGCGGCTGCTGTCACTTCTTCACCACCAAAGCAGGACGAGGCCGCGCACATGGCGCAGGCCTTGCAGGCACACCCCGATTACAAAGTCTTGCGCCGTTTGGTGCCACGCCTGGACTATGGTCCAGCCAGACCTGGTGCGGTCACGCGCCGCGTCTTGGTCTTGGACACCGAGACCACGGGCTTGGATGCGCGCAGTGAAAAAATCATCGAGCTGGCGATGCTGGCTGTGGATGTGGATACCGCGACCGGCTTGCCGGTGGGTGAGGTGGAAATTTACGAAGACTTTGAAGACCCGGGTAAACCGATTCCGCCTGCGATCGTGCAGATCACCGGCATTGACAGCGCCATGGTGCAAGGTCATCGCCTGAACGATGCGCGCGTCAATGAGATGGTGGCGCGCGCCGATTTGATCGTGGCGCACAACGCCGGCTTTGACCGGCCCTTTGTGGAGGCGCGTTTGCCCGTGTTTGCGGCCAAGTCCTGGGCTTGCTCATTTGCCGGTATCGATTGGAAGGCGCAGGGCGCAGGCTCTGCGAAGCTCGAATTTTTAGCGCACGAGGCCGGCTGGTTTTATGACGCACACCGTGCGCAGGTGGATTGCCATGCGCTCTTGCAAGTGCTGGCGCGCCCCTTGCCCAAAGATCCCCAAACCGGCTTGGCTTGCTTGATGGCTGCGGCGCAAAACACCCGTTACAAACTTCGCGCCGTTGGGGCACCGTTTGACAGTAAAGACAAGCTCAAAGCCCGAGGTTACCGCTGGGATGGGGAGGGGCGTGTGTGGTCAACCACCTTGCCCAGTCATGAGGCTTTGCAGGTTGAAGGGGCTTGGCTCAAGGAGCAGGTTTACGCATCCAGGTCGGCGCGTGTGGTGATTGAAGCGCTGGACAGCCAGGTCCAGTTTTCTCAGCGTTCGGGTTTGATCTCCGAACTACAACTCTGAGCGTCTGATTTCTCAGGCTTTGATGTCGACCCGTTGTCCTTTGGCTGGGGCAGCAGGTTTCTCTTTGGCATGGGTGTACGTCGATTGCGCGTGGGCAGTGGCTTGTTGCGCTTCGACTTTGGGCTTGGGCGGCGCTTCTTTGACCGCCGCCTTGACCGGCTCACGCTCAGGCTGACGCTGTACCGGTGGCGGTGCGGATCGGTGGGAGACGGAAGAAACGCTCATCGCAGTCCTTGGCTGATGGGTGCTTGGATCAACCCAGAGTTTAACGGGGTTCTCGCCGAGCCGTCGTCGAGGCGTGGCTTGAAGCAAGCTATTTTTCGGTGGAGTTGGGCGATGCTGGGATAATGACGGCTGCACGGCCTCGCCTGTAGTGCCACCCTGGCACTGGCTAGCCGGTTGAACATCTCTTCAAATCACCATGGCTCAATACGTATTTTCGATGAACCGGGTTGGCAAAATCGTGCCACCCAAGCGTCATATCCTCAAAGACATTTCCCTGTCCTTCTTCCCGGGCGCCAAGATCGGCGTATTGGGCACCAACGGCTCGGGCAAGTCCACCTTGCTCAAGATCATGGCCGGTATCGACAAAGAGATCGAAGGCGAAGCCATTCCGATGGCCGGCCTGAAGATCGGCTATCTGCCCCAAGAGCCGATCATGGACCCTGAGCAGACCGTGCGCGAAGCCGTGGAAAGCGCCATGGGCGAAGTCAAGGCCGCCCAGACCCGCCTGGAAGAGGTGTACGCCGCCTACGCCGAAGAAGACGCCGACTTTGACGCGCTGGCCGCCGAGCAAGCCAAGCTCGAAGCCATCATCTCGACCGCAGGCGATGCCTCAGAGCACCAACTGGAAATCGCCGCCGACGCGCTGCGCTTGCCCGCTTGGGATGCCGTCATTGGCAAGCTGTCCGGCGGTGAAAAACGCCGCGTGGCCCTGTGCCGCTTGCTGCTGTCGCGCCCTGACATGCTGCTGCTGGACGAACCCACCAACCACTTGGACGCCGAATCGGTGGATTGGCTCGAGCTGTTCTTGCAACGCTTCTCAGGCACCGTGGTGGCCATCACTCACGACCGCTACTTCTTGGACAACGCGGCCGAATGGATTTTGGAATTGGACCGGGGCTCCGGCATTCCCTACAAAGGCAACTACTCCTCTTGGCTGGAGCAAAAAGACGCCCGTTTGGCCACCGAGCAGCGCACCGAAGACGCCCGCTCCAAGGCCATGAAGAAAGAATTGGAATGGGCCCGCGCCAACCCCAAAGGCCGCCAAGCCAAGAGCAAGGCGCGTTTGGCGCGCTTTGAGGAGCTGTCTGACCACGAATACCAAAAGCGCAACGAAACCCAGGAAATTTTCATCCCGGTGGCCGAGCGTTTGGGCAATGAGGTGTTCGAGTTCAAGAACGTCAGCAAGTCCTTTGGCGATCGTTTGCTGATCGACAACCTGAGCTTCCAAGTGCCTGCCGGAGCCATCGTCGGCATCATCGGCCCCAACGGCGCCGGTAAGTCGACGCTGTTCAAAATGATCGCAGGCAAAGAACAACCGGACAGCGGCGAAGTCAAAATCGGCCAGACCGTGCGCATGGCCTTTGTCGACCAAAACCGTGACGATTTGAACAACGACAAAACCGTGTGGGAAGACGTCTCAGGCGGCCTGGACATTCTGAACGTGGGTAAGTTCCAAATGGCCAGTCGCGCGTATTGCGGGCGCTTCAACTTCAACGGTGGTGACCAGCAAAAGAAAGTCGGCATGTTGTCCGGTGGTGAGCGCGGCCGTTTGCACCTCGCCAAAACCTTGATCGCCGGCGGCAACGTGTTGCTGCTGGACGAGCCGTCCAACGACTTGGACGTGGAAACCCTGCGCGCCTTGGAAGACGCGCTCTTGGAATTTGCCGGCTCCATCATGGTCATCAGCCACGACCGCTGGTTCTTGGACCGCATTGCCACCCACATCCTGGCCGCCGAAGGCGACAGCCAGTGGGTGTTCTTTGACGGCAACTACCAAGAATACGAAGCCGACAAGAAAAAACGCCTGGGTGAAGAAGGCGCCAAGCCCAAGCGCGTGCGCTTCAAAGCTTTGAAGTAATCTCGTTCAGCCTTTGAGGCTTTGGCTGATTGCCAGGGCCGGAGTCAACCCCCGACGAACTCGGGGGTTTTCTTTTGGGCGAAGGGTTTTGCGGGTTGTGATGAAGCGGTTTTACGCCAGAACCGGCTTGTGCTTCAGTTATAGTGAGTTGAAATTGAAAGTATTTTTAAAAAATTCAATTTAATTTTAAAGTGAACTTATGCGACTAATTTCATTTCTTGTTGCGCTGTGCCTTGTTGGCCTGCTGAGCGCCTGTGGAACGGATACTTTTTTGGGCAGGGCCGAAGAGTCTTGCGTCAAATACCCCACCCCTGAAGCGCGCGCCGACTGCGAGCAACGCCTTCGGCAAGCCTTCAGCGATTTCAACAAGCAACAAGAGCAAGACAAAAAAGCGCAGCGTGCTGCTGAGAAGCCCAACGGCCTGTGCTTTAAACGGCAGTCTTCAAGCGAATTGGTTTGCCCGAATTGAAATTCATGGAACGCGTATCAACAGAAATATTTGTATTCACATAGTGCTTATGTCAAAAAGGGAGTTCTCATGAGGGTTTATCATTTTGTCGATTCAATTCACGGGTTAAATAATCTTGCATTGAGGAGACTTAAAGTCTCCAGAATAAATCAAATAAACGATCCTTTCGAATTTTTAGCAGCGGATTTGTTGGATTCTCGAGACCGAGAGGCTTTACACAAATTTAAAAATCAATTGGACGCGTCAGTTGGCATCGTTTGCTTTAGTCGGGCGTGGAATAACCCGTTGCTTTGGGGGCACTATGCAAATAAACATCGGGGTATTGCATTGGGTTTCGACGTGCCAGATGACTCTCTTTTTCCCGTTATATACACAAATCAACGGGCAAAAATTAAGTTTGATGAAAATTCCAGAACTGTTGTGGGTGGAAAGTCGGTGGTCAATAAATTACTTTGCACCAAATTCTCTGATTGGGTTTATGAAGAGGAAAGTCGATTTTTTGTCAGTTTGGATACTTTGCAAAAAGAGGGAGGATTACATTTCCTCGAATTTTCGCCTCAACTTTTATTGAAAGAGGTCATTGTGGGATTGAACTGTGAGGTTCCCCTTTTAAGTATTCGTAACCTTCTACGGGAAGATCTAAATTTAGTTAGAGTTAAAAAGGCCGGGTTGGCACTTAGAGCGTTTAAGGTCATTGAAGACCGTACAGCAAGAAATCTTGACCAATGATCCTCCTTACTTTAAAGTAAGGAGACAGGAGCTCAATATGGCAGCCGCAACCCTCACTTCCAAAGGCCAGATCACCATCCCCGCAGAGGTTCGCAAGGACCTCAAGGTCGATGCAGGGGATCGGGTCGAGTTTGTATTGATTTCGCCGGGACGCTACGAGTTTGTGGCGGCCACCAGTGAGGTGACTGAACTCAAGGGGATGTTTGGTCCTGCGACAAAAACCGTGTCCATTGAGGCCATGAACGCCGCCATCGCTAAGCGTGGCGCTGCAGCCAAATGATTGGCTTGGACACCAATGTCTTGGTGCGCTACATCATGCAAGACGATCCCAGGCAATCACCCAAAGCAACCCGTTTGATCGAGTCGTTGGACATTGACAACCCAGGTTACATCACCATGGTCTCCGTGGTGGAGCTGTACTGGGTGCTGACTTCAAGCTATGGGCTGAAAGGGCCTCAGGTTGCGCAGGCGTTGGAGCTCCTTCTGCGCAGCAAACAATTGATGGTTGAACGGGCTGATCAAGTCATGCGTGCGCTGCGCGTGTTTGGTCAAGGTCAAGCTGATTTTGCTGATTGCTTGATTGAGCGTGCCGCGTCTGGTGCAGGCTGCTTGGATACCGTGACATTTGATGTTGGCGCGTCCAAGCACGCCGGTATGAAGCTGTTGGCCTGAGAGCGTGCATTCGCGCTGGGTTGATTGCCTCCAAGGCGCGACAGCACGTGCCTTTCCCTCGTGACCTTTACTTCAAATCCCCCGCCCCAGGCAACCACATCCCCGCCACCTGCAAGCCCTGCGCAGCCTTCACCGCTTGAACGGTCGCCAGAGCCACGGCTTCGGCGGCCATCACGCACAGCACGGTCATCCCTGGGGAGGTGCTGGCCAAGCCAGTAGACAGGGCAAACAGGGTGTCGCCGTCCGACAGGGTGTGGACTGGGTTGATGCTGCGGGCCAGGCCGTCGTGGCCGATTTGGGCCAGGCGTTGGGCTTGGGTTTTGCTGAGCTTGGCGTCGGTGGCGACCACGCCGATGGTGGTGTTGGTGCCGGCCAAAATCGGCAAAGGCGGCACGCCTGCCAGCAGGCTGCGGCGGGTGTCGCACAGGCTGTGGCCATTGTCATTTCGCGCGCCCGCGATCAGAGCACCCGTGTCAGGGTCGATCACATCGCCCAGGGCGTTGCAGGCCACCAAGGCGCCTACGGTCACGCCGCCCACACCCACCGATGCGGTGCCGATGCCGCCTTTCATGGCGCGCTGCATGCCAAACAATTTGCCCACCGTGGCGCCACTGCCCGCGCCCACATTGCCCTGTGCGGGGGCTTGGACGCTGGCGTTCAGGCAGGCGGCGTAACCAGCCTGGGCGTCGGGGCGAATGGTGGGGTCGCCCAAGGTCAAATCAAACAACACGGCTGCGGGCACGATGGGCACACGGGCCGGACCCACATTCAAGCCAATGCCTTGTTCGTCCAGCCAACGCATCACGCCACCTGCCGCGTCCAGGCCCCAGGCGCTGCCGCCCGACAGCAGCACGGCGTGCACTTGGTTCACGGTGTTGCCGGGTTCGAGCAAATCGGTCTCGCGCGTACCGGGCGCGGCCCCGCGCACGGCCACGCCGCCTACCGCGCCTTGGCGGGTGATCACCACGCTGCAGCCGGTGGGGCGACGCGAGTCGGTGAATTGGCCGACCTCGATCCCAGGCACGTCGGTGATGGCGCCTGCACTGTGAGATTTGGAATTTGGTGGCGTGTGGGTCATGGGCATCCTTTCACTGCGACAATCATGCCCCATGAAACCCCTGCGTTTAGAAGATATTTTGTTCAGCCAAGGCTTTGGCACCCGCCGTGTCTGTGCGGGTTTGGTGCAGCAAGGCTTTGTCTCGGTGGCGGGCGCGGTATGCGACGACCCGGGTGAATTTTTCCAGCCCGAGGGCTTGACCTTCACCGTGCAGGGCGTGGACTGGCCGTTTGCCGAGCGGGCTTACCTGATGCTGCACAAACCTGCGGGCACCGAGTGTTCGCAAAAGCCGTCGACTTGGCCCAGCATTTACACCTTGCTGCCCGCGCCGCTGCGCACCCGCCCCCAAAAGGCGGCGGTGCAGGGCGTGCAAGCCGTGGGCCGCTTGGACCAAGACACCACGGGCTTGCTGCTGCTGACGGACGATGGCAAGTTCATTCACCGCATGAGTTCGCCCAAGCACCATGTGCCCAAGGTGTATGAGGTGACGGTCAAGCACGAGATCACGCCCGATCTGGTCGAGCGTTTGCTGGCCGGTGTGGTGCTGGACGATGACCCTAAGCCCGTCAAGGCGGCGGCTTGTGAGGCGGTATCGCCTCTGCATTTGCGCCTGACTCTGACTGAAGGTAAATACCACCAAGTCAAGCGCATGGTGGCCGCTGTAGGCAATCGAGTTGAAGGGCTGCACCGCTCGGCCATTGGCGGCTTGGTGTTGCCCGAGGATCTCGCACCAAGTCAGTGGCGCTGGCTCAGTGTGGCCGATTTGGCCTTGATGTCAGCCAGCAAGGCCTGATAAGAACTGCGCGATCGCAGTGTTGACGGCGGCCGGTTGGTCTTTGTGCGGCGAGTGACCGCATTGCGGCAGTTTGAGCCACTGCGTGTGTGGCACATGGCGCGCAATGTCGTCGATTTGCGCCATCGTCCCGTAAGCATCGTTTTCGCCTTGAATGGCCAAGAGCGGGGTGGTGATGGCCTCAATTTCCCTGCGAATATCGAAACTGCGAAAGCCTGCGCTCAGCCACACCTCGTTCCATTGCCAAAAAGCGCCGTCCACATCGGTATGGAATTTGGCCAAGCGTTCGCGCAACCCCCCTTCAGTAAAGGCTTGGCGCGCATCGCTGATGGCCTTCACGGAAATATCTTCGACCATGACATGCGGCGCCATGACGATGCCAGCGGTCACCGGATGCTGGCTGGCGTGGATCAGGGCGATGGTGCCGCCGTCGGAGTGACCGACCAAGATGGGTTTTTCAATCTGCAGGGCTTTGAGCAAGGCGGGCAAAACCACCAGCGCTTCGTGGTGCATGTAGTCGGGTTGCAGCCGGCCTTGGCGCACGCCATGGACCACCCGAGGTGCGCCTCGCACATCGTGCACGGGGACCGATTGGCCATAACCCTGTCGCGAATACACCACCCCGGGCCGTTGCAGTTGATGGCATAACTGCGCAGGCCAGTCGCGCCACAGACTGACACTGCCCAGTCCTTCGTGCAAAAAAACCAGCGTGGGGCCAGGTTTCCAGCTGGGATCGGAAGGAATGACCAAAACCTCTAAAGAAAGGCCTAAAACATTCAAAATCGACATAGATGCCATGGTAATCCCGAGTCAGATCGGCGTCCCTTGTACACTACTGCCGATTCAGAAAGCATTTGGTGATTCATTTTCGATCTTTTTTCCGTGTTTTTTTGTGGGTGGGTTTGGCCATTTTTGGTTCTGCCAACGCCCAAAACAATCCGGTCTTCGTTCTCAACTCCTTAGATGGCAACGTCAGCGTGATCGACCCCATCTCGTGGAAAGAAAAAGAGCGTATACCTACCGGCAAAGAGCCACACCATTTGTACCTGACCCCGGATGAAAAATCGGTGATCGTTGCCAATGCGCTGAGTGATTCGTTGACTTTCATCGACCCGCGCACCGCCAAAATTCAGCGCACCGTCAGCGGCATTTTGGACCCATACCAGTTGCGTTTTTCGCCGGACATGAAATGGTTTGTCACGGCCGCGAACCGCTTGAATCACATCGATATTTACCGCTGGGATGGCCAAACCCCCACCTTGGCCAAGCGCATCGCGACGGGCAAAACGCCCAGCCATTTGTGGATCGATCCCAAGAGCACGACGATTTGGTCCACCATGCAAGACAGTGACGAATTGGTAGGCATTGATCTGGCGACACAAACACTCAAATCACGCACTCCCGTGGGTTCTATGCCCGCCGACGTGTTCGGTACACCCGACGGCAAACATCTGCTGATTGGCCTGACCGGCAGCGACGGGGTGGAGGTGTACGACATCAGTACCGGCACGCCCAAGATGTTGAAAAAAATCCTCACCGGTCAGGGCGCTCATGCGTTCAGGGCGCTGGGCGACAAAAAGCATGTGCTGGTGAGCAACCGCGTGGCCAACACCATCAGCCAGATCGACTACAACAGCTTTGAGGTGGTGGCCAAATTCCCAGCGCCTTCCGGCCCGGACTGCATGGACGTGAGTGCCGATGGCAAGCGCATCATGGTGGCTTCGCGTTGGGCCAAGAAACTCACGGTGATCGACATCGCCAGCCGCACGGTGGTGCGTCAGGTCAAAGTGGGCAAATCGCCTCACGGGGTGTGGACACTGGACCATGCGGCCCGTCAGTAAACTCTTTGGGGTCGCCGCCCTGTGTGCGGTGATGAGCCTGGGCCGCGCAGCCGTCCCGTCGCAGGCGTGTTCACAACCGCTGTATCTGACCTTTGACACCGGCCACATGGGTGTGGCCCCTTTGATCGCCGAAGTGTTGCAGCGCCAAAGCGTCAAAGTCACTTTCTTCGTGGCGCACGAAAAAACCCAACAAGGCGACGGCACATTGGGCACGACCTGGGCGCCTTGGTGGGCCGCGCGGGCGGCCGAAGGGCATGAATTTGCCAGCCACACCTTGGACCATGTGTATTGGCAAAGCGATCTGCCCCACGGCGCACAGCCGCTTTTCAAGATGCGGCCTTCTGCTGGGGCCTTGGCCGGACAGACGCTGCAATGGACAGGGCAAGACTATTGCGACAGTTTGAAACAAGCCAGCACCCGCATCGAAGCCTTGACGGGGCGCGCCAGCCTGCCAGTCTTTCGCGCACCGGGTGGCAAAACATCGCCCCGTTTGTTGGCGGCGGCCAAAGCTTGCGGTTATGCCCACGTGGGATGGGCGCCTACTGGGTTTTTGGGTGACGAATTACCGAGCGAAAAATTCAGCAACGCTAAACTGCTCACCCAAGCGGTCGAGCGCATTCGCAGCGGCGATGTTTTGATGGCGCACTTGGGCATTTGGTCGCGCAATGACCCATGGGCCCCCGGGGTGCTTGAGCCGCTGATCGTGCAACTCAAGGCCAAGGGTTTTTGCTTTGCCACCTTGCGTGAACATCCCGATTACCGGCGCTGGATCGGACAGTCGCACAAAGGCTAGCCATGGACACTTTGGTGGATGCATTTGCCCAAGCACAGCAAGTCCTCTTTGAGGCTGTGGTTCAGCCTGTAGCCTTGTGGGTGGGCGCTGACAACTTGCTGGAGCAAGCCTATGAAGGCACGGGTTGGCTGCTGGCCGGCATGCTGCAAATTGCCATCATGTTGTTGTTGTTCGCCCCATTGGAAAGATTCAAACCGGTGGAACATTGGACCGATCGCCGTGCCGTGCGAGTGGACGTGATCTATACCTTGATTCACCGTTTGGGGGTGTTCAAGTTGGTGATGTTTTTCACCCTTGACAATGGCTTAGACCAAGTCTGGGGCTGGCTGCGCGTGCAAGGCGTGCCGACTTTTCATTTGGACCAAATAATGCCCGGCGTGACGGATGGCGCCTGGGCCAGTTTCTTGTTGTACCTGGTCGTTTTTGACTTTCTGCATTACCTGATTCACCGCGCCCAGCACCAGTGGGCGCCTTGGTGGGCGCTGCATTCTCTGCACCACTCGCAAAGACAGATGTCGATGTGGAGCGACAACCGCAACCATCTGCTGGATGACGTTTTCACCAGTCTGATTTTCTCCGTGGCCGCCGTGGTGCTGGGTGTCGCGCCCGGACAATTTGTGGCATTGGTGGTGCTGGGGCAATTGAGCGAGAGTTTCCAGCATGCCAACTTACGCATCAGCTTGGGCGCGTTGGGTGAGCGCTTATGGGTCAGCCCGCGTTTTCACCGTTTGCACCACAGCATTGGTATCGGGCACGAAACCCTGTTGCCCGATAAGACCGTTTTAGGTGGATGCAATTTTGGCGTGTTGCTGCCGGTGTGGGACTTGCTTTTTCGAACCGCCCATTTTGAAGACCGTTTTGATGCTACTGGCGTGCGCGATCAGGTGGAAGAAGGGCGCGACTATGGCTCGGGTTTCTGGGCGCAGCAGCGATTGGGTTTGTTGCGCTTGATCGGCCGCGCCTGACAAGGGATAGGTTGATGGCTTAGGCTTGGGCAGATGAAACAGGTTATAGATTCTTTTTGGCGAGCTTTTGCCTACTGTCTGCACCCCCGCGCCATGGTGTTGTCGCTCATGCCATTGCTGTTGATGGTGGCGCTGGCCTGGGGCGCCAGTTACTGGTTTTGGGACCAGGCTGTGGCTGGGGTCAAGGACGTTTTGGAGACATCGTCCATTTTTGCCATGGTCTGGCATTGGTTTGAGTGGTTTGGCGTGGGCGACCTCAAATCGGTGGTTGCGCCTTTGGTGGTGATTTTCACGGTCACCCCACTGGTGGTGGTGCTCAGCTTGGTGGCTGTTTCGGTGTTGATGACACCCGCTTTGGTGAACTGGGTGGTGTCGCGCCGCTTTGTCGGCTTGGAGCGCAAGCAAGGTGGTGGTTTTGCGGCCAGCTTGGGCTGGTCCTTGTTGTCAGTCTTGCTGGCGCTGCTGACCTTGCTGGTCACTTTGCCCTTGTGGTTGGTGCCACCGCTGGCCCTGGTGTTGCCGCCCTTGATTTGGGGTTGGCTGACTTACCGTGTGCTCACCTTCGATGTTCTGGCTGAGCATGCCAGCCGGGAAGAGCGTTTGACCATCACCCGCGACAACCGCTTGACTTTACTCAGCATGGGCGTGCTCACGGGTTTGATGGGCGCAGCGCCCAGCCTGTTCTGGGCTTCGGGTGCGTTGTTTGCTGCGGCCTTCGTCGTGCTGATTCCTTTGGCGGTGTGGCTGTACACCGCGGTGTTTGCTTTTTCTTCGCTGTGGTTTGCGCACTTTGCACTGTCGGCCTTGGCCCAATTGCGGCGGTCACAAGGTGTGGTGGTGATCGAAGCGGGAGACGATGCCTTGGACGCGCCGCCCGTGTGACAGTGGGCCAGCAGGTGTGCGCCCATCCACGGTTAGCATGCTCGGATTCTTCTAACTCTTGCAGGCTGACATGCAAACTTCTACCCTTGGTGGCGTATGCCCCGAATTTGGCGCCATCATCATCGGTGACGAGATTTTGTCGGGCAAACGCGCTGACAAGCACATGCCCAAAGTGATCGAGCTGTTGTCGGCCCGGGGTTTGTCCCTGTCTTGGGCGGATTACGTGGGCGATTCTCCTGAGCGCATCACCGCCACGCTGGCGCGGGCCTTTGCCTCGGGGCAGGTGGTGTTTTCTTTCGGTGGCATCGGTGCCACCCCTGACGATCACACCCGTCAATGCGCTGCCCTAGCCTTGGGGCGTGAATTGCATTTGCACCCCGAGGCCGAAGCCTTGATCCGTGAGCGCATGCAAGACACGGCGCGCGAGCAGGGAACGGTGTACGAACCTGACCGGCCTGACAACATCCACCGGCTGAACATGGGCATGTTCCCGGTGGGCTGCCGCATCATCCGCAACCCTTACAACAAGATTCCCGGTTTCTCCTGCACGGGCGAGGGCGGCGGTACAGTGCACTTTGTGCCCGGCTTCCCGGTCATGGCCTGGCCCATGACGGAGGCCGTGCTCGACAGTGAATACGCGTCCTGGTTCCAAACCGCGCCCAAGGTCGAAAAATCAGTGATCCTCTTTGGTTCCATGGAAGCCACCCTCACACCGTTGATGCAGGCCATCGAGTTGCAGCATCCTGAGATCAAGGTCTTCAGCCTGCCCAGTGTGGACCACCCGCAATGGGGGCGGCACATTGAGTTGGGGGTCAAAGGACCGGCAAAGGCTGTCGATAGCGCATTTGGAGACCTGAAAAAGGGTTTAGAGCCCTTTGATTTGAAGTTTGGCCCCGAAATGGTGCGCTAGAATAAAATGACCCAAGTTGGTGCATTTGTTGGCGATAACAGTGCACCTAACGGGTTCAGACCTGGGGTTTTTTTCATGCAGGGCGACCCAGGATGTGCCAGACCCAAGGCACAATCGGGGCGTCGGAGCAAAGCACAGTTTCAACGCCACCTTGGCACAGAAACTGCAAGAACCTGATACCCCATAACCAACCCTTTCCAACCAGGAGAATTTGATGGCAAAGACCGTCGCAGACGTGATGAAGATGGTGAAAGACAATGAAGTCAAGTTTATTGACTTCCGTTTCACCGATACCCGTGGCAAGTGGCAGCACATTACCGCGCCTGTGTCTCAGTTTGATGAGAGCAAATTCGAAGAAGGTCAAGCTTTTGACGGTTCTTCGATTGCTGGCTGGAAAGGCATCGAAGCCTCCGACATGTTGTTGATGCCCGATCCCAACAGCGCCTTGATCGACCCCTTCTTCGAAGAAATCACCTTGGTGTTGATTTGCGACGTGATCGAGCCGACCGATGGCAAGGCCTACGAGCGCGATCCACG
>CANFMK010000041.1 GCA_947448325.1 Comamonadaceae bacterium
GCATTTTTGATAATCGAACGACGATCCATGGATGGACTCCTAAAATTATTGAAACACTAACCAATTTGGCAAGCAGACAATTTTGTCTACCCGCATTGTAGAAAAACAAAGCCGAGTCAACAGGCGGGGTTTACCCTTTTGAGATTCCCCGAATTTTCAAGGTCATTCGGGCCAGCGCTGGCGAATCGCCGCCTCGATGCCTGGCGCATCCAAGCCCTGCATGGCCAATAATTTCACGGGGTCGCCGTGGTCGATGAAGAGGTCAGGAAAACCCAGTTGCAGCAGCGGCAGGGCCAGTCCGGCGGCATTCAAGGCTTCGGCCACCGCGCTGCCAGCGCCACCCATGATGCTGCCCTCTTCCACCGTGACCAAGTGGGTGTGTGAGCCGGCCACTTGCAGCAACAGTGCGACATCCAGCGGTTTGACCCAGCGCATGTTCACCACGGTGGCATTGAGTTTTTCAGCCGCTTGCAGCGCCGGGTAAAGCAAGGTGCCAAAAGCCAAAATGGCGATGCCACTGCCTTGTCGGCGGATCTCGCCCAAGCCATAGGGCAGGCCTTCCAAATCGGCCAGCGGCGAGGTGCCTGCGCCCGCGCCACGCGGGTAGCGCACGGCCACAGGGTGGTTTTGCGCATACGCGGTGCTGAGCAATTGTCGGCATTCGCGCTCATCGGCTGGACAGGCCAGCGCCATGTTGGGAATGCAACGGATGAACGGGATGTCATAAGCTCCGGCATGGGTGGCTCCATCGGCACCGACCAAGCCGGCGCGGTCCAAAGCAAACACCACCGGCAGGTTTTGCAAGGCCACGTCGTGAATCAACTGGTCGTAGCCGCGTTGCAAAAAGGTGGAATAAATAGCCACGACCGGCTTCAAGCCCTCGCAGGCCAAACCCGCCGCAAATGTGACGGCGTGTTGTTCAGCAATGCCCACGTCGTAATAACGCCCAGGAAAACGCTTGTTGAACTCCACCATGCCAGAGCCCTCGCGCATGGCCGGGGTGATGCCCACCAAACGCGGGTCATGCTCGGCCATGTCGCACAGCCACTGCCCAAACACTTGGGTGAAGGTGGTTTTGGGTTGCACAGCGGGCGGCACCAGGCCGACCGCCGGGTCGAACTTACCCGGGCCGTGGTAGGCCACCGGATCGGCTTCGGCCAACTCATAGCCCTGGCCTTTTTTGGTGACCACGTGCAAAAACTGCGGTCCTTGCAAGTGCTTGATGTTTTCCAGCGTCGGAATCAGTGATTCCAGGTCGTGACCATCGATCGGACCGATGTAGTTAAAGCCGAACTTCTCAAACAGAGTGGCTGGCACCACCATGCCTTTGGCGTGCTCTTCAAAGCGCTTGGCCAATTCAAACAAGGGGGGTGCGTTTTTCAGCACGTTTTTGCCCACGGTCTTGGCGGCAGCGTAAAAACGCCCACTCATGAGCTGCGCCAAATAGCGGTTCAAAGCGCCCACGGGAGGGCTGATCGACATGTCGTTGTCGTTCAGAATCACCAGCAGTTTGCAGTCTTCCACGCCCGCGTTGTTCAGGGCTTCAAAGGCCATGCCCGCAGTCATGGCGCCGTCACCAATCACCGCCACCGCATGGCGCGACTCGCCTTTTTGCCGGGCGGCCAGCGCCATACCCAGGGCGGCCGAGATGCTGGTGGAGGAGTGCGCGGTGCCAAAAGCGTCATAAGGACTTTCGTCCCGCTTAGGGAAGCCCGACAAGCCTCCCCATTGGCGCAGGGTGGGCATGCGATCGCGCCGGCCGGTCAAAATCTTGTGTGGATAGGTTTGATGACCCACATCCCAAACAATGCGGTCATGGGGCGTGTCAAACACATAGTGCAAAGCCACGGTGAGTTCAACCGTGCCCAAGTTGGAGCTCAAATGTCCGCCGGTTTTAGAGACGTTGTCGATGACGCACGCGCGCAGCTCTTGGGCCAAACGGGGTAAATCGGCTCGCGCCAATCGGCGCAAATCGGCAGGATTGTCAATGTCGTTGAGAAATGAGCGCATCTGAAATCAGTTGTTCCGGTGAATGACCATATCGGCCAGAGCCCTCAACGGCAGGGTCTGCGCCAAAGGCAAGCCACTGTCGTTGAGTGCGGCCAGCGCCTGGTTGTGCAATTGCTTGGCCAAGGTTTGGGCTGGGGCCAAGCCCATCAAAGCCACGTAGGTGGGTTTATCCGCGGCTTCATCCTTGCCGGCTGTTTTACCCAAGGTGGCTGAATCGGAGATGACATCCAAAATATCGTCCACCACCTGGAAAGCCAGCCCCAAGGCTTCGCCAAAACGACTCAAGGCCTGCATCACCAGCGGCGTGGGTTGCCCGGCACACACCGCGCCCATTTGCACGCTGCACAGTAACAAAGCGCCGGTTTTGAGCCGGTGCATCTGACGCAACTGGGCTTCGGTCAAAGACAGGCCAACGCTGGCCAGGTCAACCGCCTGTCCGCCTGCCATGCCTTGGTAACCTGCCGCCCGCGCCAGCAAGCCGGCCAGCGCCGCTTGCACGGGGGGCGGCACATCGTCGCCCTGCGGGGTGATCAACTCGAATGCCAAGGCTTGCAAGGCATCCCCCACCAACAGGGCTTGGGCTTGGCCAAACTGCACATGGACTGTGGGCTTGCCTCGGCGCAGCACATCGTTGTCCATGCAGGGCATGTCGTCGTGCACCAAGGAGTAGGCGTGAATCAGTTCAATGGCACAAGCAGCGCGCAAAGCGGCCTGACCCGAGCCCGCTGAATCGCCGCCCACGGCCTGGGCCGCAGCCATGACCAACAAAGGGCGCAAACGCTTGCCGCCGTCCAGCACAGCGTAGCGCATGGCCTGACCCAGGGCGGCCGGCGCGTCAGGGTCTATCCATTGCATCAAGGCCTGCTCCACCTGTTGCAGGCGGGGGTTGATCCAATCGGCCAGCGCAAAAGTCATGTCCGCGCTCATGGGGCACTGCCCGGCCAAGGCTTGAGAACGCCCTCGTCCAGCACCTGAATCTGGTCTTCCACCGCTTGCAAACGCTGTTGACAAAAGCCCAGTAAAACGGCACCGCGCTGGTAACCCGAGAGCAACTGGTCCAGGGGCAATTGCCCCGACTCGAGTTGGGCCACCAACTGTTCCAGTTCTTGTAAAGCCGCTTCGTAGCTGGCAGGCAGGGCAGTGGTCTCTTTAGGAAGGGCTTTTGGCATCAAGGGGAACCCATAAAAGTCTCGATTTTAGGCCCTTTGGCGCATCCCAGTGGCCCAGGTCAAGGGATTGGGCTGCGTCTTCAGCCCAAGCAGGTAGAATCCACGATTCCCCGGCGGGGTTTCCCCGCTATTTCCGCGCCAATGTCCCAGACGCTAAGCGCTGTACCTGCCCCTTCATAGGGGGAGTCTCTAGGTCAGGACATTCATGTCTGATTTAAGTCTTCAACTGCAGCAGGCCGCAAGCCAACTACCAGTTTCCAGCTATTTTGACGAAGCGCTGTACCAGCGCGAACTCGCGTCCATTTTCCAGCGAGGGCCCCGCTACGTCGGGCACGCACTGGCCGTGCCCCACATGGGGGACTACTACACCCTGCCACAGGAAAACGCGGGCCGTGCCTTGGTGCGTTCACAGCAGGGTATTGAGCTGGTCTCCAATATTTGCCGCCACCGCCAAGCGGTCATGCTGCAAGGAAGGGGCAATCTGGCCGAGCAGCAAAAGGGCAGCGCGGGTGGCAACATCGTGTGCCCCTTGCACCGCTGGACGTATGCCCCCAATGGCCAATTACTGGGAGCGCCGCATTTTTCCAACGACCCCTGCCTGAACCTGAACAACTACAAGCTGCGGGAATGGAACGGCTTGCTGTTTGAAGACAATGGCCGCGACATCGCCGCCGACTTGGCCAGCATGGGGCCTCGCGCGCAGCTGGACTTCTCCGGCTACGCGCTGGACCGGGTCGAGATGCACGAGTGCAACTACAACTGGAAAACCTTCATCGAGGTGTACCTGGAGGACTACCATGTGGGCCCCTTCCACCCCGGTTTGGGCTCCTTTGTCACCTGCGATGATTTGAGCTGGGAGTTCAAAGAGCAATACTCGGTGCAAACCGTGGGCGTGTCCAGCGGATTTGGGCAGCCGGGTTCTGACATCTACAAGAAATGGCACGAGGTGCTGCTCAATTACCGCAGTGGCGCCATGCCCGAGCGGGGCGCGATTTGGCTCACCTACTACCCCCACATCATGGTCGAGTGGTACCCGCATGTGCTGACCGTGTCCACCTTGCACCCCATGGGCCCGCACAAAACCATGAACATGGTGGAGTTCTATTACCCCGAAGAAATCGTGGCCTTTGAACGTGAATTCATCGAAGCGCAACAAGCAGCCTACATGGAAACCTGCATCGAAGACGACGAGATCGGCGAGCGCATGGACGAGGGGCGCAAAGCCCTGCTGGCCCGCGGCGACAACGAAGTTGGGCCTTACCAAAGCCCGATGGAAGACGGCATGCAACACTTTCATGAGTGGTACCGCCGGGCCATGGGCCCACTCTAATGCCCCTGCGTCGCAGCGGCATGCAAGCCGGGTGGATGGTGCTGGCGTCGCTGTTTTTTGCGACCATGAGCGTGTGCATCAAATACGCTGCGATCTACTTCAACACCTTTGAGTTGGTGTGCTACCGCGGCGCGGTCGGTGTGGTGATCATGGGCGCTTTATGCCGCCATCAAGGCGTGTCATTGGCCACACCGGTGCCGATGATGCATGTGTGGCGCACCGTGGTGGGCGTGACCTCGCTGTCGGCCTGGTTTTACTCAATAGCCCACTTGCCCTTGGCCACCGCCATGACGCTGAATTACATGAGTGGCATTTGGGTCGCCATGTTTTTGATTGGCGGCACCCTGGTCATGGGCAAGCTGCAAGACGCCAGCAGGCAAGGCCCTATGGTGCTGACGCTGTTGGCTGGTTTCGCGGGGGTGGTGATGATTTTGCGACCCACCATTGAACAAAACCAATTGTTTGCCGGCTTGATCGGTTTGTTGTCGGGACTGATTTCGGCCCTGGCCTATATGCAGGTCGCAGCCCTGGGGCGCATGGGCGAACCCGAAACCCGCACGGTGTTTTACTTTTCATTGGGCGCCTGCGTCACCGGTGCGGTGTGCATGCTGTTCACCGGCGTGCATGAATGGACCTGGCCTGAGGCGCTGTGGTTGCTGCCCATTGGCGTGTTGGCGGCCATGGGTCAGTTGTGCATGACCCGTGCTTACACCAGCGGCGCCACCTTGGTGGTGGCCAATTTGCAGTATTCGGGCATTGTGTTTTCTGCCCTGTATGGTTTGTTTTTGTTTGGGGACGATGTGTCCGCCATGGGCTGGGTCGGTATGGGCCTGATCATCGCCAGCGGCATTGCGGCCACCGCCCTGCGCAGCCGTTCATTGCCGAATGCGCCCGCGCAAGAACATTGACCTTTGTTTGGAGAAACCTCATGTACACCACCCTGATTTCTGTCTCGCAACTGCAAGCACTGCAAGCCCAAAACGCGCCCTTGATGGTGTTTGACTGCAGCGGCGATTTGATGAACCCAGCCTCTGCCGATGCCTTGTTTGACCAAGTGCATGTGGCCGGCGCCAGACGCGCGCATCTGGACCAACACCTGAGCACCCACGATGCGGCCTTGGCGGTCAATGGCGGGCGCCATCCGCTGCCAGCCAGAGAAAGTGTGGCCGCTTGGCTGGGCAGTTTGGGATTCAGCAACACCATGCAAGCTGTGGTCTACGACCGCAATGGCGCCAATTACTGTGGGCGCTTGTGGTGGATGCTCAAGTGGCTGGGGCACGATGCCGTGGCCGTGCTGGATGGGGGCTTGCAAGCTTGGCAGGCCGCCAGTGGCGCTGTGACCAGCAGCGCGAAGGAGGCCGAGTCGCCCTTGCCTGCAACAACTTTCGCGTTGCATGCACCGCTGCGCACGCTGGTGCAGACCGCCACAGTGGTGCAACACCTCGGGCACGCCAACCAAACCTTGATCGACGCACGCGCTGCGGCCCGCTACCGGGGCGAGGTCGAACCGCTCGATCCGATCGCTGGGCACATTCCGGGGGCCCTGAACCGCCCATTCAGCCAGAACTTGAATGCGGACGGTTTCTTTAAAACGACAGAACAATTGCGCGCCGAATTTGACCTCCTCTTGGCCGGTCGCGACCCGGCCACCGTGGTGCACCACTGCGGCAGTGGCGTGAGCGCGGTGCCGAATATCTTGGCGATGGAAATCGCAGGCCTGGGTCACACCGCCTTGTTCGCGGGCAGCTGGAGCGAATGGAGCAACACACCGGGCTTGCCGTGCGCCCAAGGTTGAGCCGCGTTTTGCAGCTCAGTGGGTGTGCGTCAGCAGACTCACCAAGGTGACCATGCCCATGCCGCCGGCCAGCCACGCAATTTGGGCGGCCGTTTCACGGGCCGACAGGCGCTTTTGCAGTTGCGGAATCAAATCGGCCAGGGCCACATAAATAAAGCTGCTGCTGGCGATCACCAAGAAAAACGGCAGCGCCGCCCGCAGCGACTCCACCAACACAAAGCCCACCGCCCCACCCAATGCGGTGATGGCGCCGGCCAAAGACACTTTGAGCACGGCCACTTGTTTGTGCGACTGTGCTTCGCCCTGGCGCAGCACCGCCAGGTCGCCCATGTGGTGCGGCACCTCATGCGCCAACACGGCCAAGGAGGCAATGGCGCCCAAACGCACATCGGCCATGAAGGCCGAGGCAATCAAAATGCCGTCGCCAAAACAATGCACACTGTCGCCGGCCAACACCGCCCAACCGCCGGTTGCGGGCGCATCGTGACCCCCGTGCGCATGGGTGTGATCGTGAGGATGGGCGTGGTGCGCGTGCCCATGGTCCTGATGCGCATGGCCATGGGCGGCCCCATGTTCATGGCCGTGATGCCACAACTCGGCTTTGTCCAGCAAAAAGAAAAAAACCAGGCCCAGCAGCAAAGTCAAAAACAAATCGCGCGGGCTCACTGCGCTCTCAAACGCCTCTGGCAGCAAATGCATGAACGAGGTGGCGAGCAAGGCGCCCGCCGCCAAACTCAGCATGTGCTGGGTGTAGCGACTCATCACGCCGTAGCTCAACCAAGCGGCCACCCACACGCTGCCAATGCCTGCTGTCAAGGTGCCTAACAAAATAGCCAAAAAAATCATGGGGTACGAAGCGCCTTGTGCACGTCAGTGCGTCAGAGATACTTTTGCAGCCATGCCTGCAATCGGGTCCAACCGTCCAACGCGGCAGCTTCGCGGTAACTGGGGCGGTAGTCGGCATGAAAGGCGTGCGGCATATCGGGGTAGACCACGAAAGTGGACGCCTTGGCAGCGGCACTGCCTTGCGCCAGTGCCTGCTTCATTGTATCGACGGACGCCAAGGGGATGCCGGTGTCCGCGCCGCCATACAAACCCAGCACGGGTGCCTTCAACTGGGCCACTGAGTCCACGGGGTGTTGCGGCGTCACGGGGGTGCTGGGTCCCACCAAACGGCCATACCAAGCGATGCCCGCTTTCACTTTCGGTTGGTGTGCGGCATACAGCCAGGTGATGCGACCACCCCAGCAAAAGCCGGTGATGGCCAAGCGACGGGTGTCGCCACCGTGTTGACCAGCCCAGGCCACGGTCGCGTCCAAATCGCCCATGACCTGCGCGTCCGGCACCTTGGCAATCACCTCCGACTGCAGTTTGGCGATCTCGCCATAGACCGAAGGATCGCCTTGACGCACAAACAACTCGGGGGCAATGGCCATATAGCCCATGCGAGCTAAGCGACGCGTCACATCGGCGATGTACTCGTGAACCCCAAAAATCTCTGAAATCACCAAGATGACAGGCCAAGGCCCTGGGCCTTCAGGGGCTGAGCGGTAAGCCGGCATTTTGAAACCGTTCACGTCGATGGTGACTTCGCCACTGACCAAGCCCTGGGCCGAGGTTTTGATGGCCGTTTGGGCCACCACTGGCAGGGCTGCTGCGGCATAGCCCACACCCAGCGCTGCTTGCAGAGCGAACCGGCGAGTGGTTCCTGCGTGCTGGTTGGCGGTCGCATCTGTCACATTCAGCAGGGCCTGGGTGTCTTGTTGTAAGGAGGGCATGCAGGTCTTCGTCTGGGGTTTGAAAGGGTGCTCAGCGTGATGGGCATGAGCGCTTAAGCTGCCATTATCTTTTTTATTCAACCCCTGTTCTGACAATGCGTCTGGATACCCTTACGCTTGGTTACAAGATCTGGGCGAGCTGTCATCCACAGACCCCCTTGCCCCGTTAATCAAAGACCAGACTGCGGCAATGGACGCAGTCACCTCGGATAGAAAGGTCCTCACCATGATCACCCTGCGCACCCGTTTGATGGCATTGACTTTGCTCAGCGCTTTGGCAAGCGCCACGGGCAGCGCGCATGCTGACCCTCGCGGCATGGCCATGCATGGCGGCGGTCATGGCTTTGGCGGCCATGGTGGTGGTTATGGCGGCGGCCACCGCGGCGGCTACGGCGGCTGGGTAGCGCCCCTGGTGGGCGCGGCGATTGTCGGCAGTGCGATTTACGCCATCAGGCCCTCACCGGTGGTGGTCCAACAGCCGCAAGTGATTTACCCGCAGCAACCCGCCGTGATCACCGATCCCTCACGTGTGAACTACTACTGCCAGCCTTACCAGCAGTACTACCCCCACGTGACCCAGTGCCCCAGTCCATGGCAAATCGTCCCCTATTGAGCAGCTCCCATTCAGCGGTCCCGATGGAGTAGCCCCGATGGAGCGGCCCCCAAAACTGAGGCCTGCAAGCTCAATGCGCCTGATCCCAATTGGCACCCACGCCTACTTCGGCCAGCAAAGGCACAGCCAGCGCGGCCACCCCCGCCATCAAGCGCGGAACTTCAGTCTTTAACCAATCGACTTCGCTCTCGGGCACTTCAAACACCAATTCATCGTGGACTTGCATGATGACGCGGGTGCCGCGTTGTTGTTCGTCTAAGGCTTTTTGCACCGCGACCATGCTCAACTTGATCAAGTCGGCCGCTGTGCCTTGCATCGGCGCGTTGATCGCAGCCCGTTCAGCCCCCGCACGGCGGGGCCCGTTGGGTGAGTTGATTTCGGGCAAATACAGGCGCCGGCCCATCACCGTTTCCACATAGCCCTGGGTTTTGGCTTGTTGCCGGGTGTCGTCCATGTACTGTTTGACGCCCGAAAAACGCTCGAAATAGCGGGTGATGTAATTTTTGGCAGCGGTGTTGTCAATGCCCAGCGACTTGGCCAACCCAAACGCGCTCATGCCGTAAATCAAACCAAAGTTGATGGTCTTGGCGTAGCGGCGTTGCTCGCTCGAGACCTGGTCCACGGCCACGCCAAACACCTCGGCTGCGGTGGCTTTGTGCACGTCCAAACCTTCATGAAAGGCATGGAGCAAGGCCTCGTCATGGCTCAAGTGGGCCATGATGCGCAGCTCAATTTGGCTGTAATCGGCGCTGGCGATCACGAAACCCGCTGGCGCCACAAAAGCTTCGCGCACCTTGCGACCTTCGGCGGTGCGGATCGGGATGTTCTGTAAGTTGGGCTCATTGCTGGACAAGCGCCCCGTCACCGCCACCGCTTGCGCATAGTGGGTGTGCACCCGCCCGGTGCGCGGCAGGGCCATCTGCGCCAGTTTGTCGGTGTACGTGCCTTTGAGTTTGGACAGGCTGCGGTGCTCCAAAATGCGCGCCGGCAGTGGGTAGTCTTCGGCCAGTTTCTCCAACACTTCTTCATCGGTGCTGCGCGCCCCGGTAGCGGTTTTTTTGATGACCGGCAAACCCAGTTTGTCAAAGAAAATTTCACCCAATTGTTTCGGACTGGCCAGATTGAAGGGCTGACCGGCCATGGCATAGGCCTCGGTCTCCAGTTGCACAATGCGTTGGCCCAAGGCAGCGCTCTGGGCGGCGAGGGTTGGACCATCAATCAGCACCCCATTGCGCTCGATGCGGAACAAGGCCTCGCTGGTGGCGATTTCCAGCTCGTACACGGCGCGTAACTTGGCATCTTGTGCGATGCGCGGCCACAGCGCTCCATGCACGTCCAAAGTCTGGTCGGCGTCTTCGCAAGCGTATTCAGCGGCGCGCGCCACATCCACCTGGGTGAACGGAATTTGGTGCGCCCCTTTGCCGCACAGATCTTCGTAGGTCAAACCGGTGCGGCCCACATGGCGCAGGGCCAAGCTGCTCAAGCCATGGGGTTTGTGCACTTCCAGCACATAGCTTTGCAGCATGGTGTCGTGCGCATAGCCGCGCACCTCAATGCCTTGGTTGGCCAGCACATGGCGGTCGTATTTGATGTTTTGACCCAGCTTGGCACGGCTCGCGTCTTCCAGCCAGGGCTTGAGTTTGGCCAGCACTTCGGCCAGTGGCAATTGGGTGGGCGCATCTGGTCCTGAATGCGCCAGCGGAATATAAGCCGCTTCGCCGGGTTGCACACTCAGGCTGATGCCAACCAGTTCGGCCTTCATGGCGTCGATCGAGCTGGTTTCAGTGTCCAATGCCACCAAGTCAGCACTTGCCAATCGGGTCATCCAGCTGTCCAGTTGCGCCCAGGTGGTCACCGTCTCATAGTGTTTGTCGCCGTTGACCGCGCTGGCGGCGGGTGTGTCGGCAAACAAATCGTCTTGCGGCGCGGCCTGTGGGCCGCTGACCGGGTTGGCCGGTGTGGTGACATCGTCGCTGGCCCCATGGCCACGGGAACGCACCAAGCCTTTGAAACCATATTGCGCATAAAAGGCCAGCAATGGGGCTTCGTCCGGTTGGTGAAAATGCAAGTCGGTCAAGGCGGGCAAGTGCGGCACCCACGCGGTCAAATCGCAATCGGTCTTCATGGTCACCAAGCTGCGGCCTGTGGGCAGCCAATCCTTGGCTTGACGCAAGTTTTCGCCGGCGACGCCTTTGATCTCGTCGGCACGCGCCATCAGAGCGTCCAGCGAGCCGTATTCCAGAAGCCATTTGGCGGCGGTTTTGGGGCCCACTTTTTGCACGCCGGGCACGTTGTCCACCGTGTCGCCCACCAAGGTCTGGAAATCGATCATCAGCGAAGGCGGCACGCCAAATTCAGCCGTCACGCCTGCCACATCGCGCTTTTTGCCGTTCATGGTGTCGATGATGGTGATGTGCGCATTCACCAATTGGCTCAAGTCCTTGTCCCCGCTGGACACTGTCACCTGCACGCCTTGCTGGGCGGCCACATGGGCCAAGGTGGCAATCACATCATCGGCCTCGACACCGGGCACATCGAGCACCGTCCAACCCATCAAGCGCACAAGTTGGTGAATGGGTTCGATCTGCGCGCGCAAATCGTCCGGCATGGGGCTGCGGTTTTGTTTGTACTCAGGGTACATCTCGTCGCGAAAGGTCGGGCCTTTGGCATCAAACACACAGGCTGCAAAATCGGCAGGAAAGTCCTTGCGCAAACGCTCCATCATGTTGATCATGCCGCGAATGGCTCCCGTGGCCGGGCTGGTCGGGTCCCCCGGCACCGCCCGTAAATCGGGCATGGCATGGAAAGCGCGGTACAGGTAGCTGGAGCCGTCCACCAGCAGCAGGGTCTTTGGAGAAGAAAGGTTGTCGCTCATCCCTCCATTGTGCACGGGCCTCAATGGGTCCAAGAGGGTATTGAGGCCGTGTGCTGACCGGCCCCGCCTACAATGCAGGTTTGTTCCTACCCGCGTCCCACAAGGGGCTGATTGATTGCAACCATGGCGGTATTCACCGAAGTCACCCAAGCCCAGGCCAACGACCTGATGCAAACCCTGAATCTGGGGTCACTGACCGCATTGCGTGGCATTGAGGGCGGCATCGAAAACACCAATTACTTCGCCACAACCGATCAGGGCGAGTATGTACTCACCTTGTTCGAGCGCCTGACGCAAGCGCAGTTGCCCTTTTATCTGCATCTGATGAAGCATTTGGCTGAGCGCGGCATCCTGGTGCCCGACCCTGCAGCCAACCGCGACGGCGACATCTTGCACACCATGTGCGGCAAACCCGCCGCCGTGGTCAACAAACTGGCGGGCCACAGCCAACTGCAGCCCCAAGCCGTGCATTGCGCCGCCGTCGGCGACATGCTGGCCCGCATGCATTTGGCCGGGGCCGATTACAACCGCAGCCAGCCCAATTTACGCGGTCTGCCGTGGTGGAACGACACCGTGCCTGTGGTGCTGCCCTATTTGACGCCCGCGCAAGACGCTTTGATCCGCAGCGAATTGGCCTTTCAAAACCACACCGCCGCCAGCGGCGCCTACGCGGCCTTACCGCGCGGTCCAGTGCACGCCGATTTGTTTCGCGACAACGTGATGTTTGACGGCGAACAGTTGACCGGTTTTTTCGATTTTTACTTTGCCGGGGTCGACACGTGGTTGTTTGACTTGGCCGTGTGTCTGAACGACTGGTGCATCGACCTGCCGACAGGCCAGCATGTCGCCGATCGCGCCCAAGCCATGATCGCGGCCTACCAAGCGGTGCGCCCGCTGAGTGCTGCCGAGCGCCAGTTGCTGCCAGCGATGCTGCGCGCCGGTGCCTTGCGTTTTTGGGTCTCGCGCTTATGGGACTTTCATCTGCCGCGTGAAGCGTCCATGCTCACGCCGCACGACCCCAGTCATTTCGAGCGGGTCTTGCGCGCGCGTGTTGCACAGCCCGTTGGGCTCTGATCTCTTTTTTAAAGCACTGAATGAAACTCCACATCGTTGCGCCCCGCACCGGCTTCGTCTGGGTGCGCCAAGGCATTCGGAATTTCTGGAAGCAACCCCTGGCCATGTCCGGCCTGTTCTTCTTGTTCATGGCCTGGGTCTCGGTCGCCTCCATGGTGCCCGTGGTGGGCAATGTCTTGGCCCTGGTGCTGCTGCCGGCCATGACCCTGGGCTTGATGGCCGCCACCGCCGTCGCCGAACAAGGCAAATTCCCCATGCCCGGCATTTTGCTGGTGGCCTTTCGCAGCGGCAAAGCCGGCGTGAAAGACATGTTGGTGCTGGGCGGTTTGTATGCCTTTGGCTTTATCGCCGTAATGGGCATCTCCACCTTGGTGGATGGTGGATTGTTCGCAGGGGTCTACCTGATGGGCGCGCCGATCACGGCGGACAAGGTGAATAACCCCGCCTTTCAAAACGCCATGTGGCTGGCCATGGCCTTGTACCTGCCCCTGTCCATGATGTTCTGGCACGCCCCGGCTCTGCTGCACTGGCATGGCGTGCCGCCAGTGAAAAGTCTGTTTTTCAGCTTGGTCGCTTGTTGGCGCAACCTGGGGGCTTTCACGGTCTACACCCTGGCCTGGATGGGGGTGTTTTTGAGTGCCGGCATGGTGGTTTTGTTCGTGGTCAGCCTGATCGGCGAGCAAAGCCTGGCCGAAAACATATTGACCCCCATCGCCTTGTTGATGGCCGCGATGTTTTTCACCTCGGTGTACTTCAGCGTGCGTGACTGCTTCGGCGAGATGGTGCGCACCGACTCGCCCAGCGCCTGACCCTGATCACAGGGCGTTGCGCCCTGCAGTCAATGGTGGTGGCCGTGTGCGCCATGCGCATGGCGGTGTGTCACTTCTTCTTCGGAAGCGGCACGCACCTCGATCACCTTCAAACTGAAGCTCAAGTCTTGCCCAGCCCAGGGGTGGTTGCCGTCCAACATGACTTTATCGCCCTTGATTTTGACCACGGTAAACACATGCTCGCGGCCATCTTCGGCGCGGCCGCGCAGTTGGCCACCGACCTTCACGCCGGGTGGAAATTCGGTTTTAGGGATGGTCTGCACCAAACCTTCATCGCGCTCACCAAACGCATCGGCCGCAGCCAACTTCAACGTGGTGGCATAGCCCACTTCTTGTCCGTCCAAAGCGGCTTCGATTTTGGGCAAGGTGTTGTCATAGCCGCCATGCAAATACGCTGTGGGCTCTTGCGATTGGTCCAAGGTTTTACCTTGGGCGTTGACCACTTTGTAGCTCATGGTCACCACGGTGTCTTTTCCAATTTTCATGGTGTTCTTTCTTTAAAAAATAGGCGTATCGGTTTCAAACCGGCGTGAGTTTGGCCACGGACAGTGCCAGCCATTTGACGCCGTGGCGCGGGAAATTGACCTGCGCACGCGCGTCTGCACCTTGGCCTTCAACGGCCTGCACTTGGCCTTCGCCAAACTTGTTGTGAAAGACTTTCATACCCGACTTGATGCCGTGCGCCGGTTCTGATTTTTGCACGGGCACGGGCGGGCTCTTGAAGGTCTCGCTGCTGCCCAAGCTGCTGTGGCCCCAAGCGGGTTTGGCTTGTGCGGGGCTGCTCCAGCCCCCGCCCAGGCCGGTGGCAAATGCGCCGCTCTTGGGGGTGATCCATTTCAAGCACTCTTCAGGCAATTCGTCTAAAAAGCGGCTTTTCACGTTGTAACGGGTCTGGCCATGCAGCATGCGGGTTTGCGAATGGCTGATGTACAAGCGCTTGCGCGCACGGGTGATGGCCACGTACATCAAGCGGCGTTCTTCTTCCAGCCCGTCGTAATCGTTCATCGCGTTTTCGTGCGGAAACAGGCCTTCTTCCAGCCCGGTGATGAACACCGCATCAAACTCCAAGCCCTTGCTGGCGTGCACCGTCATGAGTTGCACCGCATCTTCGCCGGCTTGGGCCTGGTTGTCCCCGGCTTCCAGCGCGGCGTGGGTCAAAAAGGCGGCCAAAGGTGACATGACTTCGCCGGTTTCTTCGAAATCAGGAACAGTCTCGCTCGCCAAATCACCATCGCTGGCAACCGCACTCGCAGTCAAGCCTTGGCTGGCCGGGCTTTGGCTCAAGACCGCCGCATCAGGGGTTTGCGTCATGGCCACGGCATCACGGCCAAAGCCTTCGATGGTGACAAAGCTTTCAGCGGCGTTGACCAATTCTTCCAAGTTCTCGACCCGGTCAGCGCCGTCTTTGTCCGCGCGGTAGTGCTCCAGCAAGCCGGTTTTATCCAGCAAGAGCTCAATGATTTCGCGCAGTGTCATGCCCGCGATCTGTTCGCGCATCACATCCAGCATGGCGACAAAGCCACCCAGATTGGCGCCAGCTTTGCCCGTGGTCGCGCTCACAGCATCATGCAGCGAGCAGCCCGAGGTACGGGCAATGTCTTGCAACTGCTCGATGCTGCGCGCGCCAATGCCGCGCGGCGGAAAATTCACCACACGTAAAAAACTGGTGTCGTCGTTGGCGTTTTCCAGCAATCGCAAATAAGCCAGAGCGTGTTTGATTTCGGCGCGTTCAAAAAAGCGCAAACCGCCATACACACGGTAGGGCATGCCGGCATTGAACAGCGCGGTTTCCATGACCCGGCTTTGGGCGTTGCTGCGGTAGAGCACGGCGATTTCTCGGCGACTGAAGCCGTCGCCTTTGACGAGTTGGCGCATTTCATCGACCAACCACTGCGCCTCGGCAAAGTCGCTGGTGGACTCGTACATGCGCACCGGCTCGCCCGCACCCTGGGTGGTGCGCAGGTTTTTGCCCAAGCGGTTTTTATTGTGGCTGATCAGCTCGTTGGCCGAGTCCAAGATGTTGCTGTAACTGCGGTAGTTTTGCTCCAACTTGATTTGGTGGCGCACGCCAAACTCGCGCACAAAGTCGGCCATATTGCCCACGCGCGCGCCGCGAAAAGCGTAAATACTTTGGTCGTCATCACCCACCGCCAGCACAGCGCCGCCGCCTTCTGAGGGCATACCCGTGACCATCTTGATCCAGGCATATTGAAGCTTATTGGTGTCTTGAAACTCGTCAATCAGCACATGTTTGAAACGCGCACGGTAGTGGGAGCGCACCGGCTCGTTGTCGCGCAGCAGCTCATACGAGCGCAGCATCAACTCGCCAAAATCCACCACGCCTTCACGCTGGCACTGCTCTTCGTACAAAGCGTACAGCTCGACCTTTTTACGGGTTTCATCGTCCCGCACCACAACATCATGCGGGCGCTGTCCATCCTCCTTGCAGCCCGAAATGAAATACTGCACTTGCTTGGGCGGAAAACGCTCTTCGTCGACATGGAATTGCTTGCACAGACGCTTGACGGCCGATAACTGGTCTTGCGTGTCCAAAATCTGAAAGGCCTGTGGCAAATTGGCCAGCTTGTAATGCGCCCGCAAAAAACGGTTGCACAGACCGTGGAAAGTGCCAATCCACATGGCGTTCACGTTCACCGGCAGCATGGACTGCAGCCGCAGCTTCATTTCTTTGGCGGCCTTGTTGGTGAAGGTCACGGCCAAAATGCCACCCGGCGAGACTTGCGAGGTTTGCAGCAACCAGGCAATGCGCGTGGTCAGCACCTTGGTTTTGCCCGACCCCGCACCCGCCAAAATCAAGGCCGGCTCGGCCGGCAAGGTCACCGCACGCAGTTGTTCTTCGTTGAGCTGGTTCAGGAGCGGCGACGCAGCGGTCTGTGTCGTCATCGACGCGGTGGTTGAAAATTCAAAGGGCATGGGGTGATTGTAGAAACATCCTGCGGGTCGAGTCAGCGACATCGGGCTGACACCTTGTGTGGAAAAATCATGAATATCGTTCAAGGAATTGGCATTCATGTCCGTGCGCTCTTTTCATTGCGTCTCTCTTGCGTTGCGCAGCCATTCAGGATGAAAATTTTCTATGGTTGGCGCATGGTGGGGGCGGCCTTTGGGATTCAGTTTTTACTGGCCGCTTTCCTGACGCAGGCCATGGGCTTGTACATCGCCATCCTGTCCGAAGAAATGGGCTGGAGCAAAACCACTTTATCGGGCGCGGCGGCTTTGCAATCTGTGGAATCCGCCATCATTGGACCGGTTCTGGGTTGGGTGATGGACCGCGTTGGGCCTCAGTTGATGATTCGCTGGGGCATGGTCTTATTCAGTGCAGGCTTGCTGTTACTGAGCCAAGTGCACAGCGTAAGCATGTTTTACACCAGCGCCATTTTGATGGCGATTGGCGCCAGTTTGGGCGGCTATTTCCCGCTGTCTGTGGCTCTGGTGCACTGGTTTGAAAAGTTTCGCGCGCGCGCACTGTCCTTGATGAGCCTGGGCCTGGCCACTGGCGGTTTGGCCGTTCCCGCCATTGCCTGGAGCATGGAGACATGGGGCTGGCGTGCCACTTCGGTCGGTACGGGCCTGATCGTCCTGGTGGTGGGCCTGCCGCTGGCACGGATCATTTTGCGGCGCCCCCAAGACCATGGGGACTATGTCGACGGGATTGAACCTGTGGTCGAAGCCGCCCAGGACGCCACTCACACGCCAAAAGAATCCTCACCGGACTTCACCGCCGTCCAAGCGCTGCGCACCAGCGCCTTCTGGTTGCTGGCCCTGGGGCATGCTTTGGCCTTGCTGGTCGTGTCGGCTGTGAATGTGCATGCCATCACCCACATGAAAGAAGGGCTGGGTTATTCGGTCACGACGGCCAGTTGGGTGATCATGGTGATGACCTGTTGCCAAGTGGGCGGGGTGCTCATAGGGGCGGCCATTGGCGACCGGTTTGACAAACGCAAAATCGCTGCCCTGTGCATGCTGGCACACGCCTTGGGATTGTTGTGTTTGACCTTTGCGGTGGGCATACCCATGTTGCTCGGCTTCGCCCTGCTGCACGGAGTGGCCTGGGGCTTGCGTGGGCCTTTCATGCAAGCCATGCGGGCTGACTACTTCGGGCGCAATGCCATTGGCATGATTTTGGGCATGTCTGCCGCGCTGATTGCCGTGGGGCAAATCGGCGGCCCCATGATTGCCGGCATCTTGGCGGATTGGACCGGCAACTACCAAAGTGGATTCACCGTTTTGGCGGTCCTGTCTGCCCTGGGTTCACTGAGTTTCATGCTGATCACCAAACCTGTCAGGTAATGCGGGTACAATCAGACACCGGGCCCAAGATTCTTGCGCCCGGTTTTTTTTCGTCAAAAAACCGGCCAAGCCAAGCGCTCATTCGTTCCGTTAACGATCCTTTTTTGGAGCTTGGTTTCTCATGGAAATTTTTGATTACGACCATATTTTGTTGTTGCCCCGCAAGTGCCGGGTGGAAAGCCGTTCGGAGTGCGATGCCGGTGTCGAACTCGGTGGCCGCAAGTTCCGCCTGCCGGTGGTCCCCGCCAATATGAAAACCGTGATCGACGAGTCGATCTGCCTGTGGCTGGCGCAAAACAACTATTTTTACGTGATGCACCGCTTTGACCTGGACAACGTCCAGTTCGTGCGCGATATGCACGCCAAAGGCGTTTATGCCTCGATCTCCTTGGGCGTGAAAGCCCCAGACCGCGCCACGGTGGACCAACTGGCGTCAGAAAAACTGGTGCCGGACTACATCACCATCGACATCGCCCACGGCCACGCCGACAGCGTGCGCGACATGATTGCCTACATCAAGGCCCAGCTGCCCA
>CANFMK010000042.1 GCA_947448325.1 Comamonadaceae bacterium
AGGTCGCAAATTGCACGCCACCACCCAAAAATCTTTGGTGCAAGCCCGCATCCTCCATCTGCGCCAACCAATGTTCGCGCACCACGACCAAGGGCAAAGTGCTCGTCAAAGCGGCCTGATCGCACAGCAGCAACCAGCGCTGTAATTGCTGTTGCATTTGCGCCAGCAGCCGCTCTTCGGCATCGTCACTGGCTGCAAAAAACTGATTCAACAAGGCTTGCAAGGTGCTGACCCATTGGCTGGGGGTTTGGTCTTTGGAAAAGGCCTTCAACCCAATATCCATGGCGTCCACCCACTGCGCCAAGCTGCCCAGCAGCTGCGCACTCAAGCCGCCCACCTCGGGTAAAGGCTCGATGCCCTGCCAGGCCGGACCTTGGCTCGTGGCATAGCCCATGAGCAAACGACGCAGACCAAATGCCCAGGTGTTTTGATCGCTGCCGGCCATCTGCGGCACGCCCCAGGATTGTCGATGCGCTGCATCCAAACCCCAACGCACGCCCGCACGGGTCAACCAGTTTTGCAAAATCTGGACATCCGTCGGCTTCAATCCGAAGCGGTTTTGCACGGCCGTTACCTCCAACAAACTCAGCCAGTCGGCCAGCGTGATGCGGGAAGTGGGCAAGTCCAGCAAAAGCTCTAACGCCTGGACCAATGGCCTTTCGCGAGAAGAGGTGTCGGCCACTGAGTAAGGAATGTGCCGCACCGACCCTGACGCAAAGCGACCAAAGACCGCTTGAATGTGCGGTGCAAATTGGGCCATGTCAGGCACCATCACCATCACATCGCGCGGATGAAGTTCAGGATCTGCGTCCAACCAGGCCAAAATTTGGTCGTGCAGGACTTCAACTTCGCGCTGCGCTGAATGCGTGGTCACCAAGGTGATCGCGCCGCAATTCGTCGGTTCGCTCTGGGGCTGTGCAGGCAAGGGCTCTAAATCAAGGATGTCGGCCTGCAATTGCTGCAGCTGATTCAAGCTTTGACCTGCGGCAGCTTGCGGCACCTCAAACACTTCGATTTTTCGCAGCACCTGCGTGTAGGTTTCGGGCTGATCGTAGCCATCCAACAAATGCAAATAGTCACGCCCTTGTTTGCCCCAAGACGCCAGCAAGGGATGGGCTAGCGCATGCAGATCGACCGGGTCACAGCCCAGGGTCTGAACGGGCTCACCGGTTTTGCTTTTTTGACGGGTATGCCGGTGCAGCGCCGCACGCCCTTCAACCACATGGCCCCAATAGTGGCGACATGGGTTTTGCACGACCATCAGGACTTGACAAAATCGTCCCAGCGCCGCCAAAGCTTCTACCGCTTGCATCGGCAAAGCCGATATGCCAAACACCACAATGCGCTGCGGTAAACCAGCAGGCCTTGCTGAGTCGGGCAAGGTCTGGAGTGCTTGCATGAACTGGGCATGCACCGCCGCGCGCGAGGTCTGGGCCTGGGGTTTGACGAGGTTCTCGCTCACATCGTTTTGCAAGGCCCGCCACAAATGCGCTTGCCAGACTTGGTCCTCGGGCACGGGTGTCGCAACGCCCGCCTGGGCACGCAACACATCGCGACCCAGGGCCCAATCGGTC
The DNA here is from genome assembly GCA_947448325.1 of Comamonadaceae bacterium. Taxonomy (GTDB): domain Bacteria; phylum Pseudomonadota; class Gammaproteobacteria; order Burkholderiales; family Burkholderiaceae_C; genus Limnohabitans_A. The sequence continues at coordinate 1,575 of CANFMK010000042.1, forward strand.
AACCAATCGGCGCGGTAACTTTGGTAGCCGTCCAGCACATCGGCCACTTGCTGCGCCAACTGATACAGCTTGCGACCATCGCTGTCGCTGGCCAGGTAAGCAGCCAACGGTTGATAAACAGGGTCTTGCGCAGTCAGCTGGGGCAACAGACGCAACAATCGCCACACCAAAGCCGACTTGTCGAACGGCATGTGCAACGGCACGGCATTGGCCCCCAGCACACAGCGGTACATCTGCCAGATGAACGCTGATGGCAAGTCCATGCGGGTGGCGGCGCAGATGCCCAAAGCCGACTCGTCGGCCAGCGCCAGCTCCAACCAATGCTTCATGCCATTGCTTTGCACCAGAAAAACCTCGGGCTGCAACGGGGGCAAAGGACGGTGCTTGACGAAATCCACCACCAGGTCGCGCAAGTCCTCCAGCCGGTTGCCATGCACCACCATGAAGCCAGGTTGAAGTGAAAAAGAGGACGTTGCGGTCATTGTTTTTGAGTGTACCCAAGGCCAGGCGCATGGCGCGAGCCCATGCATTGCATTTTCGTGCGACAATCCCCACGTTGCCGCCTCCAGTTGCCGCAACATCAGCACTTCTGCTGGGGTTTGACCCAAACGCTCTGTTTGTGGTTTCCATGCCCACCTGTGAATCCCATCGGTCTTTGACTGGCGGCTGTCACCCACAGCCTGACAAACCGATGCCCTGCGCTGCAATCAGCGCTCCTTGAATGAACTTTATTGAATTGAATTTGGCTCCGGCCATCCTGCAAGCCGTGCAAGAGCAAGGCTACGAAACACCTACGCCGATTCAGGCCCAAGCCATTCCGGCTGTCCTGGCAGGCCAGGATTTGCTGGCCGGCGCGCAAACCGGCACCGGTAAAACCGCGGCCTTCACTTTGCCGATGCTGCACAAGCTCACGCTGAGCGAGCCGGGTAAAAACAAATTTGGCGGCAAAGCCATTCGCGCGCTGGTGCTCACGCCCACCCGTGAACTGGCCGCCCAAGTGGAAGAGTCGGTGCGCGACTATGGCAAATACACCTCACTGAACTCCACCGTGATTTTTGGCGGTGTGGGCATGAAACCCCAGATCGACCGGATCAAACGCGGCGTGGACATTCTGGTCGCCACACCCGGTCGTTTGTTGGACTTGGCAGGCCAAGGCTTCTTGGACCTGTCCAGCATCGAAATTTTGGTGCTCGACGAAGCCGACCGCATGCTCGACATGGGTTTCATCCACGACGTGAAAAAAGTGCTGGCGATGGTGCCCAAAGACAAGCAAAGCTTGTTGTTCTCGGCCACTTTCTCGGACGAAATTCGCGAACTGGCCGCCAATTTGCTGAAGAACCCGCAAAGCATCCAAGTCACGCCCAGCAACACCACGGTGCAACGCATCTCCCAGGTGATTCACCCGGTCGGTCGTGGCAAGAAAAAAGAAGTGCTGGTGCACATCATCAACAAGCACAACTGGAGCCAGGTGCTGGTGTTCACACGCACCAAGTTTGGCGCCAACAATGTGGCCGACTACCTGACCAAAAATGGCATCAAAGCCATGGCGCTGCATGGCAACAAAAGCCAGACCGCACGTACCCAGGCCCTGGCCGGCTTCAAGAGCGGCGAGATTCGCGCCTTGGTGGCCACCGATATTGCTGCGCGCGGCATCGACATCGAAGACTTGCCGCACGTGGTGAACTACGAGATTCCCAACGTCTCTGAAGACTATGTTCACCGCATTGGCCGCACCGGTCGTGCCGGCGCCAGCGGTGAAGCCGTGAGCCTGGTCTGCCTGGACGAAGAAGGTTTCATGATGGAAATCGAACGCTTCACCAAACAAGAAATTGCGGTGGAATTGCTCGAAGGTTTTGGTCCTGAGCCTGGTGAAAAAGCCGAACCCATCGCCATGGGTCGTCAAACCCTGTGGGGCGGCGCAGGTCGCCCACCGAGCCGCGATGTGATGCAAGCCGCAGCCAAGGCCGCACGCGGCGACATGATGCAACGCATCCGCGAATCCAAGGGCGCGCAAGGCGACGGCGGCGGTGGCCGCTCGGCGGGTCCCCGTCCAGCACGCAGTGGTCCTCCACCTTCACGCCGGGGTGGCCCGCAAGGTGGCGGACGGGGTGAGGGCCGCAGCGAAGGTCGCAGTGAGTTCCGAGGCGACGGAGAGTTCCGTGGTGAAGCACCGCGCTTTGAAGGCGGCCGCAATGACGGACCTCGCCCAGAAGGTCGTTTTGACAACCGAGGCGACAACCGCCCGCCACGCCAAAATGCACCGCGCGGTGACCGTGGCCCCCGTCGCGATGGCGATGAGTTGCCACGCCACATCGACCCGTTGATGACCAATCAATTTGCCTCGCGCCGAGATCAACCGCGCCGCAACAGCGGTGGCGCTGGCGGTCAACCTGATCCCACACGCACCAGCATCGACAGCCTGGCCGCAGGCCGTGGCAGTCAACGCCGCCATGGTGGCGGTGGTGGCGGCTACGGTGGTGGTGGCAACCGCAGCGGCGGCGGTGGACGCTCTTTCGGTCGCTGATCGCAATCGTGCTCCTGCACCATAAAAAAAGGCCGCGCAAGCGGCCTTTTTGTTGGGGCCATCACAACCCCTTGCGCACCAGGTCTGACTCAGATCCGCACTGCATCCGAATCAGTCAAAGTCAAAATTTGAAAACCACCAAGTTGAAGCATAAATAGCTTTGAACTGGTTATTTCGTGGCCGATCAGCGATCGCTTCAACGTTGACCATCGTGAACGGTGACTTTGTCTTTTGTCAGTCCACCTAAACGGGAGTGAACGCGGCCACCGGTCCCCATCACCAAGGCAAACAAAATTTCGTTAGGTCGCGGGGCATCTTGAATCCCAACTTCCATGCTGTTGAAGTGACTGCGCACATAACTGGCATGGATGTAATGGACCGGCACCATCAATCTGTAGCCGGCATTGGCGACCGCTTTGCTGGCGGGAACCATGGCCTTGGGTTCGCCGAGCACGGTACGCATCGCCCAACCGCCCGCTTCGTGCCAGACCGCGCCATGTTCCATTTCGCCATTCACTCCGACAATCGCCGCCTTGCTGTAGACCTCAATGTTTCCTTTGCCCAGTGTGTCTACCAATTCTTCGGCCAGCAAGGTGCCCAGTGTGCGCAACTCTGCCATGAAGGGCATGAGATCGGGTTCAAACATGCCTGCGTAGGGATTTTTGATCACGGCACAAGCGGCCGCTAATTTAAGCGGTTTGTCGGTCACCGGACCACCCTCGTGGTAAGTGGTTTCAATCGTCAAGCTGCGTTTGCGAATTTGGATGAGTGTCATGAAAAGTCCTTGATTCAAGTTGATTTATTGTTTGGGAATTTTGGCGTCATTGACCACCTGGATCCACTTTTGGGTTTGACTGGCCACCATGGTTTTCATTTCTTCAGGTGTGCTGCCGCGAACTTCGCCCCCCATGTCTTCCAAGCGGGCTTTCACTGAAGGGGTGGGCAGGGTTTTCTGAACTTCGACATTTAATTTTTCAATCACGGCGCGGGGAGTGCCCGCCGGAGCCATCAAGCCTGCCCATGATCGGACGTCATACCCAGGGACACCTTGATCCGCGACGGTCGGAACGTCCGGAAGACCTGGCCATCTTTGCGGCCCTGTTGTTGCCAGTGCACGCAGTTTCCCTGCTTTGATGTTGGCTATCACCGCAGTTGGAGGGGCAATGATCATGGGTATATCACCGGCCAACAAAGCTGTCAGTGAGGCTGAGTCGCCTTTGTAGGGGACATGCAAGAGTTGTGTTTTGGTCATGCTGGCCAACAGCTCGCCGGCCAGGTGGTGGGTGGAGCCAATGCCTGCACTGCCATAGCTGATTTGTTCGGGGTTGGCCTTGGCCGAGGCCAGCAGGGCTGACAAATTTGCAAATTTGCTATTGGCCGGCACCACGACCAAGAATGGGAAATAAGTGATCGTGCTGACCATCTCGAAATCCTGGACCGTGCGGTATGCCAGGTTGTTGTAAAGCGCGCCGGCCACAGCGTGCCCACCCGTGGCCAATAACAAGGTATAGCCATCGGGCTTGGCCCTGGCCACCGTGGTGGCGGCAATGGTTCCGCCAGCGCCGGCCTGCGCTTCGACCACCATGGATTGGCCTAAGCTTTTGCCCATTTCCAAACCCACCGCCCTGGCAATGGCGTCTGCATTGCCACCTGGTGCGAACCCTTGAAGGATTTTGATGGGGCGTTCAGGGTAGTTTTGGGCTTCGGCTTGGAATGGCAAGGCCAATACAGCTGAACCCAAAGTCATCAGTAAATTTCGACGTAGCATTGTTGTCTCCTGGTTATGAATTCGCGAACGTCTTGGCGTTCGCTTGTCGTTATGAATTTCAAGGATGCATCACGATTTTTCCACCTGCCAGGCCTTGATCGAGTAACTCGTGTGTTCTTTGTACGTCGCTGAGATGGAACAGCTGATGCGCAGGCGCTTTAACGATGCCACGCGCCATCAGATCCATCGCAGACACCATCAACTCGCGTCGGGCTAATGGATCTTGATCCAATGTGTGCATGGAAAAGCACCGCACGGCCAAACTTTTGCCCAGTAAATCGCGCAGCAACTGGAAGACGTCTTGCGTCGGCAGTCCTTGGATGATGTTGTACGAAACCACCGTACCCCAAGGGGCCAGGCTGCGTAAACCATCAATCAAACTTTGTCCGCCCAGGTGGTCAAATACCCAATCGACACCCTTGCCTTGGGTGATTTCGGCCAGACGCTCAGTCAAGGGTTGGTGACCGGCGCAAATCACATGGTCAAACCCTTGTGCCGTGGCATCTTGGCTTTTCGACTCGGTTCTGCTGGTGCCAATGGTTGTAAAGCCCCGACTCTTAGCCACCTGACACAGCATCCCCGCCACGCCGCCTGAAGCGCCCGTGATCAAAACATAGGGACGCTCACTTGGCGGCTGGCCCGCTACACGCATCAATGCCAAAGCCAGTTGCAGGTTGGGCAGACTGACTGAGTCTTCAAATGAAACGGCATACGGCAATCGATAGGGCGCGTCCTGGTTCACCACGATGGCTTCGGCATAACAGCCACCGCGTTGTTCCAATTCCCTGGCGCTGACCAGGACCCGATCACCTAATTGATACTGGTCAACCCCAGCACCCAGGGCGTCAATTTCACCGGCCAATTCGGCGCCAGGGATCGCTGGCAATGGGGGCATCCATTTGTAGGTCCCATTGCGGATCAAGACATCGGGTCGCCCAACGCCGATGGCTTTTGCTTTGACGCGCACTTGTCCCGGGCCTGGCAGCGGATCGGGTAGATCCACCAGCATCAACTGGGCAGGTCCACCCGGCACCTGGACTTGAATGGCCTTCATCCTCAGGCTTGAGCAGCGATGGGGTTCACCAAGGTACCAATGCCTTCGATTTCAACTTCACAGACATCGCCGGGCTTCATGAACCAGGCTGGCTTTCGGCTCCAACCCACACCTGCGGGTGTGCCTGTGGCGATGACGTCGCCGGGGACCAGCGTGAAAATAGTGGAGGCGTAACTGATGAGTTTGGCGATGGGGAAAATCATGTGTCCGGTATGACTGGACTGGACGACTTCACCGTTCAGGCGTGTGATCAATTTGAGTTGCTGGTTCGGTGCGATTTCGTCGGCAGTCACCATCCACGGACCAAAGCCACCGGTGGACTCGAAGTTTTTGCCCGATGCGATTTGTTTGGCGTGAAATTGCCATTCACGAATGCTGCCGTCGTTGTAGCAAGAGTAGCCCGCGACATGGTCAAAGGCGTCCGCTTCAGCAATGTTGCGGCCTTCTTTGCCAATGATCACGGCCAGTTCACCTTCCCAATCAAGCGAGCCTGAAACCTTGGGGCAAATGATAGGTTGTCCGTGAGCCACTTGTGAACGCCAGACACGCAAAAAGATAGGCGGCTCTTCAGACAATTCGCGCTGCATACCTGCTGCCAAAACTTCCTGGTGATGGTCCATGTAGTTACGCACCGCACAAACAATTTTTTCAGGTTTCGGAATCACCGGTAAAAACGTGATGTCGGCCAGATTGACGTCTGCTGTTTTATGGGCCACATCCTGTGAGGCCTTGAGATACGCGCCCGAAGCGATGTAATCGACCAAGGTCGGATACAGAGGCATGGCTTTGCCCAGGTCCACAATGGCGTCGGGTCCGACCAAGGCCCCCCAAGTTTCACGGCCTTGGTGAATGAAAGAGAGTAATTTCATGATGCGTCCTTGAGTAAAAAGTGGATCAGTGCGCGTTGGCAAATTTCGCTTGCCATTCAGCGATGGGCATGAAGCTGGGGTCGCTTCGGCAAATGGCTTCGGTCTCTCGCAAAATGGTTTCGTCGTCCTGGCTCAGGTCCAAGGGATCGCCATGAGGCTGTGAGATGTAGAAAGGCATGTCTAGGTAAATTTCAACGGTGTTGCCTTCTGGGTCTGCAAAGTAAACAGACAGCGCATTGCCGTGGTTCAAGGGCAGCAACTTGCTCGCCCCCAGTGCCATGGCGGCATCTCTGATGTCCCTTAAGGATTGAATGGAAGGCACTGCAAAAGACAGCTGCATCACCGTGCTGAAAGTAGCCTCGGCGGGACGGCCCCCTGCAATGACGAGTTGATGGTGCTGATGGGGGCTGGCGCTCAGGAAAATCAGGGGTGCTTTGAACGTTTTGCCAACACCTCTGTCGGTCTCAACCAATCCAAAGACTGTTTTGTAAAAGTGCACCATTTTTTCGACATCGGTCACGTAGATGCCGAAATGTGAGGGTGTGGGATGAGTGACTTTGAGCATGCGGGTCTCCTTGGATATGTTCGTGTGGATCAACGACTTTGTTTGGCTTGCACCGCGAAGGCTGCCAACACATTGGTTTGGGTGCTCAGAATGTGCTCTGACAGCAGCGCAGTGGCTGTCTCTCCATCTCTCTTCAGAACCGCCTTCATCAAGGTACGGTGCTCTTGGTCCTTCCTTTTGGAGACGGTCCGATTTCGGGCTGCAAAGTGTCGATAGCGTTCAGCCTGATCGAACAGGCTCATGCTCCAAGACAGTTGACGCTCCGATGGACAGGCTCCGATCAAAGACATATGAAAGTCCCGGTGGCGTTGGCTCCACTCGGCATCGAGCACCACGGGGCCTTGGGGTAGGCGAGATTCAATTTTTTCAAGGCGGTGAAATGCGGCCACGATCTGCGCCTCCCAAGCGTCATCGCCTGCGACGATCGAATCCACCAAGGCAGGAAGGTCGAGCATCAAACGCATTTTGGTGATATCGGCCAGATCGAGCGGTGAAATAGGCATCACCCTGAAGCCTCGCCGTTCATCCGCTTTCACCAGGCCTTCCTGAACCAGACGATTCAAAGCTTCACGCAGCGGGCTGCTGGAAAAACCATAAAGGGTTTGCAACGAATCTAATTTGAGCCTCGCCTGCGGTGCATGCCGCCCCGACAAAACATCTTGTCGAAGCAGCTCGAATGCTTGTTCGGAGACAGTAGGGTTGACGATAATATCTTGCATAATTTACATATTTTGCATAAAAACTAAATTTTGCGCATTAGAACTAACCCCCGGTTTGAGATCGTCTTGGACATCTGTGAATCTATGTAACGCTTTCTGTGCATCGTCAGCCACCCCCAAAGTGAATCGCCCCGGGTAAGTGGTATCGGCAAACACTGAACTCAAAGCCGAAATTTCGCCAGGCAACATCCAGCGCAAAAGTTGTTCCTCGCGTCATGGTTCGTCACACTGACACGCATTCGGCCCTTGATCAGCGATTTCACGCGCAACATCGAAGGGGTCGATCGCCATGAAGCGGTGGGCATCCTGCGGTTTTGGTTGGAATGGATGAAGAAGCCATGAATTCATGGTCCATCACCCATGGCAGGCGCATGGCATTGCCATTTGAGATAACCGATCCATCCTGCACCCTGCGGTGGCCGATTACTGGCCTCGCAACCGAGTCAACCAACGCGCCCCCTTTGACCAACAAGGGGTCAAAGCCGACAACGTCAGCGTGAATCAAAAGGTCTTGGGCGGTGGAAAATTGACCTGAAAAATAACGCTCCTTGTGGCGGCGGGTAACCGCTCACCGGCTCAGCCACGCACAAACAAAGTCACCAAGGGCTCGTCACCCAGTTGACGACTCCAGTGGCCGTGCACTTTGGGGTCAAACTCGGCGCCTGCAGGCAAGGTATCGGCCGAGTAAAAGTGTTCACCACGGCTGAAGACGCGGCTTGTGCCGTCTTGCAAACCGATCTCCATATGGCCGTTCAAAATGAAGACCCATTGGTTGTGGCCTGAACAATGAAACTGGCTGCGAAAGCCCACGGGACTGTGGCGCAATTGGTAACCACCAGAGGCCATCAAGGCGGAGAGTTGGCTTTGCGGCGTGCCCTCGGGCAGTGCCACCGACTCCTCACGGAATTTGGCGCGGCCATCGGTGTCTGTGAAAAGCACAATTTTTTTGAAATCAGTCATGAGGGCCATCCAAAATAAAGATGTGAGCGTTCAAACCGTGGCTTCAGCGCCAAAGTCGATTTGCACTTTCATGGCTTGGCTCTTGTCTGCGGCCAAACGGAAAGCCGACTCAGCTTGGTCCAGTTTGATCACGTGCGAGATCACCGGCTTGCCATTGATCAGGCCTTCGTTCAAAAAGCGCACCGCCACCGCAAACTCAGGATGGAAGCGGAAAGTGCCGCGCAATTCCAATTCTTTGCTCACGAGTTGGTTCAAAGGCAAGGTGGAATCGCCGCCTAAACCGATGGTGACGATCACGCCGCGCGGCGTGACCACGTCCAGACCGCTGCGCAAAGCCTTGTCACTGCCTGAAGCTTCAAACATCACATCAAAGGTACCCTTGTTGGCGGCATAAGCGGCCAGTCCCTCGGGCTGGGTGATCAGATTCACGGTCTCATCGGCGCCCATGGCACGGGCGCAGGCCAAGGGGCCATCGGCCAAGTCCACCGCCACAATGCGCGCGGCGCCGGCGCGGCGCAAGCCGGCGATCAACAAGGCGCCGATCGGCCCGCAACCGGTGACCAGAACCTGCTTGCCAAACACCGAGCCTGCACGTTGAATGGCATGCAAACCCACCGACAAAGGTTCGGCCAATGCGGCCTCTGACAAACTCAAGCGGTCACTCAAGGCATGGGCTTGGTGTTCCTCGATGATCAGGCTTTCGCGAAACGCCCCTTGGATGTGCGGAAAGCGCATGGCGCTGCCATAAAAGCGCATGTCCATGCAATGGTTGTGCTGGCCTTTTTGGCAATACGCACAAGCAAAACATGGGCGCGAAGGCGAAATGGCAATGCGTTGACCCGCGCGAAACGCCGTGACGCCCTCACCCACCGCTGAAACGATGCCCGAGACCTCGTGGCCCAAAGCCATCGGCTCTTTGATGCGCACGGTGCCAAAGCCGCCGTGCTGAAAATAATGCAAATCCGAGCCGCAAATGCCGCCAAAAGCCACCCGCACTTGCAGCTGACCTGGTCCGGGGACCTCGGTGGTTTGGGTGTCGATCCGCAGATCTTCGGGGGCGTGGCAAACGAGAGCGCGCATAAAGTGTCCTGTGAGAACGTGATTAAAGTTGGGCGGTGACGCCACCGTCGACATACAGGATGTGACCATTGACAAAACTGGACGCATCACTGGCCAAGAAGACCGCTGCCCCCGCCAGTTCCTCGACCTCGCCCCAGCGTCGGCTCGGGGTGCGGTTCGTCAGCCATGCGCTGAACGTCGGGTCATTCACCAGTTTTTCATTCAATTCAGTTTTGAAATAACCCGGGCCAATGCCATTCACATTCAAGCCCAACGGGCCCCAGTCGATGGCCATGCCCTTGGTCAGCATCTTCACCGCCCCCTTGGTGGCCATGTAAGGCGAAATACCGGGGCGACCCAACTCGCTTTGCACCGAGCAGATGTTGATGATGCGACCACGCCCACGCGGGATCATGTGCTGCGCCACGGTTTGGCCGACAAAAAACACGCTGTTCAAATTGGTTTGCATGATGTCTTGCCAATCGCTGTGCTCGAATTCATGCAACGGGCCGCGGCGCTGGATGCCGGCGTTGTTGATCAAGATATCGACAGGCCCGATCTGATTTTCAATGCCCTCCACCTGGGCTTTGACTTGATCGGCATCGGTCACATCAAAGGCACGCGCGTGCACCGTGATGCCTTCGGCGCGCAGCATTTGGGCAGCTTGTGACAGGGTCTGGGCATTGCGCCCATTGAGCACCACGGCCGCGCCGGCCTGACCCAGGCCACGCGCCAAAGCCAGACCAATGCCTGCAGAAGAGCCAGTGATCAGGGCCAAGCGCCCGTCGAGTCGAAATGTGGAAGCAGTGATCATGGTGAAAATAAAAATATCACACAGCGCCAATGGCCTTTGGGCTGAGGGTTTGCAGGTACTGCATGACTTGTTTGCATTGCCGCTCAGCGGGCAAGAGCATGTCCAAGGTCATGGCCATTTCAGGGCTTTGCGGCGGCTCCAGAATGGCCAACTGGCTTTGCAGCAAAGTCGCGGGCATGTAGTGGGCGGTGCGTTGGCGCATGCGCTGCGTCAACACTTCCGGGCTGCCCTGCAAATGCACAAAAAGCACATCCGGGGCACCTTGGCGCAACACATCACGGTAGGTTTTTTTCAAGGCCGAGCAGGCCACCACCAGCCCCTGCGCGTTCTCCACAGATTGCCGCAGGCGCTCAGACAAAGCCTGCAGCCAACCTGCGCGATCTTCATCGGTCAAAGGATGTCCGGCGGCCATCTTGGCCACATTGGCGGGGCTGTGCAGATCGTCGCCCTCGACAAAAGGAACCCCCATGCGTCCAGCCAGCAGGTGCCCCACGGTGCTTTTACCGCAACCGCTGACCCCCATCACCACCACCCGAAATGGCGTGTGCGACATGCTCAGACCAAGCGTTGCTCGGACGCAGCGTCAAACAAATGCGTCTTGGCCGGATCGATGTTCAGGTACACGGTGTCGCCAGGCTGTGCATCGGTGCGACCGTGCAAGGTGACGACCAGCGTGAACTCACCCACTTGGACCAGCAACTCGGTTTCCGCACCCGTGGGCTCGACCACCACCACTTGGGCGGCAATGCCCTGACCCACCCCAGCCAAGGTGATGTCTGTGGGGCGCACGCCGTAATGCACAGCCTGTCCCTCTTGACCACCGGCCACGGGCACCGCAGGCCACGATGCACCTTGCGCAGCCACATGGGCTTGGCCACCCGAGCAATGCAAAACGCCTTGCACCACGTTCATGGAGGGTGATCCGATAAATTGCGCGACGAACAAATTACCAGGCCGGTCAAACAGCTCCAGCGGCGTGCCGATTTGCTCGACGATGCCGTCGTGCATCACCACAATGCGGTCCGCCATGGTCATGGCTTCGATTTGGTCGTGGGTCACATACACGGTGGTGGTTTTCAGGCGTTGATGCAACGCCTTGATTTCGGCGCGCATGGCCACGCGCAGCTTGGCGTCCAGGTTGGACAAGGGCTCATCAAACAAAAACACCTTGGGGTCACGCACAATCGCACGGCCCATGGCCACACGCTGGCGCTGACCACCAGACAACTCGCGCGGGAAGCGGTGCAGCAAATGCTCCAAGTTCAAAATCTTGGCGGCGTGGGCGACACGCTCGTCTGTTTTAGCGGCATCGGCTTTGCGCAGCAACAAGCTGAAAGCCATGTTGTCGCGCACGGTCATGTGTGGATACAAGGCATAGCTTTGGAACACCATGGCAATGTCACGGTCCTTGGACTCTAAATCGTTGACCACTTTGTCATCGATCAAGATGTCGCCGCCGGTGATTTCCTCCAGACCCGCCAGCATGCGCAGCAAGGTGGATTTGCCACAACCCGAAGGCCCCACCAAGACCACGAACTCGCCGTCCGTGATGTCAAAGCTGATGCCGTGAATGATGTCGGTTTTGCCAAACGACTTCTTGATATTTTTAAAAGATACGGTGGCCATAAATTTTCTGAATGTCGCAGGTTAAGGATCAGCTCTTCACAGCGCCGGCGGTCAAGCCCGACACCATGTAGCGTTTGAAGGTGTAGTAAATCGCCGCAGGCGGCAGGGCGTAGATCAGACCCGTGGTCATCAGCAGCTCCCAGGGAGAGTCATCAGCCGACAAGAAATTGCCCAGCGCCACCGACAGCGTGACGTCTTTGTCGTTGGACAGCAGCAAGAAAGCGTAGAGGTATTCGTTCCACGCCAACAGCAAGGCGTAGGTACCCACAGCCACCAACGAAGGCACCATCAAGGGCAGGTACACCAAGCGGAACAGCTGCATGGGTGAGGCACCGTCCATGCGGGCCGCTTCGTCGAGTTCAAACGGCAGTTTGTCAGAGGCTTGTTTCAGCACCCAAATGCAATACGGCGAGGCGATGGTCACCATGGCCAAGATCAAAGACCATTGGGTGTTGAGCAGTCCGTACACCCCCATGGTTTTGTACATGGGCACGGCCAAAAAGGCCGCAGGGATGAAATAGGTGAACAAAGCCAAGTTCATCACGGTGCGGCCACCAGGCACCTTCAGGCGACTGATGGCGAAGGCGGCGCAGGTCGAGACCATCAAGGTGAGCAAGCCCACGGCCGTAGCGATCAACAGCGAATTACCCATCTGGAGCCAGAAATAGTCCAGATAGAAATGCTTTTGATTGAATACAAAATCAAAGTTCTGCAAGGTGGGGTGATCGGGCCACAGCTTGCCGGAGGTGGCAGAGTCTCTGGGCGAGACCGCAAACAAAACCATGTGGTAGATCGGAATCAAGGTCCAGATGGTCAGCGGGATACCTATAAGCAGCAGCTTGGCTTCAGTGGCAACCGATTTGAGGGTGATGCGTTTCATGATCGCTTCCTTATTTCGACAAACGTTTCATCATGAAAAACACCAGTGGCAAGACCATGGGCAGGGCCACCACGATGGAGGCCATCGCCAAGTCCACTTGGTCCAAACGCAAATAGCGGATACCCAAGGTCGCCAACACATGCGTCAAGTCCGCCGGACCACCGCCGGTGAGCAGATACACCGAGTTGAAGTCACCCAGCGTCCAGATCATCGACAAGATGGTCGAAGTCAAATACAAAGTCCGCATGGACGGCCATGTGATGAACTTGAATTTTTGCCAGTTGGTCGCGCCGTCCACCGACGCCGCTTCATACTGCTCAGCCGGGATCGACATGCGACCAGCCACCAAAATCAAGGTCCAAAAGGGCAGGGATTTCCAGATGTGCATCAGCATGGAAAACGACAAAGCCAGCGTGGGGTCGTTCAACCAATTGGGGCCATCGGCGCCTGTCAAACGGAAGATCAGTGAATTGATGACGCCCCACTCGGGGTTGAGCATGAAGCGCACCGACAAAATGGTCGGAATCGAGGGCACAGCCCAAGGCAAAATGAAGATCAGCGAAATGATTTTGATCCACCAGCGGGTTTGCACAAAGAAACCCGACAGGACCATGGCGATGAACATCTTGATGTTGATACCCACCACCAAAAAGATGACCGTGTTGATCGCGGTGCGGAAAAAGATAGGGTCGTCAAACAACTTGACGTAGCTCTCAGGGTGCCGTGCCAGCCACAAACCGTAGCCCACAGGGAAGAGCACAAAAATAAAGAAGATCAGCAAATAAGGCACGACCAGCATGCGACCCCAAAACTCCCATTGATTGGAGCTTTTGCGGGCAGGCGCTGAAACCGCAGGCAAAGCGACGCTTGCATTGGACATGTTGGAAACCATCAAACAGAAAAAAAGGCCGCGCCGCCCTGGCCCTTGTCAGAGCCAGAAGGCGCGGCGACTTACATCATCAATTGCTTGCAACCGTTTTGATACGGGCAATCATTTCGTCAACGGCTTTGTCAACTGGCACTTTTTCGTTCAGGACACGGTTCATCGCCTTGGCCCACACGTTTTCGTTGTTCAGCTGCGTGAAGCGGAAGTTCTTGGTGAACTCGAACGTCGAGGTACCGGCCATGAACTGGTTGTACACGGCTTGGCGGTGCACATCACCCTGCCAGAACTTGCTCTGTTGACCCGACTTGGTCACAGGGAACCAACGACCCAAAGAACCTTCGACATAAGGCGTGATGTTCTCTTCGGCCAACATGAAAGACACGAAGTCTTTGGCGCGCGTCTTGTTCTTGGACTCTTTGAAGATCACACCGGTCTTGATCGCGGCACGGTAGGTCATCTTCGAGCCATCAGGCTTGTTGGGGAAACCTGCGGTCTTGATCAGCTCGGTGTAGTTTTTCTTGGCGGTGGCACGTTGCGCATCCGTCAACGCCGCGTTGTTCATGTCGTCCAGCCATTTCGCAGCGATCGAGATCGTGGCGTTGTGCGTCATTACGGTGGTGCGGTTGTGGAAAGCGACGTTGTTGTCGGGGTCTTTCCAGCTGGTGGACGAAGGTGGCGTGCAACCCTTGGCGTACACCGCGGTGTAATCGGTCACCGCCTGGATCAAGCCTTTGCGCACATCCGGATCGTCGACCAGCAATTTGCCAGAGTCGTTGACCAGCTTGATGTTGTAGGCGTCCATGAAGGTCAAGAACGAGAAGAACGAGTCGGTCGCGTCAACGCCCATGGGCTGGCCGATACCGAAAGTACGCACGCCGGTCTTTTGACGCGAAGCAGGTTGCACCTTGTCGCACCAGAAGCTCCAGTAGTCTTTCCAACCCGTGGGAATGTCCGACTCTTTGAAACCGGCTTCAGCCAACATGTCCGCCCAGTACTGGATGTGCATGGTTTGCTGTTTGATCGGGAAAGCGTAATAAGCGCGCTTGCCTTCTTTGTTGTTCAGCAAGAAAGTGGTCTCGATCGTGTTGGGCGCAAAACGCTTGCGCGCGGGATCGATCACGCTGGAGATATCTTCCAACTTACCGTCGTAAGCCCAAGACGCTGTGGTCTGGAAGTCATAGGTGTCCGAATACGCCACATCGGGTGGGTTGCCGGAGTCCAGCGCCGCCACCGTTTTAGGGATCATGTCTTGTATCGGGTACTGCGACAGTTCGATCTTGACGTTCTTGTTCTTGGCTTCGTATTTTTTGATGGCTGCAAACAGCGCATCATCCTCAGCTTTGTAAAAACCTTTGACCCACCAAACGGTGAGTTTCTCTTGGGCGGAAGCTTGCGCCCCGACCAACAGACCGGCAGCCGCCATGGCCGCGCAAAGTACAGACTTCATCTTCATGGTTTGTCTCCTCGTTGAAAAAAAATACAAGTGGTGATGAAAAGGACAGGGGAAAAATCAAGCAGCTTTCAGCTGCGAGGCTGGCCGGGCAATTTTGGGCAAACGCTTGCGCGAACCCAAAATCATGTGGATATCGTCGCGCGCGCCGTCGATCAATTTCAAAATGGCTTTCTCTGCGATCACGGGTTGCTGGGCCGCCACCGCGTCCAGCACCGCACGGTGCATGGGCAAAGAGGATTTAGGGCCATCTTGTTTGCTGGTTGAAATTTCAAAGCTGGTGCGCAGCAACGCCCCCAAGGCCTTGCTCATTTGAATCAGCATGCGGTTATGGGAGGCACGCATCAAACCTTGATGAAAGCGCAAATCGAAGGTGACGTAATCGCCCCCTTCTTCAACCGCTTTTTTCATGCCGGCGTAGGCGATTTCGATCTCAGCCACATCTTGCGGCGTCGCCCGCTCGGCGGCCATGCGCACCGCCGCAGGTTCCACCACGCGGCGCAGGTCTTGCAAGTCTTTCAAAAACTCAGGCGTCAAACCGTTTTGAGACTGCCAGGTGATGACATCCGGATCAAACCAATTCCACTGGTCTTCGGGCAAAACACGCGTGCCTAGCTTGGGACCGGTGATGATCAAACCCTTGGCCACCAGAGACTTGACCGCTTCGCGCACCACCGTGCGACTGACGCCCAACTCTTCGCACAAGAGCGGCTCAGGCGGCAGGCTCGCGCCAATGGCGTACCGCCCCGAAATGATGGCGTGACCCAGCAAGTCGACGGTGGTGCCGTGCACGTTTTTAATAAAGTGAAGTGGCTTCATTCGCTCGTATCATATGATGATTGACAACGCCATCGTCTCAGGAAAACCCTAGCTTTTCACTGCCCGCGGCACTCAGGTACCGGCGTGCGCAAAGGCTCGCCCGCCAAGTGCGCCTGCAAGTTGGCCAGCGCCAAGTCCGACATGGCTTTGCGTGTTTGCGATGTGCCGCTGGCCATGTGCGGCGTCATCACCACATTGGGCAGTTGGCGCAAAGCCTCGGGCACACGGGGCTCGTCGGCATACACATCGAGCGCCGCACCGGCAATGGTTTTGTTTTGCAGCGCCTCAATCAATGCCGCTTCATCGACCACCGAACCGCGCGCCACGTTGATCAAATAACCCTCCGGGCCGAGTGCTTTCAGGACATTGGCATTGATCAAGTGGCGTGTACCCGCACCGCCTGGCGTGATCACGATCAAAAAATCGACTTGCGCGGCCAGTGTCTCCACATCCTTCACATAAGCGTAAGGGAGGTCGGCTTTGGCACTGCGTGCGTTGTAGCTGATCTGCATATCAAAGGCGGCAGCCCGTTTGGCAATCGCTTGGCCGATGCGACCAATGCCCACGATACCGAGCTTGGCACCGCTGACTTTGCGACTCAAAGGGAAAGGGCCA
>CANFMK010000043.1 GCA_947448325.1 Comamonadaceae bacterium
ACGCCTACGCACAGCAGCAGGCCGCGCACCACCACACCGAGCAGCAACGCTTGGCCGACTGGACCGCAGCCTTGCACACCCAGGCCAACGCCTTGACCCAACAGTGGCAAACTTCGGGCGCGCAAACCCTGGCCCAACAGCAAGCCATTTGCGACACCTTGACGCAAACGGCGCAAGACCTGACCCAGCTGACCCAAACCCAGGCAGCGCAAACCGTGGCCGAGATCGGCCGTTTGCTGGCGCAAAGCGAAGCCTTGGTGCAAACGCGCATCACTGCAGAAGCCGATTGGGCAGCGTCGCACAACCAGCGTGCGCAAGAACTGGCTGCGTTGCTGCGCGCCGAACTGGCCGCACTGCGTCAAGCCGAAGAAATCCGTGGTCAAGAGGCCGTCGCCCAATTGGCCGCGTTGCAATCAGCGGTGACGGCGCATTTGTCGACCTTAGGCACAGCACTGGAAGCGCCGATCACCCGCTTGATCGAAACCGCCTCGCAAGCGCCCAAGGCGGCGGCCGACGTGATTGGCCAATTGCGCCAAGAAATCTCGGTCAGTGTGGCGCGCGACAACGCGCTGTTGGACGAGCGCACCCGCATATTGGCCACTTTGAGCGAGTTGCTGGACGCGATCAACCACGCCTCCACCGCCCAGCGCGGGGTGATCGACACCTTGGTGGCCTCCTCCACCACCACCTTGAACAAGGCCAGCAGCCAGTTCATCCAACAGGTCAGGAACGAGTCCAGCAAGTTGGGCGAGATTGCCGCGCATGTCACCGCCAGTGCGGTGGACGTGGCCAGCTTGGGCGAGACCTTTGGCTTTGCAGTGAACACCTTCGCGCAGAGCAATGACAAGCTCATGGCGCAGTTGCACAGCATCGAAACGGTCATGGCCCAATCCATGACCCGAAGTGACGAACAACTGGCCTACTACGTGGCCCAGGCCCGAGAGATCATCGACCTGAGCATCAGCGCGCAAAAAGACGTGCTGGAAGCGCTGCAGAAAACCGCTGCGAAAGAGGCCGCCTGATGCTGGAGCATGACGCCGATGTCGAGTCCAGCGCCCCCACCTGGATCTCGTTCGCCGATTTGATGACCGGCTTGCTGGGCGCTTTTGTGCTGCTGCTGGTCGGCGTCATGGCCACGCAACTGGAAATGGCCTCCAGCCTCGAAGCCGAAGTGCAAAAGCGCCAAGCCGAAGAGCAACGCCGTTTGACGCTGGAGCAAGCACTGGCCATTCCCTTGGCCAGCGGTCGCATCACCTTGAACAACGGGCGCATCGGCATCAGTGGCAAATTGCTGTTCGAGTTGAACTCCGACCAACTCGAACCCGAGGGCCGACAACTGCTCAAAAGCCTGGTCTTGCCTTTGCGCAGTTACCTGAAATCGCGCGACGAGATCTTGATGGTCAGCGGCTTTACCGACGACCGCTCCATGCGCGAGGGCAAGCGCAAGTTTGAAGACAACTGGGAACTGTCAGCCCAGCGGGCCTTGACTGTGACCCGCGCCTTGATCGACGAAGGCATGCCACCGGCCATGCTGTTTGCGGCCGCGTTTGGGCAACAACAACCCCTGACGCCCAACAGCGATGAGAAGGCGCGTGCGCAAAACCGCCGGGTTGAAATTGCCCCGGTGCCCAGGGCCAGCAACGCGGCGCAGGCCACTGCAGGCAACAACCCATGATGCCGCTGACAGCCCCTGCAGCGGCCCAAGCCACAGGCGATGCGACCGGGCTGGAAACGCTGCGCCAGGCCGGTGCGGCTGACTTTGACCCGATGGGTTGGCATTACATCGAAGTGTTATCAACCAGAATCAGCACGCAACAAGGCGCGGCGCGTGGACTGTTGCAAAGCAAGTTAGACACTGCCTTGCATGACCTGAAGGCGCGCATGACCGTGGCCAATCACTTGCCCTTGGCCAGCCGCGTTGCAGCGCCCATCGCTGGCACTTCACCCCTGGCACAGCTGCTGCAAGCGTTTGCGCCTGCCTTGCCCATAGACAGCGCCAAAACCTTGCGCGCTGACAGCCCCCAGGTGCAGCAGTTTCGCCAAACCCTGTCCAAGCTGCGGGTGCAAAAACAGGTGGCGCAAGCCATCGCGCAGGGTCCGCAAAACGCGGGGCCGATCAATTCCCACATGCTGGTTTTGCGATCATTGGGGTTGATGCGTGAACTCTCACCCGACTACCTGAACCGCTTCATGGCTTACGTGGAGACTTTGCTGTGCTTGGAAGAGTCCGGCAAGGCCCACCCCCTGAAATCCAAAGCCCCAGGCAAACCCAGGCGCTCTGCTTAGATGGTCGACAAAAGGGTTTTGCGTTTGTTTTAAATCAAAACGTCCTCCTGGAAAACGCCCATCATGGGGTTTTGATTCTTGGAGAACCTGATGCACGCCTTGGTTGATTTATTCACCACCGATTACGGTCTCATGAGCATTGGGGGGATTACCTTCATGCTGGGCATGGGTGTGTTTTTCTTGCGCTACTTTTTCAAACACATGCGCGAGGACGAGGCCGCACAAAAAGCCCACCCCAGCGCCTGAGTCAACTGTCTGGAACCAGGCCGTCGATGACGTTGATGGTGCGGTCGCACCGGCGAGCCAAATCGGGGTTGTGCGTGACCAACAGCACCGTGGTGCCGTGTTCGCGATTGACTTGGCGAAACAACTCAAACACCGCGTTGGCGCTTTGGGTGTCCAAGTTGCCCGTAGGTTCATCGGCCAACAGCAGTGCCGGTTGCATGATGAGCGCGCGCGCCACTGCCACCCGCTGCTGCTGCCCGCCTGACAAGCGGGTAGCCGGGGTGTTGCACCAAGGCGTCAAGCCCACACTGTTGATCAAAGCCAATGCCCTGGCCTGGATGGTGGCAGTCGGGTAACCCTGTAAGCCGACCATGGGCAGCATCACATTTTCCAAGGCGCTGAAGGCCCCAATCAGGTGGTGGTATTGAAATACAAAGCCGATGCTGCGCCCACGCAGTTGCGTCAAGGCGGCGTCATCCAGTTCGGTGGTTTGCCGTTCGGTGATCAGCAACTGGCCTTGCGTGGGGCGATCGAGCAGCCCCACCAAATTGAGCAAGGTGCTTTTGCCAGAACCCGAAGGCCCCATGACCGCGACGAATTCGCCCCTGTTCAGCACCAGATCAATGCCATGCAAAACCTCTACTTCGGTCGTTTCGCCCAGGTTGAAGGATTTGTGCACGTTGATCAGTTGCACCACAGGTTTCGCGGCGTCCCTTGTCGAAGCTGATGTGGGAATGACGCTGCAGTGATCCATGTGCTTATCCCCGGATGGCGACCACAGGGTCGAGTCGTGCAGCGCGTAAAGCGGGGGCCAAAGCCGCCAGCAAACCCGTGAGTGTGGCCAAGGTGAGCGCTTGCAACAGCATCACGGTATCGATAGACACGGCAAACATGGGCGTACCGTCTGCCGCGCGGGCCATGAACAGCCACAGCTGCAAAAACAAAGCACCCAAGAAACAACCGACCAAGGCACCGCCGAATCCGAGCAAGCCACCTTGCAGCAAGAACACGCGCATGACTTGCGCCCGCGAGATGCCCATGGCGCGCAAGATGCCAATTTCTTTGGACCGTTGCACCACCGACACCACCAGCACGCTGGCAATGCCAAAGGCGACTGACAAACCCACAAAGAACCGAATGGCGGTATTGGCCAGGCTTTGCGAGTGGATGGCGCTGAAAAACTGGGCGTTGGTCTTGATCCAGCTGTCGGCCTGCAACTGCGTGAGCGCCGCAATACGCTGCGCCACCACCTCGGCGGCATAGACATCGTTCACCGTGACATCGATGACTGTGACGCCACCCGGATACCCCAACAAGCTTTGCCCACTGTGCAAGGCGATAAAACCACTGCGCTGGTTGGCGCCCTTGTTGCCCAAATCGAGAATGCCGGCGATGACGAAATAACTGCTCACGCCAGCAGCGGATTGCAGCAACAATTTATCGCCCACACCCAAACCCAAGTCGGACGCCAATTCAATGCCAATCAGAATGTCGCTGGCCCCCAAACGGGCTTGCCCGGTCACGACCTTCTCTTTCAGATTCACCATCTGCTGGTACAGCGGCAATTCCACAGCCGTTAAGTTCAATGCCCGGCTGGCCGCACCGCGGGTGATGAAGGTCGAGCCGGTGACTGCAGGTGAGACCCCACGCACCTCGGGCATGGCGCGCAGCATTTGCAAGACCGCAGGCCATTGGTCAATCGACTTGAGTCGCTGCTGGGGTGCTTGCACCTGGTCCAGGTGCCACGCAGCGTCCTTGCCATGCTGGATGCGCACTTGCTCTTTGGGAGGCAGCACCTGGATATGGGGTTGTGCGGTGAGCACGCGTTTGACCAGGTTGGACTGCAAGCCCTGCAACAGTGCTGACATGAAAACGATGACCGCCACACCGATGGCAATGCCCAAAATGATGAACAGGCTTTGCATGCGCCCTTCGCGCAAGAAGCGCGAGGCCACAATCCACTCAAACGGTTGCAGTCGGCCCAAGAGCATCACAAGCCCGGATCATTCACGGCGCTGTGGGGCGCACATGCTGACCGGCATGCAAACCCACCCCCGCCACCGACACCAAGCGCTCTGCGGCCAGAAGACCCGAACGCAATTGCACTTCAGCGCCGCTGCGCAGACCCAAGCTCACGGGCACACGCTCCAAACGGTCTGAAGGCAAAACTCGCCAAATCCAGGGCTGTGCCGATTCCGATTCGTGCACCGCCTCCAGCGGCACGACCAAGGCCTGCGCCTGGCGCGCGACCTCGATCTGCACCGACACGGTCATGTCTTGCCGTAAGTATTCCGGGGGTGAAGCGACCGTGAGTTTAACTTGCACCGAACCGCGCTGCGCATCGACCCCAGGTGCAATACGACTGAGCACGGCCGCAAAGTGCTGCTGGGCAAATGCGTCTGCCGAGGCCACCGCCGATTGACCGGTGCGCAACCACGCCAGGTTGCGCTCGTCAATCTGCGCCACCAACTCGGTCTGGCCTTGGGGGGCCAAAAGCAGCAAAGTTTTACCCGGCTGCACGGCATCACCGGGCTCTACTGCGCGCGTCACCACCATGCCATCAAAGGGAGCCAACAACTTTGTGTACGACAGATGCGCTTGGGCCACTTGCGCATTGGCCCGTGCCACGACCAAGGCACTCCAAGCCAATTCTTTTTCCAGGCCTTGATCGTCATGAGCCTGCTTTTGCAACTGGGCATTTTGGGCCTGCGCCCTGGACACCCGCTCTGCACGAAACGCCTCATCCAAAGCGGACTGCCCAATAAAACCTTGCTGATGCAATGCCAATTGACGCTCCCATTGGTTTTTCGCTTGCAGCCAATTGGCCTGCGCCTGCTGGTCATTGGCGCGTGCGGTGGGCGCCAAAACCTCGCGCCATTGACGCAGTTTGAATTCGGCTTGGCGCACCCCCAACTCGGCCCCCACCCTGGCGGCTTGGGCTTCGCGGTCGTCCAAGCTGAGTAGCACTTGTCCGCGTCGAAAGTGATCGCCTTCTTGGACGTTCACTGCGGCCACTTTGCCTGCAATTTGTACCCCGCTGCTGGCGCGGTGCGGCGTTTGGACTGTGGCCGTCGCCACCACGGTGTGCACCATTTCACGGGACTGAACTGTTTGAACCGGCACGGAAGGTGTTGACCATTGCCACGCGGCCCAGCCCAGCACGCCCGCCAAAACGACACCCCCAGCAACGCCCCATCGGCGCTTGCCGAGACTGTTTGACATACCTTAACCCTGCGCTGACCTTGAACTGCCCGCATTGGGCCACGTCAAAATCCTGCGCACCTTGATGCAGGTCATGTGCACCCTGATCAGCTGGGGCTCTGGCCTGGGTTACAGGCGTGGGTTACAGGCCCAGGTAGCTGCGTTGAATCTCGGGATTGGCGACCAACTCGCTCATGGTGGCTTCAAAGCGAATTTGCCCCTTCTCCAGTAGATAAGCGCGGTCTGCCACCAGTTGCGCAAAATGCATGTTTTGCTCTGACAGCAAGATGCTCACGCCTTGCGCCTTGAGCGCCAAGATCATGCCCACCATCTGCTCAACGATGAGCGGGGCCACGCCTTCAGAGGGTTCGTCGAGCAACACCAAAAAAGGATTGCCCATCAGCGTGCGGGCCACCGTGAGCATTTGCTGCTCGCCCCCACTCATGCGGCCACCGAGGCGCTGTGGCATCTCACCCAAGTTCGGGAAAAGTTCGAACAAACGCTCTGGCGTCCAACAGGGGGCGGGCGTGCCATCGGGCCAGTGGCGCGGGCTTTGTTGGCCCACCGCCAGGTTTTCCATGACGGTCAAATCGGTGAAGATGCGCCGGTCTTCAGGCACAAAGCCCAGACCCCAACGGGCTGCGTGATGGGGTTCGCTGCGCGAAATGTCGCGGCCCATGAAAGTGATGCGACCGCGCCTGTGCGCCAGCATGCCCATCAAAGCTTTGAGCGTGGTGGACTTGCCCGCACCGTTGCGCCCCATCAAGGCCACTACTTCGCCGCGCCGCACTTCCAAGTCCACATCAAACAGTATGTGAGCTTGGCCATACCCAGCCGACAGGCCTTGGACTTGCAGCAAGCTATCTGCCGCGCTCATGGAGAAGTCCTTTCGAAAGTCTTGCCAGTGCCCAAATAAACCTCTTGCACTTGAGGATCACGGCGAATGTCCGCAGGCTTGCCCTGGGCGATCAAGCGACCACGGGCCAACACGATCACACGGTCGGCGTAGGCAAACACCACATCCATGCTGTGTTCGGTGAACAGCACGGCGGTGCCACGCTGCACCACCAATTCTTGGGTCAAGGCCATCAAATCGTGACGCTCTTGCGGTGCCATGCCCGCGGTGGGCTCGTCCATCAACAAGAGCTTGGGGTCGTTGGCCAGCGCCATAGCCAACTCCACGCGTTTGACATCGCCATAGGCCAGCACGTTGCAGGGCCTGTTGGCTTGGGCCTTCATGCCCACCTGATCCAACAACGCCAGCGCATCATCGCGGCGATGGGCGGCAGCGCGCCGCCACATCGACCACAACTTGCGATCGTGCGAGAGCAAAGCCATTTGCACGTTTTCCAGCACCGTGAGGGAGGCAAAAGTTTGCGCAATTTGAAAGGTGCGCCCGACCCCCATGCGCCAAATATCGCGCGGTGGGCGTCCGATCAGCGCTTGGCCTTGCAGCGTGATCGAGCCTTGATCGGGGTGCAACTGGCCATTGACCATGTTGAAGGTGGTGGACTTGCCAGCCCCATTGGGACCAATCAAAGCAAGCAATTCACCTGGGGCCAGGTCAAAACTGATCCCGTCCACCGCTTTCACGCCGCCAAAGGACTTGCCCAGATGGCGCACTTGCAGCAGCGCATTCATGTGGCCCCCCTCGCCGGGTCGACTGGGTTCCCTTGCCAGCGGCTCCACAGGCTCTGCGCTGCACCGGCGATACCTTGCGGAAACAACAGCACCAAAATCAAGATCACCGCGCCCATCATGGCGCGCCAATAATCCGTGTTGCGTGCCACCACATCGTGCAGCCAAGTGAAACCAAAAGCACCCACCACCGGCCCGGCCAAGGTTTGAATGCCGCCGAGCAAAACCATGACCAAGCCATCCACTGATTTGCTTACGCTCAAGGTTTCGGGTGAGATGCTGCCCTTGGAAAAAGCATACAAAGCCCCAGCCAAACCCGCGATGCCGCCCGCCACCACAAACGCCATCCACTGCAGTCGCTGCACGTCGATGCCAATCGCCTCGGCGCGCACAACGCAATCGCGTGACGCCCTCAAGGCATAGCCCAATGGCGAAAACAAAATGCGCCGCAGCCACAGCACACCGGCCACCACCAAACCCAAAGTCAAGCCGTAATACATGGGCTTGTCACTGAAAAAGGCCGAGGGCCATACCCCGGTCAGGCCATTGCTGCCCCCCGTCAAACTGTCCCACTGGAAGGTGACGGCCCAGATGATTTGTGCGAACGCCAAAGTGAGCATGGCCAGGTAAACGCCTGACAAGCGCACCGCAAACCAGCCCAGCACCAGTGCCCCTAAGGCCGCCACCAAGGGCGCAGCCAACAGCGCCAACTCCATCGGCAAACCCAGAGAACGCACCATCAACGCTGCGCCATAAGCGCCCAAGCCGAAATAAGCGGCATGGCCAAAAGAATGCATGCCGGCGGGGCCCATGATGAAGTGCAAGCTGGCTGCAAACAAAGCAGCGATCAGCAAATCGATCATCAACACCAGGGTGTAGGGCGATTGGGCTGTGAACATCGGCAAAGCCACCAAGACCAAGCCCAGAAGCGCCGCCAAACCGATATGACCTTGGCTTGCGCTGCGCAAGGGCTCCTCAGGCAAACCCACAGCGCGGCTGGGTGCTTGGGGCTTGCCGAGCAAACCCCAGGGCCGCCAAACCAGCACAACGGCCATCACCACAAAGTCCACCACCAAGGTGAGCTTGGAAAACGACACCGCCACACCCCACAGATCGACCACGCCCAGCCCAATGCAAACTGCCTTGACCTCAGCGATCAGCAAGGCCGCCAAATAAGCACCCGGGATGGACCCCATCCCCCCCACCACCACGACCACAAAAGCCGAGCCTATCGTGTTCAAGTCCATCTCTAAATTGGCGGATTCGCGCGGCAACTGCAAGGCGCCGCCCAAGCCTGCCAGCATCGCACCCAAGGCAAACACCGCGGTGAACAACCAAGCCTGGTTCACACCCAAGGCACTGACCATCTCGCGGTCTTGGGTGGCGGCGCGCACCCAAGTGCCCCAGCGCGTGCGGGTCAGCAGCAGCCACAGCAGGGCCAGCACGACGGGACCAGCCACGATCAAAAACAAGTCATACATGGGAAATTGCCGCCCGCCAATCTGCACAGCACCCGCCAGCCCCGGTGCGCGGGGTCCCAGCAACTCCTCAGGGCCCCACAGCCACAGCACGGCGTCTTTGATGATGAGCACCAAGGCAAAAGTGGCCAGCAACTGAAACAGCTCGGGCGCTTTGTATATGCGGCGCAGCAAGAACATTTCGATCAAGGCCCCCAGCACCCCCACAGCCACAGCGGCCAAGGCCAAGCAGGACCAAAAACCGATGCTGCTGGCAAAGCGCTCGACCAAGGTGTAAGCGATGTAAATGCCGGCCATGAAAAACGAGCCGTGCGCAAAATTCACGATACGGGTGACACCGAAGATCAGTGACAGCCCCGCCGATACAAAAAACAACGATGACGCCGAGGCCAGCCCATTCAAGAGCTGAACGAAAAATCCGGACAAACTCATTCAGGCGTCATTCAGAGGGTCAATCGACAGCGCGCGATTTTTTGACTTCGGCAGCCGAGGGTTGGAACTGCGCACCGTCCATGTAACGTGCATCGACCATCACGCCCTTACCGCCTTCGTTCTTGGTGCGCCCGACAAAGGCGCCCATGGTCGATTGATGGTCCTCTGCGCGGTAGGTGATCTTGCCAAACGGCGTGGCCAGTTGCAGGCCACGGAAAGCCACGCGAAGCTTTTCAGAGTCAGCACCCTGGGCTTTGGCGACACCGGCGGCCACCGATTTGATCAGCGCATAACCCACCACCGAACCCATGCGAGGATAGTCTTTGAACTTGGCTTGATAGGCTTGCAAAAACGCCTTGTGATCGTTGGTGTTGAGCGAACTCCAGGGGTAGCCAGTGACGATCCAGCCATTGGGCGTTTCGTCTTTGAGCGCATCCAAATACTCGGGCTCGCCCGTCAGCAGGCTGACCACCTCACGGTCCTGGAACAGACCACGCGTATTGCCTTCGCGCACAAATTTGGTCAAATCGGCACCAAACAAGACATTGAAAATCGCATCGGGCTTGGCATCGGCCAAGGCTTGCACCACGCTGCCCGCATCCAGTTTGCCCAAAGGCGGCGCCTGTTCGGCTACAAATTCGACATCGGGTTGGGCCGCTTTGAGCAAGGTCTTGAACGCAGTCACGGCCGATTGACCGTACTCATAGTTGGGGTAGACCACCGCCCAGCGTTTTTTCTTCAGCTTGACCGCTTCAGGCACCAGCATGGCCGCTTGCATGTAGGTGCCGGGACGCAAACGGAAGGTGTAAGCATTGCCACCTTGCCAAGTGAGTTTGTCCGACAAGGGCTCACCGGCCAAAAAGAACACCTTTTTTTGCTTGGCGAAGTCCGCCACGGCCAAGCCGGTGTTGGACAAAAAGGTGCCGGTCAACACGTCGATTTTTTCTCGGGAAATCAACTCTTCGGCCACCCGCACCGCATCGCCCGGGTTGGCATTGTCATCGCGGGTGATGAGTTCAAACTTTTTACCTGAAACACCACCGGCCGCGTTGACTTCGTCAATCGCCAGTTCCATGCCTTTTTTGTAGGGCTCCAAAAACGCAGGTTGCGCCTTGTAGCTGTTGATCTCACCGATTTTGAAGGTGTTTTGGGCTTGCGCAGACCAGGCCAAACCGGTCATCACAGCCAAGGCCAGCGCACAGCGAACGGGGTTGAGGGGCGTCATCGAATTTGTCATGCGGTATCTTAAACAAAATTGAAAAGTGAATTTGCGCCAAACCCAGTGCCCAAGCGGGGTTTTAAGCCTTGGGCAGCACCACCCATTGCCCCTCTATGGGCAAGATGCGGATGCGGTGTTCGAACACCTCCTCAATCGCTTGGCGGGTGGACGCCTCAGACGGCGCGCCATGGTGGGCCACCCGCCCTTCGCGCATGACCACCAGGCTGTCTGCATGCAAAGCCATGCCAATCTCGTGCAACACGCTGAGCACCGTGGTGCCTTGAGCGCGCAAACAATGCACCTGCTCCAACCAATCCACCTGGTGCGGCGGGTCCAAATTGGCCAAGGGCTCGTCCATCAGCATCAAGGGTGCGTTACCCGCCAGTGCGCGGGCCAGCAGCACGCGTTGGCGCTCGCCACCGGAGAGCTCAGCCAGACTGCGCGCGCGCCAGTCCCAGGCCTGGGTGGCCTGAAGTGCGGCTTCGACCATGGCCTGGTCTTGCGCCGTGGGCGTGGCCAGCCAATTTTGGTGCGGCAAACGCCCCAGCATCACCACGTCAAAGACACGCAGGTCCAGTGACACCGCCTCACCCTGCCCCAACCACGACAATTCACGCGCCTGTTCGCGCCGGTGGATGCCCGAGCGCTCTCGCCCCCGCCAATGCACCTGACCTTGGGCGGGCAACAAGCCGGCCAAGGCTTTGAGCAAAGTGGATTTGCCCGCGCCATTGGGTCCCACCACGCAGGTCCATTGGCCGCTGGCAATCGCCAGGTCCAGACCCTGCAAAACTGCCCGACCGCCCAGTTGCACGTGCAAACCACGTGCCTGTATCGCCATGACCGCAGCAGCGCTCATGCACGACCTCCATTCACCGCTTGCATGCGCCAGAGCAGGTACACGCCGCCCAGCACGGCGGTGAACACGCCCACTGGCAGGTCTTGTGGTGCCAGCAGTCCACGCGCCAGCAAGTCGGCCATTTGCAGCAACACGCCACCCATCAGCGCCGACAACACCAACAGCCCCGCGTGGGTGGTGTGCACCCGAGAGCGCACAGCGTGCGGCGCAGCCAGGCCCACAAAAGCAATCAATCCTGTCTGCGCCACCGCCGCACCCGTGGCCAATGACAGCGCGACAATCAAACCCACCCGCGCCGCGCCCAAAGGCATGCCCAGGCTGTGCGCCGTGGCCTCGCCCAGGGTGAGTGCGTCCAGTACACGTGCCAGCGCCAGTGACACCATGCAACACAACAGCAGTGCACCAGCCATCAGGGAGCAAGAGGTCCACCCCACAAACGCGGTGGACCCCCACATGAAACCCTGCATGGCCTGCAACACCTCGGGCTGCATCAGCGTGACCATGGAGGTCAAAGCCCCCAAAACCACGCCCACCACCACACCGGCCAGCAACAAACGCAAGGTTTGCTGCACGCCACGGGCGAGCAGCAAAGTCAACATCACAGCCAACACCGCGCCGACGAAGGCGGCCCCAGTCATACCCAGACGCGGCCACAGGGCATTGGTGAGCAGCGATCCGCCCATGGCGCTGAGGTACAAACTCACACCGAATGATGCGCCTGAAGCACTGCCCAGCAAATAAGGATCGGCCAATGGGTTGCGAAACAAGCCCTGCGCCACCGCGCCAGCCAACCCCAGCAAAGCCCCCGCCAACCATGCGCCCAGGCTGCGCGGGACGCGAATATCCCACATGATTTGCGCTTGCACCGCATCCATACCTTGAATTGAGGGCCAAGCCCAGCCCTCGCTGCCCACACCTGTTCCGATCACCAGGGCGGTCAAACTCGACACGGCCAAGGCCAGCGCCCAGCGCAAGGTGTCGTGGCGCCTCACCTGGGTCATGGTTGAGCCCTTGGCGGTAATGCAGCAACGCGGTTGAGGCATTGCGCAATCAAATGCGCGCCTTCGGCCATGCGCGGACCGGCGCGCACCACCATGTCAGCTTCTGCGGACGTGAAGGCGCACAGGCGATCTTCGCGCAGGGCGCGCATCAGGGGCCACCCCGGGCGCTGCGCCAAGCTTTGGCGCGAGCTGTCGCCGATCAAAATCGCATCGGGCTGGGCGCGCACCACCCACTCAGGATTGACCTGGGGAAAAGGCCCCATGGCCGCAGGCAAGATATTGCCCACCCCCAAGCGCTGCAAGGTCTCGCCAATGAAAGACGATTCGCTCGCGCCATAGGGGACAGGGCTGACCTCCACATACACACGCTGTTTGCGCGCCGCAGGGCTGAGGGTTTGCGCCGCGGCTTGCACGCCTGCGTCGATCTCGCGCCACACCCGCTCGCTTTCGCTGCGCGGCACGCCCAAGGCCACCGCCACCGTGTGCAGCACGCGCTGTGCATCGGCATGGGTGCGAGGTTCGAGCTGCAAAATTTGGAGACCCAATCCCTGGAGGCGCTCTATGCCGCGCGTAGAACCCGCAAGCAACACCAAATCAGGCCGAGCGGCCACAATGGCTTCGATGTTGGGGTCGATGCCGCCACCCATGCGCGGCAAGGTCTGGACTCGGGCGGGCCAGTTGGAATAACGATCAATGCCGACCAATCGCTGGCAAGCGCCGAGCGCGCAGACAGTCTCGGTCAGTGACGGCAACAGGCTCACCACACGCTGCGGCGGGCGGGTGATCTCGATGTTTTGGAGGCGATCGTCCTGCACCGTGATGGCTGCTGCAGCCCAAGCCCAGCAACAGATCGAAGCGCACCACAGTGATGGCCAGCGCTTAAGCATGGTGCTGCGCCCAATCGGCCATGATGCGGTGCAACTGCGCCACACCGTCGGTTAACGCAGCAGGTCCGGGTTGCAAAATATCAGCGGACTTTATTTCAAAAATTTGTCCTGTGCGCACCGCGGGCACGTCTTGCCAAGCCGGGCGTTGGGCGACCTTTTCTGGGCGAAACTTTTTGCCGCACCATGAGCCAATGATGATGTCGGGCGCGCGATCCACAATGGTCTGCCCGTCCGCAATGATGCGGTCTTTGCCCATCGGCATCAGCGCCAATTCAGGAAAAACATCGTCCCCACCGGCGATGCCCACCAACTCGGACACCCACCGGATGGCGCTGATGTGGGGCACATCCCATTCTTCAAAAAACACCTTGGGGCGACGCTTGAAAGCGGCCGCCTGCTCGCGAATGGCTTGCAGCTCAGTCTGCATGTGGGCGATGCGCGCTTTGGCCTGATCGGCCTCGCCCACCATGGCGCCGACTTGGTAGAGCATCGAAAAAATCTCATCGACGCTGCGCTGATTGAAAACAGTAACCTGCACGCCCGCGCGGATCAGCAGCGCAGCAATGTCCGCTTGCAGATCCGAAAACCCGAACACGCAATCAGGCTTGAGCGCCAAGATTTTGTCGATCTTGGCGCTCAAAAAAGCGCTGACCTTGGGCTTTTCTTCTCGCGCCCGGCGCGGGCGCACGGTGTAGCCCGAAATACCCACAATGCGCCGCTCCTGCCTCAACAGGTACAGCCACTCTGTCGTCTCCTCGGTGAGGCAGACGATGCGTTGGGGTCCAGGGTGCTGGCTTTGCATAGTAAGTGCTTGTGCGCTGTTCAAGTGTCGTTTGACGGGCATCACCCCTCAAAAGGCATAGCGACCGCCCAGGCTGAAGCTGCGCCCTGGATTGGGATACACAGTCAGCTGGTAGGGCTGCGTATAGCTGGGTTTATAAATGCCAGCATCGGTGTATTTTTTGTCAGCCAAGTTCATGAGCGAAGCGACCAAAGACCAGTTGTTCATTCTGTAGAAGTAAGACATATCAACAACGACATAGCCAGGCAATTTGGACTGGTTGTTGCCAAAATCACCTGACATATAGCGGCTTTCAGCCCATCGAGTCGTCAAAGAGATCTGATCCTGTGGGCTCAGACGGTGATCCAGCGACAGATTGCCCGAAAAAGCAGCGACACCCGGAATCTGATGACCCAAGTATGGACCTTCAACAAAACGGGCGTTGACGTATTGAAGATTTGTTCTGATGGCCCACCCTAAGGAGAATGCCCATTTCTGCTTGAAGTTGACACCTTCTCTTTTGGTGGGGTCGTAATTGACATTACAAGCGTATCCACAACCAGAAGGGTCGAACCCAATCTCGTTATTTGTACGACTTTGGAAATAGCTGGCTTCTGTGCTGACCACACCGGCCTGGTAGTTCAAGCCGATATCCACATCTTTCGAAGTCTGAACACGCAAAAGCTCGGGGTTGTAACTGGGGGGCGGGGATGCCACATTGCTGTTGTCATCCGCATTGGGAATTCGAAAATTGCGACTCAAGCGAACATAACCCGTCATATTCGGCTGGAAGTTCTTTGCATATTCGAACTCGTTGGCATGGGTTGTTGCTTTGGCAGTGAAAGCGCTGGGACCATATCCATCTCCATAGTCGATGGAACGATTTTGAGAATAACTTTCTCTTCTGTAGCCCAAAACTATGCGATCGGTGCTTGAGACCTCCCAAACATCTCGAAAATACACACCGCTTGATTTATGAACAATCTGGGAAGTGCTTCCTCCGGCATCAACTCCGCCGTTACTGCACATGGCTGTGGATGAGCCGCTGCTGCAGCCAAAGGTCAGGAATGCTTGACCGTCCTTGACAGTCTTGAGCCAGTCGTAACCGACTTGAAGTGTGTTGCGGGATACGATGAAGTTGTTGACCTTGACGCGAGGACTGATGGACTGGACATCCGCTTGGCTACTGGCATTGCTATAGGACCGGCGCCAGTCATCGTAATGGTAGCCCGCATAAACGTTGTACGCGTCATAGCTGTAGTCATCGCTGTTATGCCGCGAACGCCTGTTCCAATCCACTGCGAGTTCGACATCCTGGATGGTTTTTTTCCCGAAAAAGGTCAGGGAATGACTGTCCACCGCTGCATCCCAGTTGTAGTCCGGAACTTGCGCCTCCCGCGGTGTGGTGTTCAACCAAATCGATGGCAGTGCACCAGGCAGTTTGTTTCTTTCTCGGCTGGAAAATAAACGAACACCAATGTCGGTCTGCGCATCAACGTGCTTGATCCAATTCGTGCCTGCAGAAAGTTCGCTGCCTCTGGCGTTCTTGCGGTAATTGTCGCTAACGTATTGACGTGCATACAAACTCAACTCGCCGTCTTGCAATGCATGCGAGTGGTACAAGCCTGACTGGTAGCCAGCGTAACTGGCAACGCCAGCAGTCACCACGGTCAAATTGCCCACATTCTTGCGAGTGATGATGTTGATGGTTCCTCCATTGGCACCATCTCCGTACAGAACGCTGTTACCAGCCTTGGTGATTTCGATGTGGTCAATCGCCTCGATCGGAATCATCGAAGTCCTAGCCATGGTTTGTTCTTGCTCAGAAATACGCACACCATCGAGCAGAACAACAATGTTGTTAGATGCCGTATCGCCGAATCCTTTGATATCGACCACCGCATTGGTGCTTCCGTCGAGATTGAGCCTGACTGGCAAGCCAGCCACTCTAGACAGAACTTCGGAAACGTTACTGGCGCCGCTTTTTTGAATTTCAGCGGCCGTCACGATACTGGTCTGCGGCAATGCGTCCACCAGCCTTTCTTCGAAACGGGAGGCATAAACAATGATGGAGGGCTGGGCCTGCCCCACCTCAATGCCGGCAACCCTGCCGGCAGATTGTTGTGCACCAGCAGTCGTCAGGATGAAGAGGGTCGGCAGCAATGCCGCCAAAGCCTTGAAGCGTGAAGTCATGAAAAACCAACAAGTTGTGTGTCCTCACCGCCTTCCCCGACAGTGCATGGACGTTCTAGCGGCGCGTTTTCAGACGCACCACCACCTTGTTGGCCGGTATCCGGGCTGGCGGAGACAGCCTCTGTCGCCTTCCCAGTCGCTTGTTCAAGGCGACCAGTGGCATGTTGACAGAGACGGAACTTGAAACAAGTTCGTCCGCTTGACCGTTGCGGGGGCAGCGCAGGTTGGGTGGTGTCGAGCGAGCGACGCAACCCTCCTGCTTCCCGTTGAACTGCGGCGTGTGAAC
The DNA here is from genome assembly GCA_947448325.1 of Comamonadaceae bacterium. Classification (GTDB taxonomy): domain Bacteria; phylum Pseudomonadota; class Gammaproteobacteria; order Burkholderiales; family Burkholderiaceae_C; genus Limnohabitans_A. The sequence goes on from CANFMK010000043.1 coordinate 16,484, forward strand.
CACGCCGCGAGCACCAACAAAGCGCATTGTAAGTTTGAAACTGTCTTCAACCCTACAATAGAGCCATTCACTTTTTGTCGACCATGACAAACCACCACACCATCGACCAGATTGCCGAACGTGTCGAGCACTTGCTGCTCAGGCACGATGAGCTGACGCGCACCAACGACTTGCTGCGTCAGCAAGTCTCTGCTTTGTCACAAGAACGCGATTTACTCAAATCCCGTTTAGCTGCGGCCCGCGCGCGGGTGGACAGCCTGATCGAGCGTCTGCCCGCCACCCCTGCCTCGGATGCCGCACCATGAGTTCAAAGCAATTGGAAGTCCAAATCATGGGCCAAAGCTACCTGCTGGGTTGCCCCGAGGGCGGCGAGCCGCAGTTGTTGGCCGCAGTCAGCAAGGTGGATGCTGCCATGTGCAAGATCCGCGATGCCGGCAAAATCAAAGCCCGTGACCGGATTGCGGTTCTGGCGGCCTTGAACTTGGCTTTTGACGCCAACGAAGCGAGCGCCGCTGTGGTTTTGCCCAGCACGCTAACGCCCACCCCCTCCCTAGCGCCAGCCTCTGAGGCCGATTCAGCCCGTCTGAACCAGTTGCTGCAGCGTCTGGACCAGGCCTTGGGCCGCGACGGCCAGTTGATTTAAGCGACACCCCTACAGGCCGCTCTTGGCCTACAATCAGCCCGGTCTGCAGTGCACGCCGGGCTTTATATTTCCTTGAACCAATGCTCATTGAGCTCGGGCTTGGTACATCGACTGGTGAGCGTGATCATCTCGCGTCAGATGAACCCAACGTCAGTCTGCCCTCGCCCACCTGAACCCCCGGTTCAGGATGAGGGTTCGGTGGCACTGCAGACACCTTTTCTTCAGCCCCGCCTCTGATTGCCCCCCATGACATTCGACCCCAGCTTGATTCTTGAACTCGCCGTTTTGGGCATTGCCACTGGTTTTCTGGCGGGTCTGCTGGGCATTGGCGGCGGCATGATCCTGGTGCCGTTCTTGACTTATCTGATGGGAGAACAAGGCGTCTCGCCCGACCTGGCCGTCAAAATGGCCATTGCCACCTCCATGGCCACCATCATCTTCACCTCGGTCTCTAGCGTGCGCGCACACCACAAGCGCGGCGCGGTGCGTTGGCCGCTGGTCAAAGGTCTGGCCCCGGGCATTGTGCTGGGCAGTTTGATCGGCAGCTTGGGCGTGTTTGCCTTCCTCAAAGGCTCGTTTCTGGCTTTATTTTTCGCCTGTTTTGTGGGTTTTTCTGCGACCCAAATGTTTTTAGACAAAAAACCGGCCCCTTCGCGCCAAGTGCCAGGCACGGCCGGCTTGCTGGGTGCAGGCAGCTTCATTGGCTTTTTATCGGGTTTGGTGGGCGCTGGTGGCGGCTTTGTCTCTGTGCCCTTCATGACCTGGTGCAACGTGGCCATCCACAACGCCGTGGCGACCAGCGCGGCGCTGGGTTTTCCCATCGCCTTGGCCAATGTCGTGGGCTACATCATCAGCGGGCAGAACGTTGCGAACCTGCCTGAATATTCATTCGGCTACCTGTGGCTGCCCGCCTTGGTGGTGATCGCCAGTTGCAGCGTGTTCATGGCCCCCGTGGGCGCGAGCGCAGCGCACCGCTTGCC
>CANFMK010000044.1 GCA_947448325.1 Comamonadaceae bacterium
CAGCAGTCGCACCCCGTTCAACTCGCCTTTGTTGCGCAAGCACTGCAAAAAGCGGGCGTAGTCCAAGGCGGTGGACATCAAACCGCCGCCGCCGGCCTCCATGGCGGCGGGGTGTGTCGGGTCCAGCACTTTCATGAGCACGCCGCCGTCCGGGTCTTTTTCAAACGGCTCGGCGATGCGGTGGTGCTCAGAAGGCGGCACGACAAAGCCGGTGTCCACCATGCCCAGAGGTGCAAAGATTTCATTGTGTAAAAACTGCCCCAAGGTCTGGCCGCTGAGGACTTCGACCAAGCGCCCGAGCACGTCGGTGGCGCGGCTGTAAGCCCACATGCTGCCGGGTTGGAACTGCAAGGGGATGGCGGCCAGCGTGCGTGAAAACTCGTCGTTGCTGCGGTCGCGGGTGGCGATTTTGACTTCGCCGTATTGGCGCTGCACGGGCGAGTCGCCCAAGAATTCATAGGTCAAACCAGCCGTGTGGCGCAGCAGGTCTTGCACCGTGGCGGGCTGCGTGGGCGGCACCAGGCCGCTGGCCGTGTGCACCTGTTGATGGGCAAACTCCGGCAGGTGCTGACCGACCGGGTCGCTCAGCAGCAACTGCCCGCGCTCGAGCAGCATCATCACCGCCACCGACACCACCGGCTTGGTCATGGAGTAAATCCGAAAAATGCTGTCCGGCCGCATGGCTGCGCCACTGGACGGGTCTTGCACGCCCACGGTGTCGAACAAAGCCACTTGCCCCTTGCGCGCAATCAGCGCCACTGCGCCGGGCAATCGCCCGCTGGCCACCTCGCGGCGCAGCACGTCCATCAAGCGCTGTGTGCGATCGGGGCACAGACCCACATCGGCGGGCTGGGCTTGGGGCAAAGGATGGTGGGTTGTGACGGTCATGGGCGCTCCTGAAGATGGTGTTTTGTACACCAGCCCTGCGTCACTGGGTATCACTTAGGGCGCAGGACGTAGGGATCACTTGTCGCTCGCGCGTCAAGGTGATGCGCCTTGGGATATCCCCAACTTGCTAGACTGGTTTCAGTCCAAATCAAGGAGCACCCCATGAACGCATTGCAGATGATCCAAAAAATCAACGCCATGGCGGAATTCAACCGCTGGTGCGGCATTGAAGTGACCGTGGCCGAGGCCGGCACGGTGGAAATTCAAATGCCCTGGCGCTCGGAGGTGGGGCAGTATTCGGGGTTTTTACATGCCGGTCTGATCGGCACGCTGATCGATACCGCCTGCGGTTTTGCCGCCGCCACGGTGGCCGGGCCGCATTTGTTGGCGGCGAATTTTTCGGTGAATTGTTTGCGCCCGGCTCAGGGCCAAAAATTCATCGCCCGCGCGCGGGTGGTGAAACCGGGCAAGTCGCAAGTTTTCACCAGCTGTGATTTGTTTGCGGTCGATGCGGGCGTCGAGAAGTTGGTGGCCAATGGCCAAACTTTGCTGACGGTGGTTTCGGCTACTTAGAGCGGGTTTCGTGGCTGCAGTTGCAGCCGTATGGGCGTGGCCGGTCGCAATGTCACAGCCAAGTCGCCTTCAGGCCAGGCGGCACCTTCAGGCCAATGGAGCGTGAAGCGTTGCAGCAACATGGCACCGATCAAGCCCATTTCCATCATGGCAAAGTGCTGACCGATACAGACGCGCGGGCCGGTGCCAAAAGGCATCCAGGTGCCGCGAGGAATCTCAGGCGCGCCAGGTAAAAAGCGTTCCGGTTTGAAGTCGTGAGGCGACTCGAACCAGCGAGCATCGCGCTGGATCACATAAGGTGTGAAGGCGATCAAATGTCCTGGAGGCACCGTCCATGGGCCGACGGTTACATCGCTGAGAGTGCGCTGTGTCATCAAGACAGCCGCCGGGGGATACAGGCGCATGGCTTCTTTGAGACTGGCTTGTAGCCAAGGCATTTGTTGCAAAGTGCTGGGCGTGGGCGCTTGGCCTTGCAGCACGGTATCGACTTCAGCTTGGAGGCGTTCAGCGACCACAGGGTGCTGCGCGATCAGGCCGCTCCACCAGGTCATGGCGGTGGCGCTCGTCTCATGACCCGCTTGAAACATCACCATGGTTTGGTCGTGCAATTCTTGCGGACTCAGGCCCAGCTGCGGATGTTCGGGGTCACGGGCCAGGCGCAGCATGGTCAGCAGGTCTTGGCCATCGTCAAGCGCGGTGGATTGCTGGCTTTGAATGTGCTGTTGGATGATCTGGTTCAGGGTGCGCAGCGCATGGCGCACCTTGCGCACAGCGGGCAGGGGCATCCACAACGGCCAGGAAAACGGCTTGAACAGTTCAGAAATTCCCGAGTGGCTCAGGGTCTGAATCGCCTCGGACACAGGGCGCGGGTTCGTGACCTGGTGCGTGCCAAAAAGAGCTTTCAAAATCACGTCCAAAGTCATGTCGGTCATCAACTCGTCCATGTTGACGCTGGGGCTTGGGCCTTGCGCAATCAAGGCGGTGAGTGCTTGCTCAGTGGCCGCGACCATCAGTTCGGCGTAACCGGCAACGCGCTTGGGCGCGAAGCCGGGTTGCAACATGCGCCGTTGGCGCTGCCACTGCGCGCCTTCGGTGATCAACACGCTTTGGCCCATCGAGATGCTGAAGACCTCGGTGGCGCGCTCCCAGCGGATGAGTGCATCGGCTTGGTCGACCAACACTTCGCGCACCCAGTCCGGGTGAAAGACGTGGGTGATGCGTTCAGTGAAGACGCGCACATGGGCAATGTCAGGATGCGTCCGCTGCAGGCCTGCGACAAATCCCAGGTAGTCCGGCTTCATGGTTTGCAAGTGGTTCAGCCCCCACAGACGGGCGGGCGGGCCGGGGGGTAAACCGGAAAGTCGTTGAGGCGTGGTCAGGGTGTTCATGGTGCCAGCATGCTGTGTGCGAAGCCGAATGTATTGAATCAAACCGACACCAAGGGGCTATTTGTTTTTTGAAAATAACGCTTTACATATACTCATTGAATGCCTCTTGAATTTGACACACAAGCCTTCGCGCCAGTTCAAACCTGGCTGCCGCCCTGGGGCTTGAGTGCTTGCATTCGCGCGGTGCTGGGGCGCAATATGCAGGGCCTGCAGTTGTCGCAAGCCCAGCGTCACAGTCATTACCCGGTGACGCCGCTGTGCTCGATCAATGTGTTGTTTTCGGGCTTTGCAGACAGGGCGGGTTCTGCGGGTCAGGTTGACTCAGTCGCACCGCGCCAGCGGCTGCCTGCACTTAGCGTGAGCGGGCCGCAAACCCAGCCACTCACCGTGGTGTATGGGCCGCAGGCGCATGGGGTCATGTTGGTACTCTACCCGGACGCTTGGCAAGCGCTCACCGGGATGGAGGTGACGCGTCTGGTCGATCAGGTGGTGGATGCGCGGGACGTGTTGCCTGCCGAAGTGTTATCAGCCTGCGAGCGCTTGCAGCGGGCGAACAGTGACGATGCACGGGTGCAGCGTTTGTTTGCAGAGCTATTGCCGCTGTGGCAGCGTTGCGTCGCCCCAGGTGCAGTGACGGGCGGCGTGCTCACTTCGCCGCAGCCTTCTCGGCTTGGGCCATGGACGCAAGCCTTGGCCATGCGCGCTGCGGCCACTGGTTGGGGGCGCAGCTTGCGCCAATCCGAGCGGCGCATCAAGCAGTGGACGGGCTGGTCCATGCGCAGGCTGCAAGTTTCGGCGCGAGGCGAGGCCGTGTTTTTGGCGGTCATGGAGGCGTTGAATGACGAGCGTTTGGACTGGACGCAAATTGCACTCGACCATGGTTTTTCGGACCAAAGCCATTTCATCCGCGAGACCCGCCGCTTGACCGGCTTCTCCCCAGAGGCCATGCGACATGGTGTGCTGCATGAAGAGGCCTTTTGGTCCTACCGCGCCTGGGCCAAGTTGGCAGGCTTGTGATGTTCAATCGCAAGCCTGGCAGGTGCGCCGCTCACCCGCGCGGGCGCAGCATGGACCGCAACACGCCGTCTTTGAGCAGGACGTGGTGCAAGATCGCGGCCACGGCATGCAGGCCTGAGAGCCACAGGATCATGTCGCCGAGCACGCCGTGCACCTCGCCCCAGTCGGTCAGATCGGCCAGTGGGGAGTTGGCGATGACGGGCATCTCGTTGATGCGGATGCCGCCCAGCAAGGTCAGCGGGTGGCCTTCGCTGCCCAGCGCCAGCATGGCGGAGGCGGGCACGGCCAGCAGCAGCAACCACAGCAAGCCTTGCGTGGCTTTGGCGGTGATGTGCATCCAGCGGGGCATGTCAAAACGGGGCGGGGTTGGGCGCACCGCCAGCCACAGCAGGCGCAGCAGGGTCAGCGCGGCCACCATCATTCCCAACGATTCGTGCGCCACGATATCCCAGCGCGTGGCGGGGTCCAGGCCTTGGCGCAATTCACGGCCAAAGTGCTCAGGCCCTAAAACAAAAGCCGTGAGAACCGCGATGGCGGTGAGCCAATGCAAAGCGCGGCTGAAGGCGTCGTAATGGCTGCGTGAGGTGGTGGTTGGCATGGTGTTTGGTCCTGGAGACAGGATTGTGTGGGCAGAAGATGGTCCAGGCACGATGCGCACCTGTGCATTCATTGATGACGATCAAGTCAGTGCATGTCTGGCGCGCTCAGGCGCAGGCCGCTTTTCAAGCGGCGGTTGCTGCAAAACGCCCTTGCAAATAGGCCACGATGGCGGCCGAGTCTTGCAGCCATTGGGTTTGGCCTTGGCTGTCGGTGATCTTCAGGCAGGGCACTTGGGTGGCGCCAGTGCCTTGCTGCAACTCGCTGCGGTGGGCGCTGTGGTGTTGCGCGTCGCGTTGTTCAATGGGCAAAGACAAGCGGTGCATTTCTTGGCGCACTTTGATGCAAAACGGGCAGGTGCTGAACTGGTACAGCGTCAGGCTTTGGCACTGCAGGTTGACCGTGGCTTGCGCCTCAGGCGTGCGTTGCACGGCGGTGGGTCGGGTCAGGCGCTCTTTGAGCAGCATGAAGGGGCCCAGCACCACACGCAGGGTTCTGAAAAATGCACGGATCACGGTTTTCATGGGGACGCAAAGCTTTCAATAGGGAATGATGAGGGGTTGTTCAAAAGAGGTGTGGATGTCCATGGGCAAAAGCCGTCACAGCAACTTGGCCAAGTACTTGCCCGTGAAACTGTTCGGGTTCTTCGCCAGTTCTTCCGGCGTGCCCACACCCACCACTTGGCCACCGCCTGAGCCGCCTTCGGGGCCCATGTCGATCAACCAGTCGGCGGTTTTGATCACGTCCAGGTTGTGCTCGATGATGACGATGGTGTTGCCCGCGTCGCGCAGCTGGTGCAGCACTTTGAGCAGCAAAGCAATGTCGGCAAAGTGCAAGCCGGTGGTCGGTTCGTCCAAGATGTACAGCGTGCGGCCGGTGTCGCGCTTGGACAATTCGAGGGCCAGTTTGACGCGCTGTGCCTCGCCGCCCGACAAGGTGGTGGCGGCTTGCCCCAAGCGGATGTAGGACAGACCCACGTCCAACAGGGTTTGCAGCTTGCGCGCAATGTTGGGCACGGCGCTGAAGAAGGCAAACGCCACCTCCACCGTCATGTCCAGCACCTGGGCGATGTTCTTGCCTTTGTATTGGATTTCCAAAGTCTCGCGGTTGTAGCGCTGGCCTTTGCACACATCGCAGGGCACGTACACGTCGGGCAAAAAGTGCATTTCCACTTTGACCATGCCGTCGCCCTGGCAGGCTTCGCAGCGCCCGCCAGTGACGTTGAACGAGAACCGTCCTGGTCCGTAGCCGCGCTCGCGCGCAGCGGGCACTTCGGCCATCAGGTCGCGGATGTGGGTGAACAGGCCGGTGTAGGTGGCCGGGTTGCTGCGCGGTGTGCGGCCAATGGGGGATTGGTCGACGTTGATCACTTTGTCAAAGTGGTACATGCCCAGAATGTCTTCGTGCGCCGCGGGTTCGTCGTGGGCGCGGTGAATCTGGTGCGCCGCTGCCAGGTACAAGGTGTCGTTCACCAGGGTCGATTTGCCCGAGCCGGACACGCCGGTCACGCAGGTCAACAAGCCCACCGGGAATTGCGCGGTGACTTCTTTCAGGTTGTTGCCGGTGGCTTTGACAATCTCGATGCAGTCTTTGCCTTTGGGGTGGCGCTGTGTGGGCACGGCAATTTTTTTGCGCCCGGACATGTACTGGCCGGTCAGCGAGTCGGGCGCGGCCATGATGTCGGCGCAAGTGCCTTGGGCCATCACGCGACCGCCGTGCACGCCCGCACCCGGGCCCATATCGATCACATGGTCGGCGACGCGGATCATGTCTTCGTCGTGCTCCACCACCAGCACGCTGTTGCCGATGTCGCGCAGGTGTTGCAGCGTGCCAATCAAGCGGTCGTTGTCGCGCTGGTGCAAACCGATGCTGGGCTCGTCCAGCACATACATCACGCCCGTCAGGCCTGAGCCAATTTGGCTGGCCAAGCGAATGCGCTGCGATTCGCCGCCCGACAGGGTTTCGGCGCTGCGGTCCAGGCTCAAATAGTTCAGACCCACATCGTTCAAGAACTTCAGCCGCAGACCGATCTCTCGCACCACTTTGCTGGCGATTTCGCCTTTGGCGCCGTCGATGTGCAGGTTTTGAAAATAGGCTTGTGCTTCGCCCAAAGTGACATGGCTGATTTGGAAGATGGCACGGGCTTGATCACCTTGGCCCACGCGCACATGGCGCGCTTCGCGGCGCAGACGAGAGCCATTGCAATCGGTGCAGGGCTGGTGATTGCGCAGTCGCGCCAGGTCCTCGCGCACCACCGACGAGTCGGTCTCGCGGTAGCGCCGCGTCATATTGGGGATGATGCCTTCAAAGGGGTGCTTCTTGCTGACCTTTTTGCCCTGCGCGACTCTGGAGTCGCCTCCGGCTCCACCCGACTCCGAGATGTAGCTGAACTTGATGTCCTCTTCGCCCGAACCAAACAAGATGACCTGGCGCACCTCGGGCGGCAAATTTTCGAACGGCGCTTCGACATCGAACTTGTAGTGTTTGGCCAGGCTCTCCAACATGCTGAAATAAAAGCCGTTGCGCCGGTCCCAGCCCTTGATCGCGCCACTGGCCAGGCTCAAGGACGGGAAGGCCACCACCCGCGCTGGATCAAAAAACTCCATGGTGCCAATGCCGTCGCAAGTGGGGCAAGCGCCCATGGGCGAGTTGAAAGAGAACAGGCGCGGCTCCAACTCGCTGATCGCATAGTGGCAAATCGGACAGGCGAACTTGGCGTTGAACAAATGCTCGGCGCCGTTGTCCATTTCCACCACCAAGGCGCGGCCTTCGGCCAAACCCAGCGCAGCTTCGAAGCTTTCGGCCAGGCGCTGGCGCAAGGCGTCACGCGCAGGGGCATCGGCTTCGTTGCGCACCTTCAAGCGGTCCACGACCACGTCGATGTCGTGCTTTTCGGTTTTCTTCAAGGTGGGCAGGTCTTCGACTTCCACCGTGTGTCCGTTGATGCGAAAGCGCACATAGCCCAGCGCCTGCATTTGCTCAAACACTTTCTCAAACTCGCCTTTGCGCTCGCGCGCGATCGGCGCCAAGATCATCAAGCGGGTGTCTTCGGGCAGGGCCAGCACCGCGTCCACCATCTGGCTCACGGTTTGCGCTTGCAAGGGCAGGTGGTGGTCGGGGCAATACGGTGTGCCGGCGCGGGCGAACAGCAGGCGAAGGTAGTCGTGGATCTCGGTCACCGTGCCCACGGTGGAGCGCGGGTTGTGGCTGGTGGCTTTTTGCTCGATGCTGATGGCCGGCGACAGGCCCTCGATCAAATCCACATCGGGTTTGTCCATGAGCTGCAAAAACTGACGTGCGTAGGTGGACAGGCTTTCCACATAGCGGCGCTGGCCTTCGGCGTACAAAGTGTCAAAGGCCAGGCTGGATTTGCCCGAACCCGACAGGCCGGTGATGACCACCAACTGTTTGCGCGGAATGTCCAGGTCGATGTTTTTCAGATTGTGGGTGCGCGCACCCCGCACGCTGATGTGGGTCTGGCGCAAGGCGGTGGCCAAGTAGGCGGCGTCATCGCGGTCCAGCTCGGCGCGAAGATCGGCGCGCACTGCGGCGCGATCTTCGGGGAGTTCTTTGTGGCTTGTGGCCAGGCTTGCATCAGAGGGGTTCAAAATCGGTGCCGATGGACAAAACCCTCAATTATCGGCCTTGTCGCCCCGCTTGTCTGTGCGAAGGCCCATGGGGGTCCGTCGAGGACAATACCGCTGTGAAACTGATGAACTGAAATGGCCTTGTGACTACTGCTGCGATCGGATCGCCCCCTCTGTCCACCCCCATGACCGCCACTGAGCGGCGCGCCAGCGCCTCATTGGCGTCGATTTTTGCGTTGCGCATGCTGGGCCTGTTTTTGGTCTTGCCGGTGTTTGCGCTGGAAGCACGGAAATACCCTGGGGGCGATGACGCAGCCATGCTGGGCTTGGCCATGGGCATTTACGGGCTGACGCAAGGGCTGCTCCAGCTGCCTTTTGGCATGGCCTCAGACCGATTTGGCCGCAAACGCGTGATTGTTTTGGGGTTGATTATTTTTGCCATTGGCAGTTTTGTGGCTGCCGCAGCGCCCACATTGGGTTGGTTGCTGGTAGGGCGCAGCGTGCAGGGCGCCGGTGCGGTGTCGGCCGCCGTGACGGCCTTATTGGCCGATTTGACGCGCGACGAAGTGCGCACCAAGGCGATGGCCCTGGTGGGGGCCAGCATCGGTCTGATGTTCGCCCTGTCGCTGGTGTTGGCGCCGCTGCTGGTGGACCTGATGGGCTTGTCCGGCCTGTTCAACTTGACGGGGCTGTTGGCTTTGAGCGGCGTGGCGGTGGTGCTGTGGCGCGTGCCGCCAGAGCCTGTGCAACACAACAACCAGCCCCGGGGTCGCTTGAGCGAAGTCCTGCGGCATCCCGGCCTGATGCGCCTGAACCTGGGGGTGTTTGTCTTGCACGCGGTGCAACTGGCCATGTGGGTGGCGGTGCCGGCGCTGCTGGTGCAGGCCGGATTGCCTCAAGAGCAACATTGGTGGGTGTATTTGCCCGCCGTGCTGGCCTCGTTTGTCGTCATGGGCGGGACTTTGTTCCCGCTGGAGCGCCGAGGCTATCTGCGTGCCGTGTTTTTATCGGCCGTGGGCTTGATTGCGGTGGTGCAGCTGGGCTTTTTGGTCCAGGCTTCGGGCACGCCACAGCTGCTCAGTCTGGGCGCTTTGTTGTTTGTCTTTTTTTGTGGCTTCAATATTTTGGAGGCCTCGCAACCCAGCATGGCCTCGCGCATGGCACCTGCCCATGTGCGCGGCACGGCGCTGGGAGCGTACAACACCTTGCAGTCGCTGGGGTTTTTTGTCGGCGGCGTCTCTGGCGGGCTGTTGGTCCAAAATTTCGGTACCCCAGCCTTGTTTTTGACTTGCGCAGGGGCCATGGTCGTGTGGTTGCTGGCGGCTTGGCCCATGAAAGCCCCTGCAAATCCCGCCCGCCAGGCCCCATAATTGCGTCTTATCTCAGAGGAATCGTTCCATGGCATCCGTCAACAAAGTCATCCTGATCGGCAATTGTGGCCGTGACCCCGAAATCCGTTACCTGCCTTCGGGCCAGGCCGTGGCCAATGTGAGCATTGCCACCACCAGCCGCCGCAAAGACCGCACCTCGGGTGAGACGGTCGAAGACACGCAGTGGCACCGCGTCACTTTTTACGACCGCCTGGCCGAAATTGCTGGCGAATACGTGAAAAAAGGACGCCCTATTTACGTCGAAGGCCGCCTGAAATACGGCAAGTACACCGACCAAGCGGGCGTGGAAAAGAACACGGTGGACATCATCGCCACCGAAATGCAATTGCTTGGCGGCCGTGAAGGCGGCGGCGCCCCCTCCGGTGGTGGCGACGATGGTTACGACAGTGCCCCGCGCCGCCCAGCCGCTGCACCCGCGCAGCGTCCAGCTGCCGCCCCCCGTGCACCGGCCCCTGCGGCCAAACCGGCGGCGTCCAGCGGGTTTGACGACATGGACGACGATATTCCGTTCTGACCGAAACGGATCCCCACAAAAAAACCCGCAGACTTCCAACCTGCGGGTTTTTTCATGGGCGAGGGCGATTGTTATTTGCCGGCCGGATCCAGCCCGGTGCCGCGCACGATCTCGGCCACTGCAGGAGAGTTGAAAAAGCGCACCAAGTGCTGGGCGGCGTCTTGCTGTTCCGAGCCTTTGACCAGCGCTGACGAAAAGAAGATGGTTTGCTGCACCGCGTCGGGCAGGGTGCCGACCAGGTCCAGCTCTTTGAAATAAATCAACTCGCTCACTTGCTGAAAACCCAGCTCGGCCTCGCCGCGTGCCACCACGGCGCCCACACGCTCACTCATGATTTTCTTGGCGGTTTTTTGCATCTGCTCGGCAATGCCCAGTTTGGGGAACATCTCGGTGGACAAATAAGTGCCGCTGGCGCTGGCCGAGTAGGCCACCGATTTGGCGTTGAGCAGGGTTTGCTTTAAGGCGGCGACGGTGCTGATGTCTGGAATCGGAGTGCCTTTGCGCACCGCCACGCCAATTTGTGAGCGGGCCAAGTCGACACGGCTGCCCGGCACCAGCTTGCCCTCTTTCATCAAGGCTTCCAGGCCGCCTTCGGACAGGATCACCAGGTCGAACTTTTCACCCCGCGTAAAGCGGCTAGGGATGGAGTCTGGCGCGTTGCCAATCGAGGCGCCGAAGGAACTGATGACTTTGTGACCGCTGGCCGCTTCGTAAATGGGCACGAGTTTTTTGTAGGCCTCGGTGAAGGCGCCGGAGGTGATGACGCGGATCTCGGCGGCATGCGCGGTGGTCTGTGCGGCCAGACTCGCCAGGGCCAGCAAGACGCTGGCGAGCAGGCTGCGGCGTGAGATGGGGTTGAAAAGTGCAAATGCTTTCAAGGTGTGTCTCCAGTGTGTTCGTATCAGATTCATCATTCCATGGTGATTTTGCGTTCACGGATGATGCGGCCCCAAGTGGCGGTTTCTTTTTCCATGTATTTGGCCAATTCGTCACGCGTGCCAGGCAAGGGTGTGAGGCCATGGCTGTTGAGGGCTTCGACCACGTCGGGCGACTTGAGCACTTTCACCAGTTCGGTGTTCCAGCGGTCCAGCACAGGTTTAGGCACTTTGGACGAAGCCACAAAAGCGTACCAGTTGGTGGCCGAGAAGCCAGGGTAGCCCGATTCAGCAATCGTCGGGATTTTCGGCAGGGCCGTCAGGCGCTGGGTGCCGGTGCTGGCCAGGGGGATCAGTTTGCCGGTTTCAATGTGCGGCAGCGAGGTGGAGAGCGTGGAGTAGTAAGACGCCACACGTCCACCCAGCAAATCTTGCAAAGCGGGTGCGCCGCCTTTGTAGGGAATGTGCACCGTGTCGATTTTGGCCATGTCGTTGAGCAGTTCGCCCGCCAGGTGCGAGGCCGATCCGGGGCCGGTGGAGGCGAAGTCCAGCTTGCCCGGGTTCTTTTTGGCGTAGGCCACAAACTCTGCAAACGTCTTGATGCCGGTGTGCGCACCCACCACCAGCACGTTCGGGAAGTTCACGCCCATGGTCAGGGGCGCCAGGTCTTTCACCGGATCGTAAGGCAGCTTCATCATGTGCTGCGCAATGGTCAGGGGGCCGACCGAACCGAACAAAATGACGCTGCCGTCGACCGGACCTTGTGCGGTGAATTGGTGGGCAATGTTGCCGCCTGCGCCTGGCCGGTTGTCGATGACCACCGAGGCGCCAATGTTCTCGCCGAGTTTTTTGGCGATGATGCGCGCGCCGGTGTCGGCCGCGCCACCGGCGGCAAAACCCACCACCATGCTGATGGTTTTCTTGGGCGGAAATTCTTGGGCTTGGGCGCTCAGGGCCAGTCCGGCCATGACCAAGGTGAGCGCGGCGCGCACAAAGTGTCGGTGTTTCATGGGGGTCTCCTTAATCTGCGCCTAATCCCAGGCGGTTCGGTTGGCGTTTTTCCACGGCATGACGCAGCAAGGAAGCGCTGCGGAATATGCCATGCGCGAATTTGTTGTAGGGCAGAGTGGCAAACAAGGCCATGACTGCGCCCAGGTGCACCACCAGCCAGGTGGGCATGCTGCTGTGAGCGCGGGCGAGCCACAGGGCCAGGCCGCTCAGACTGATCAAGAACAACAGCGCGATAAAACCCAGGTCCATGGGTTTTTGTGCGGCATCGCCTTGCGCCGGGTGGCGCTGCAGTTTCAGTATGAACAAGCCCGCCGTCCCCAGCAGCAAACTCACGCCGCCCACCACGCCCAGCAGCTTGGGCAGACTGGGCAGGTCATAGGGCGCTGGCAGCTTGAATGCGTAGTGGTACAGCGTGGCCACACTCGTGGCGGCAAAGCACAGCATGAAGCCGTAAAAGGTCAGGTGATGCGCATGTTTGCGCGCCAGCGAGAAGGCGTCGTCTGCGTTGTTGCAGCCTTCGCCATGACCGCCATCCAGGTACTTCAGGCGCAGCACATCGTGCGTGGCCTCCAACGCCGCGGGCGAAGTGACCGGCGCGCCGCTGGTGGCGGGTGTGATGTCATTCCAAAAACGCCGCACGCCCATGGCCAGGGCCAGCACCGCGAACAAAAACACCGGTGCAAACAGGCTGACCAAGACGTTGTGCGGAAAGAGGGCGTAAAAGTCACCGGCGCCGGTGGGAGCGCTGGACGCCAGCCACAGGAAAAGCGCCAGGCCCGCCGCCAATGCCAGCGACAGCGTCAGGCCGTTGCGATGGTACAGCGCGCCCAGCGGCGCGGGCCAGGCGTATTGCACATAGGTTTGACCACGTACCTGCGCCATGGCTTGGGGGATGTTGACCGCAAAGTCGTGCGGCGGGGCGTACTGGCAGGCGTGCAAACAAGCGCCGCAGTTGTGACACAAATTGGCCAAGAAGTGAATGTCGGCCTGACCAAATGACAGGCGTCGTGTCATGGCCGGAAACACCGCGCAAAAGCCTTCACAGTAGCGGCAGGCATTGCAGATTTGCAGCTGGCGTGCAGTTTCGCTTTCGGCATTGGTGGGCACCCATTGGCCATTGGCCAGGGCTTTGGCGTCTTGGGTGAGTTGTTGCAAAGTGGTCATGCTGCGGCTCCCTCTTGCGCAGCGTGTTCGCGGCCAGACGCCAGAGCGGCCCGCGCCGCTTGGGTGCCTGCAATGCGGCCAAACGCGGTGCCAATCGACATGCCCACCCCAGCGGTGTAACCCTTGCCCAGCACATTGCCCGCCATCATCTCGCCGGCCACAAACAGGTTGTCGCTGGCCACGCCGCCAAAGCGCACGGCGGTGGTTTCGTCGGTTTCCAGTCCCAGGTAGGTGAAGGTCACGCCCGGGCGCACGGCGTAGGCATAAAACGGGCCGGTGTCGATGGTGCGGGCCCAATGGGTTTTGGCGGGTGTCACGTCTTCGGTGTGGCAGTCGTCCAGCGTGGTGTGGTCAAAAGTGCCGATGAGACAGGCCTGGTTGTAGTCGTTCAAAGTTTGCATGAAGGTGTCCACGTCCAGACCGATTTTTTGCGCCAGTTCGGGCAGGCTGTCGGCTTGCACGCCTTCGAACACCGGCGGCATGAAGCGGCCGATGGCTTTGCTGTCGATGATGGAATAAGCGGTTTGGCCCGGTTGCTGGGCCACCAGGCGGCCCCAGATGGCATAGCGCTTGGGCCAGAAATCTTCGCCTTCGTCGTAAAAGCGTTGGGCTCGGGTGTTGACCACCACGCCCAAAGACACGCAGTCGATGCGGGTGCAGATGCCGCCGTCGTACAGCGGTGCGCGGGCGTCAATGGCCACCATGTGCGCCTGAGTGGGGTCGCCAATGCGGTCGGCTTGGTGGTCATTGAGCATGTGTTTGAGCAGCACGCCTTGGTTGTAACGCGTGCCACGAATCAGGAAATTCTCGGCCGGCCATTCGCCGTGTTCGTTTTGGCCCCAGGCCTCGCGCAGCCAGTCGATGTTCGATTCAAAGCCCCCCGCGGCCAAGACGCAGGTTTTGGCGCTGATGCGCTCGGAGCCCACCCAGGCGGCGACAAAATGGCCGCTCTCAATTTCCAATCGGTCCACCGGTGCGTTGTAGCGGATCTGCACGCCGAGTTTTTCGGCGCTGCGGTAGTACGCGTTGACCAAGGCCTTGCCCCCGCCCATGAAGAAGGCGTTGGTGCGGGCTACATGCAGGGCACCCGAGAGAGGTGGCTGAAAGTGCACGCCGTGGCTGCGCATCCAGTCGCGGCAGGTGCTCGACGCCCGGATGGCGAGGCGAGCCAGTTTTTCGTTGGTCAGGCCGCCGGTGACCTTGAGCAGGTCTTGCCAGAATTCTTCTTCGGGGTAGGCGTCGACCAGCACATCTTGCGGCGCGTCGTGCATGCAGCGCAGGTTGCGGGTGTGGCCTGAATTGCCGCCGCGCCATTCGCGCGGGGCTGCCTCGAGCAGCGTCACTGTCGCTCCGGCTTCGGCGGCCATCAAAGCGGCGCACAAAGCCGCATTGCCCCCGCCAATGATCAGTACATCTGTTGTCATGTCACACCTGTGGGTTTGTTGTGCGCGGCGTCAAGGCAGTGCGCTGGCGTGGGCAATCACGCCGCCGCCCAGGCACACCTCGCCGTCATAGAGTACGGCACTTTGTCCGGGTGTCACCGCCCACTGGGCTTGGCTGAAATCCAAAGCAAATTCTTTTTCGGGCGCCGCTTGCAAAGTGCAAGCCGCATCGCTTTGGCGGTAACGGGTTTTGGCTGCATACGCGCCGGGCGCCGGCGCGACACCGGCGCACCAACTGGCGTCAGCCGCTTGCAATTGGGGCGACAACAACCAAGGATGGTCATGCCCTTGCACCACCCACAAAATATTCTTTTCCATGTCTTTGCGCGCCACAAACCAGGGTGTGTGTTCACCCCCGCCACGCTGCGCGCCCTTGGACTTGATGCCGCCAATGCCCAAGCCCTGGCGCTGACCCAGGGTGTAAAAACTCAGGCCCACGTGCCGACCGATGGTGCGTCCCGTGGGGTCCTTGATTGGCCCAGGCTCTTTGGCGATGTAGCGGTTCAAGAATTCGCGAAACGGCCGCTCGCCGATGAAACAAATCCCGGTGGAGTCTTTCTTTTTGGCGTTCGGCAAGCCGATTTCTTCGGCAATTCGGCGCACCTCGGTCTTGTGCAGCTCGCCAATCGGGAACAGGGTTTTGGACAACTGCGCCTGATTGAGTCGGTGCAAAAAGTAACTTTGGTCTTTGCTCTCGTCCAAGCCTTTGAGCAGCTCATGCCGGCCGGTGTTCGGATTGAGCCGAACACGCGCGTAATGACCGGTGGCAATTTTCTCTGCGCCCAGGCGCATGGCATGGTCGAGAAAAGATTTGAACTTGATCTCGGCGTTGCACAAGATGTCGGGATTGGGCGTGCGCCCGGCCTGGTATTCGCGCACAAACTCGGCAAACACCCGGTCTTTGTAGTCGCTGGCAAAGTTGACATGCTCGATCTCGATGCCCAACACATCGGCCACCGCCGCGGCGTCGACGAAGTCGATGTTCGACGAACAGTATTCGCTGTCGTCATCGTCTTCCCAGTTTTTCATGAAAATGCCCACCACTTCATAGCCTTGCTGTTTCAGCAGGTAAGCAGTCACGGCGGAATCTACGCCGCCGGAGAGTCCGACGACAACACGTTGGAGGGTCATGTGCCTATTATCCCCAACCCTGGCAATAGGCGCCTCCAGGCGTCCTGAGCGCTTAAAATCTCAGCAGCCCTATGTTTCAACTCACACACCTCCGACACAATCTCAAGACGCTGCTGACCGATATGGGGCACGGCGTCTTGACCGTGACCCACAGTGGCTTAGCCATGGTGGGCTTGCTGGTGACGGTGGCGGTGTTGGTGCTTTCGCTCAGGCCCGACTATTTGGCCGAAGGCGAAGCCTATATTTACAACTGGTTGCGCGAGCGCCATGTCAGTCTATGGTGGTTGCCTGAGAACGTGGTGGAGCGCGTGACGGCCACGGATTTGAAGTCCTTGCCCCGTTCGCAAGCCCTGGTGGCGCAATGGTTGGCGCAAAAATACCGTGTCGCCCCCGAACCCTTGGCCGCTTTGGTGGCCGAGGCGCATGTGCTGTCGCGCTCTTCCAAATTGCCCGCGCACTTGATTTTGGCGGTGATGGCCATTGAATCGAACTTTCATCCCTACATTCAAAGCAAGGTGGGTGCGCAAGGCTTGATGCAGGTGATGCCCAAGGTGCATGCGCAGCGCTACGAAGAGTTTGGCGGCAAATTGGCCGCTTTCGACCCCATCACCAATTTGCGTGTGGGCGTGAGTGTGTTGGTCGACTCCATCAAGCTTAAAGGCGGCAATGTGGACGATGGCCTGCGCTTTTATTTAGGCGGTGATGCCTCCGCGGTGGGCAGTGATGGCTATGTTGCCAAAGTGAGAGCGGAACAGGCGCACATGGACGCGGTGGCCGCGGGTCAGCAAGTGCCTTTCCAATAAAAGTCCGGCATGAGTTTTGTCTCGCCCGAATTCGCCTTGCTGTGCCTGCTGTTTTTTCCGCTGTACTGGGGCTTGGCCGCTTGGCCGCGCGCGCAAAAGACCTTGTTGTTGCTCTCAGGGTATGCCTTGTATGCCAGTTGGGACACTGGGTTTGCTGCGCAGTTGCTGGTCTATAGCTTGGGAATAGGTGTGTTGGGCCAGTGGCTGGCTCGTCAACCCAACCAGCGCTTGCCTTGGTGTGTGGCGATGGTGCTGAGTGTGGGCTGTTTGGTATTTTTCAAATACGCGGATTTTGTGCGCACCAGTTTGATGGCGCTGGCCCAAGCGTGGGGGTGGCAGTGGTCATTGCCGGTGTGGGATGTGGTGGCTCCCGTGGGTATTTCTTTTTTGACCTTCCAGGCCATCACTTATTTGGTGATGGTGTCGCGGCAACCCAGCAGCGTGCGATCTTTGCCGCAAGTGCTGCTGTTTCTGTGTTTTTGGCCGACGCTGTTTGCCGGGCCTATTTGGCGGGCCGAGCGTTTTTTTGCACAGTGGGACGCCGGCACGCCTGGACGAGCGCGCGAGATGCCGCTGGCTCTGTACAGCATCGTCTTGGGCGCCGCCCAAAAAGTGATTTTCGCCACATGGTTGGCCGATACCTGGGTCGATCCGATCTTCAAATCGCCCGAGCAATACGGTGGGCTGGCCTTGCTGGCCGCCATGGTCGGCTACACCTTGCAGATCATGCTGGACTTTGGCGGCTACACCTTGATCGTCACCGGCTTGGCGTTGATGCTGGGGTTTGAGTTGCCCGTGAACTTCAGGCAACCTTATCTGGCGCGCAATCTGCAAGATTTTTGGACGCGGTGGCATGTCTCGTTGTCGAGTTTCATTCGCGACTACATCTACATCCCCCTGGGCGGCAACCGTTTGGGTTTTGCTCGCACGCAAATCAATGTACTTTTGGGCATGCTGATCAGCGGCTTGTGGCACGGACCGAACTGGACTTTTGTGGTGTGGGGCTTGCTGCATGGCTTGGGCGTGGTGGCGGTGAACCTGTACAAGCGCGCCTGCGGTCCTGCTTTGCCTGCGGGTTGGGCGCAGGCCATGACTTTGGTGTTTGTGAGCGTGGCTTGGGTTTTTTTCCGAGCCGACTCGGTTGAAGCTGCGCTGCGCATATTGCAAGGCGTGGTGACCAACGCGCATCCGTTTTGGCAAGTTCCGATCTGGCCCATGCTGGGTCTGGTGACCTTGACGGTTGTTTTTCTGATGTTGAGTCGTCATGCACTCGATCTGCAAACACGGGTAGTGAAGGGATTGCAAGCGGCCCCAGTCTGGGCCGTGGGCGCCCTGTTGAGCGTGTGTATTTTTGGTGTGATTGCCTTGGGCCCGAACGGTGTTCCAGGTTTTATTTATTACCGGTTTTGAGCATGACCGAGCGCTTGTCTACGCCAATGTCAGTCCGCTCATGGGCTTGGATGCTGTGGGCCGTGGGCCTGTTCA